>DATJXQ010000076.1:0-20374 GCA_035500015.1 Steroidobacteraceae bacterium
CACTACCCGGCCATCGACGTCGAGGCCTCGATCAGCCGCGTGATGCACGACATCGTGCCGCAGCGGCAGCTGCAGCAGGCGCGCCAGCTCAGGCGCGTGCTCGCCACCTACGAACACAACCGCGACCTGGTGGCGATCGGCGCCTACCGCGCCGGCAGCGACCCGCGCATCGACGCGGCGATCGCCGCGCAGCCGGCGCTGCAGGAGTTCCTGCGCCAGGACCTCGGGCAGCGCGTGGGCTTCGCCGACAGCGTCGCACAGCTCGAGCGGCTGATGGGAGCGGCTGAATGACGCGCGCGGAACGCATGGCTCCGGTGCAGCAGGTGCTGGAGCAGGGCGAACGGACGCAGGCGCGGGCACTCGCCGACGGGCAGCGCCGGCTGGCCGAAGCCGAGACGAAGCTCAACGAACTGCGGACCTACCACGGCGAATACCAGCTGGCGTTCCGCCAGCGGGCGGAGGGCGGCACCAGCATCACCAGGCTGCGTGACTTCCAGGCGTTTCTGGCGCGGCTGGAGCAGGCGCTGGCACAGCAGGAAAAGAGCGTGGCGCTGGCGCGCGAGCAGGTCGCGAACCTGCGCCGCAGCTGGCAGGGCGCCGCACGGCAGGTCAAGGCGGTGGAGAACGTGACGGACCGCTGGCGCAGCGCCGAGGCGCGGGCCGGCGAGCGGCGCGAGCAGGAGGAAACAGATGAACGTGCCCAGCGCGCCGCCCTGCGTGCCGCGGGTTCCACGGAGGCGCAATGATGGGTTCGGCGACGTCGATGCTTGCGGGTGTGATGGCAGCCAAGGGGGCATCGGCGCCGCAGGGCGAGGCATCCGGCGGCGAGGCGGCGGGTTTCCTCGCCGCGCTGGATGCCGCAGTGCCCGCGCAAGGTGCCCCGGCGGCCGCCACCTCACGCAGCCCAATCACGGCGCTGCGTGCCGGCCATGCAACCAGCGAGGACGCGACGGCGGACAGCGAGCACGCGCCAGCGGATGCCATGGCGGCATTGATCGCCGGCATGCTGCAGGCACTCACGACACCAGCTGGCAATTCCTGCGCGGTCGGCGAACGGGCCGACGGCGATGGCGCCGCTGAGGACAGGCCAGCCGACGCCACGCATTCTTCCGGCGCGGCGCAGCCGCCGGCCGCCCTTGCCGCCGCGGTGCTGGCGGGCGTCGCCGCGAACATGGACGCGGCCGCATCCGCCGCATCCGCCGCATCCGCCGCATCCGCCGCATCCGCCGCATCCACCGCGACCACCGCGACCACCGCGACCACCGCGGCCGCCGCGGACAACGCGTTGCCGGACGCCGCTGCCGCGACGGCGGGTACTCCGGACGCGTCGTTGCAGTCCACGCCCGGCGCACAGCGGATCGACCTGCGCCAGCTGCTGCAGATGCTGAATCCGGAGAATGCGCAACGCAGCGCGGTGGCAACGCCGGCGCCGCCTGCGATGCCTTCGACGCAGCGCACCGACGAGCCGGCGCAACTGGATGCACCGCTGCTGGTCGAGCTGGCGCGGCGAGTGGTGGAAACCACCACGCCGGCCGCGGCCGCCGATGCCGTCCACGCGCCCGACGCCGCGCCGGCGGCGCCGCAAACTCCTGCTCCCGCGCCGGAGGCCTTGGCCATGACGGCCAACGCCGGCGCGACGCCGCACGCAGCCGCCGCAGTTGCCGCGGCTCCCGATTCCACGCTGCACGCCGCCGTCGGCACGCCGCGCTGGGCCGACGAACTGGGCTCGCGCCTGGTGCTGATGAGCCTGCGCGGCCAGCACGAGGGATCGCTGAATCTCACGCCCGAGCATCTGGGCCCGCTGCAAGTGCGCATCAGCGTCAACCAGGGTACCGCCGACGTGTGGTTCGGCGCGCAGCATGCCGACGCGCGCAGTGCGCTTGGTGAAGCACTGCCGCGTCTGCGTGAGCTGCTGGCCGGCGCCGGGCTGACGCTGGGCCAGGCCGGTGTTTCGCAGCAGGCGCCGCGGCAGGGCTCGCGCGGCGCCGAGCCATCCCGCGTGGCGGGCGCCGGTTCCGCAGGTGCGCTCGATGGCGTCGAATCTGCTTCAAGCCAGGCATCGCGACGGATTGCCATCGGGCTGGTCGACACCTACGCCTGAATTCCGGCACGTGTGCGCTCCGTCACACTGCGTGGCGGCGCGAAAAGCCTGCGGCATCAATGCATTACTGCTCGCAGGCACCTTATGGCACAGGCCTTGCTGTGGTTTCGGGCAGTAACAACGCCCGAGGCCTCACGCAATGTCCGAAGAAAAAGTCGCCCCTCCGAAGAAATCGAAGAAGGGCCTGCTGATCGTCATTCTTTCCGTGGTGGTGCTGGCCGGTGGCGGCGCGGGCGCGTACTTCGCGCTGCGGCACAAGGACACCAAGGCCGCCAAGGCCGCACCGGCGGCGGCGGTGAAGCTGCCCGCGCAATTCGTCGAGCTCAGTCCGCCTTTCGTCGTGAACCTCGAGCCGGGTTCCTCGGCGCGTTTCCTGCAGGTGGCCGTGCAGCTGATGACCCGCGATCCGAAGATGGTGGAGTTCCTGAAGGCCAACATGCCCATCATCAAGAACGACCTGACGCTGCTGTTCGGCAACAAGCACGCCGAGGAAGTCTCCACCGAGGCGGGCAAGGAAGCGCTGCGCGCGGCGGCACTGGATGCCGTACGCCACATCATCTCCAGCGAGGGCGGCAAGCCCGAGCAGCTGGAGGCCGTCTATTTCACCAGCTTCGTGATGCAGTAGGTCGCCGCCATGTCGAATGAAATCATCACCGCCGAACCGCCCGCCAGGGATGTCAATCTGGACGTCATCCTGGACGTGCCGGTCACCCTGTCGCTGGAAGTGGGCCGCACGCGGTTGCCGATCCGCAGCCTGCTGCAGCTGAACCAGGGCTCGGTGGTCGAGCTCGAGCGCGCCGCCGGCGAACCGCTGGACGTGTTCGTCAACGGCACGCTGGTGGCCCACGGTGAAGTGGTGGTGGTGAACGAGAAGTTCGGCATCCGCCTCACCGACGTGGTGAGCCCGGCCGAGCGCATCCGCAAGCTGAAGTAACCGCCGCATGAAGGGCATCGTCACACGGCTGGCGCTGGCCGGCTGGGCACTGGTACCGCCGGCGTTTGCCGCGGAGGCCGTGCCGGTCGCCGCGCCTGCGCATCGTTTTGCCGCACCGGAAGTGGCCGCCTCGCATGTCACCGGTGCCGCCGGCGGCATCGGCCAGATGCTGTTCGGCCTGGTGGTGGTGCTGGCCACGGTGTTCGTGGTGGCATTCGTGGCGCGCCGCCTGCGCGGCGGCAGGGCGGCTGCCAATGGCATCGAAGTGGTGGCGCAGGCCTCCCTCGGTGCCAAGGAGCGGGCGGTGATCGTGCGCGTCGACGGCGAGCGCCTGCTGCTGGGTGTCGCCAGCGGCCAGGTGACGCTGCTGAAGACCTTGTCCGCCGACGGCGCGGCTCCGCCACCGGCCGTGACGGGCAGCCAGATCGCGAGTTTCGGCGCGCTGCTGCGCCGGAGCCTGGGCAAATGAAGCGGCTGTGCACCACGGGTGCGGCACTGGCGGGGCTGCTGCTGGTGCTGCTGCCGGCGGCGGCCGAGGCCGCGGCGCCGGGCATTCCCGCGGTGACCGTGCAGGGTGCCGGCGGCGGACAGAGCTACTCGCTCACGCTGCAGCTGCTGCTGCTGATGACGGCGGTGACCATGCTGCCGTCCATCCTGCTGATGATGACGGCCTTCACGCGCATCGTGATCGTGCTGGCCATCCTGCGCCAGGCCATCGGCGCGGGACAGGCGCCGCCGAACCAGGTGCTGATCGGCCTGTCGCTGTTCCTGACGCTGTTCGTGATGGCCCCGGTGGTGGAACGCATCAACACCGATGCCGTGCAGCCCTACATGGCCGGCACCATCGAGACCACCGAGGCGATGACGCGCGCCGCCGGCCCGCTGAAGCAGTTCATGCTGCAGCAGACGCGCGAAAGCGACATCGCCACCTTCGTGCGCATCACCGGCGGGCAGGGCTTCGACAAGCCCGAGGACGTGCCACTGTCCATCCTGGTGCCGGCGTTCGCCACCAGCGAACTCAAGACCGCCTTCCAGATCGGCTTCCTGATCTTCATCCCCTTCGTGATCATCGACCTGGTGGTGGCCAGCGTGCTGATGTCCATGGGCATGATGATGCTTTCGCCGGTGCTCATCTCGCTGCCGTTCAAGATCATGCTGTTCGTGCTGGTGGACGGCTGGTCGCTGGTGATGGGCACGCTGGCCGCCAGTTTCTACCGCTGATTTGCGCGAGGCATGCATGACCCCCGAGACCGTGATGAGCATCGGCACCCGCGCACTGGAGATCACGCTGCTGCTGGCCGCGCCGCTGCTGCTGGTGACGCTGGTCACCGGACTGCTGGTGGGTGTGTTCCAGGCGGCGACGCAGATCAACGAGATGACGTTGTCTTTCATCCCCAAGCTGCTGGCCATGGCGGTGACCATCGCCGTGGCGGGACCATGGATGATCAAGCTGCTCGTCGGCTACACGCGGCAGCTGTTCGAGAGCATCCCCGGGCTGATCGGCTGACGGGCCGCGCCAGGGCCGCGCCGTGATCACGCTGACCACCGGACAGATCGAGGGCTGGATCGCCGCCTGGCTGTGGCCGTTCCTGCGCATCGGAGCCTGCCTGATGGTGGCGCCGGTGTTCGGCGCCAGCTACGTGCCGGCGCGCATGCGGCTGGTGGTTGCCGGCGCCATCACGCTGCTGGTCGCACCGCTCCTGCCCCAGCCGCAGGTGGCGATGTTCTCCGCGGCCGGGCTCATCGTCGCCGTACAGCAGCTGCTGATCGGCGTGGCCATCGGCTTCGTGCTGCAGATCGTGTTCGACGCGCTGGCCATGGGCGGCCAGCTGCTCGCCAACACCATGGGATTGTCGTTCGCCTTCAACGTGGACCCGCTGCGCGGCACCGGCGCGCCGGTGGTCGGCCAGTTCTACACGCTGGTGGCGACGCTGACCTTCCTGGCGCTGAACGGTCACGTCGCCATCGTGCAGGCGCTGGCCGACGGCTTCCGCACGCTGCCGATCTCCACCGATGGCCTCGATCCGGAAGGCTTCCGCCAGGTGGCGCAGTGGGGCACGCAGCTGTTCCGCGGCGCGCTTATGGTGGCGCTGCCCGGTGTCACCGCGCTGCTCATCGTGAACCTGGCCTTCGGCGTGGTCAGCCGTGCCGCGCCGTCGCTGAACCTGTTCGCCATCGGCTTTCCGGTGACGCTGATCGCCGGGCTGCTGATCATGCTCGCGGGCCTGCCGGCGATGCAGTCGGCCTTCGTGCGGCTGATGCAGGACAGCCTGCGTTTCGCCGGTTCGCTGCTGGGGGCAGGCTGAAGCCATGGCCGAGACCGAACGCCACGAGCGCACAGAAGCCCCCACGCAGAAGCGCCTGGATGATGCGCGGCGCGAAGGCCGCATCCCGCGCTCGCGTGAACTGACCGCCGCCGCGGTGATGGTCGGCGCCGGGGCGCTGCTGATGTTCTCCGGCCGCACGCTCGGCGGCCGGCTCGGCGAGCTGATGCGCGATGGCCTGATCATTCCGCCGGCGCGCGTCTTCGACGAGGCGGCGATGATCCAGTCGCTCGGCCACCTGTCGCTGGCCGCGCTGTGGGCGGTGGCGCCGGTGCTGGGCATCACGCTGTTGCTGGCGCTGGGCGCGCCGCTGGCGCTGGGTGGCTGGGCGTTCAGCGGCGCGGCGCTGGTGCCGGATTTCTCGCGGCTGTCGCCGGCGGCGGGCCTGGCGCGCATGGTGTCGCTGCGCTCCTGGGTGGAGCTGGCCAAGGCGCTGGGCAAGTTCGCCATCGTCGGTGCCGCGGGCGTGCTGGTGCTGAAGTTCAACACCGACCGGCTGCTGCGGCTGGGCTCCGAACCGCTGGAGGCGGCCATCGGCCACGCCATCCAGATCACCGGCCAGGCGCTGATCGCGCTGACCGCGGCCATGGTGCTGATCGCGGCCATCGATGTGCCCTTCCAGCTGTGGCAGTACCACCGGGACCTGCGCATGACGCGCGAGGAGATCCGCCAGGAACACAAGGAATCCGAGGGCTCTCCGGAAATCAAGGGCCGCATCCGCGCGCTGCAGCGGGAGATGGCCGAGCGGCGCATGATGGACGACGTGCCGAAGGCCGACGTGGTCGTCGTGAACCCGACGCACTACGCGGTGGCGCTGCGTTATGACGAGAAGACCATGCGGGCGCCGCAGGTGGTGGCCAAGGGCGTGGACCTGATGGCGGCCCGAATCCGTGAAGTGGCTTCCGGACACGGCGTTCCGATCTTCGAAGCCCCGCCATTGGCCCGGGCCTTGCATCGCAGCGTGGACATCGGTGACGAGATTCCGACGGGCCTGTACGTGGCCGTGGCCAAGGTGCTGACCTATATCTTCCAGCTCCGCGCCGCGCTCCGCGACTACCTGCCGCGACCCTCGCCGCCGCGGATCGAAATGCCCGACGAAGGTAAGTGATGGAACCGGCCCAGCCCCTGGCGATGCGAGATCTCCTGAAGAGCGGCTTCGGCGTGCCGCTGGGCGTGCTCGCGGTGCTCGCCATGGTGGTGCTGCCGCTGCCGCCGCTGGCGCTGGACATGCTGTTCACCTTCAACATCGCGCTGTCGCTGGTGGTGCTGATGGCGGTGTTCTACGTGCGGCGGCCGCTGGATTTCGGCGTGTTCCCCAGCGTGCTGCTGATGGCCACCCTGCTGCGCCTGGCGCTGAACGTGGCCTCCACCCGCGTGGTGCTGATGCGCGGCCATACCGGCACCGGCGCGGCCGGGCAGGTGATCAAGTCCTTCGGCGAGTTCGTGGTCGGCGGCAACTACGCCGTCGGCGTGGTGGTGTTCGTCATCCTGACCGTCATCAACTTCGTGGTGGTTACCAAGGGTGCCGGCCGCATCTCCGAGGTGACGGCGCGCTTCACCCTGGATGCCATGCCCGGCAAGCAGATGGCCATCGACGCGGACCTGAACGCCGGGCTGATCACCCAGGACGAGGCGCGCACGCGCCGCCAGGAGGTCCGTTCCGAAGCGGACTTCTACGGTTCGATGGACGGCGCCAGCAAATTCGCGCGCGGCGATGCCACCGCCGGCATCATCATCCTGGTGCTGAACATGCTGGGCGGCCTGACCATCGGCGTCACCGCGCACGACATGGCCATCGGCGACGCGGCGCGCACCTACGTGCTGCTGACCATCGGCGACGGCCTGGTGGCGCAGATCCCGGCGCTGCTGCTGTCCACCGCGGTGGCCATCATCGTCACGCGCATGTCGCGTTCGCAGGACATGGGCGGGGAAATCAGCCGCCAGCTGTTCGGCCAGCCCAAGGCGCTGTACGTGGCCGCCGCCGTGATCGGCGTGATGGGCCTGATCCCCGGCATGCCCAATGTGCCCTTCCTCGGCATCGCCGCGCTGTGCGCGTGGGCCGCCCGCGTCATGAACCGCAGGCTCGTGGTGCAGGCCGCGCAGGCCGCCGCGGCGAAACAGGTGCCGGTGGCGCCGGTGGTGCAGCCGGAGTCGCGCGAGCTGTCATGGGACGACGTCCGCCCGGTGGACCTGCTGGGCATGGAAGTCGGTTACCGCCTGGTGCCGCTGGTGGATGCCAAACAGGGTGGCGAGCTGCTGGCGCGGGTGCGCGGCGTGCGTCGCAAGCTGACGCAGGAGCTGGGCTTCCTGGTGCCGGCTGTGCACATCCGCGACAACCTGGAGCTGGCGCCGACCGTGTACCGCATCAACATTTCCGGCGTGCCGGTGGGCGAGGGCGTGGTGCACCCGGACCGCGAGCTGGCCATCAACCCCGGCAAGGTGTTCGGCAAGGTCGCCGGCATCGAGACCACCGACCCGGCCTTCGGCATGGAGGCCGTGTGGATCGAGCCGCGCGTGCGCGACCACGCGCAGACGCTGGGCTACACGGTGGTGGATCCGGGCACCGTGATTGCCACGCACCTGTCGCACCTCATCCAGACACATGCGCACGAGCTGCTGGGCCACGAGGAAGTGCAGCACCTGCTGAACAACCTGGCCAAGAGCGCGCCGAAGCTGGTCGAGGACCTGGTGCCGCGGCTGCTGCCGATGAGCACCGTGGTGCGCGTGCTGCAGGGCCTGCTCGCCGAGCGCGTGCCGGTGCGCAACATGCGCACCATCATCGAGGCGCTGGCCGAACACGCGCCCCGCACGCAGGATCCGGTGCAGCTGCAGGCGCTGGTGCGCGTGGCGCTGGGCCGGCAGATCGTGCAGGACATCGCCGGCCTGCGCGATGAGCTGCCGGTAATCACGCTGGAGAACGACCTGGAGCAGCTGCTGCAGGGGTCGCTGGCCACGCCGAATGCCGCGAGCCCGGGCCTCGAGCCCGGCCTCGCCGAACGCCTGCAGCGCAACCTCGCCGACGCCTCGCGCCGGCAGGAAATGCTGGGCGAGCCCTCCGTGTTGTTGGTGCCGCCGACGCTGCGGCAGACGCTGGCGCGCTTCGTGCGCGCCGGCGTGCCGGGCCTTGCGGTGCTGGCCTGGAACGAGATTCCCGATAATCGTCGAGTGCGGCTGGTGACGGCCGTAGGAAAGTAGCATGAAGATCAAGACCTATATCGCACGTGACATGAAGGCTGCGCTGCGCGAGGTGCGCGCGGAACAGGGGCCGGACGCGGTGCTGCTGTCCACGCGGCATTTCGCCGGCGGCGTGGAAGTCACCGTTGCCGTGGAACCCGCGGAGGCCACGCCGCCGGAAGGCGTCGCCGCCGCGCCGGTTGATGACTTCGCCGCCGTCCTGGCGCACACCGCCGCGGCGGAACCCGCCGCGGCTGCCGATCCGCTGCTGGGCAGCGAGCTGCGCTCGATGCGCCAGCTGCTGGAATCCCAGGTGTCGAAGCTGGCCTGGGATGATCTCGCGCGCCGCGCGCCCGCCACGGTCCAGCTGCTGAAGGAGCTGACGGCGATGGGCCTGGCCGGTCCGCTGGCCGCCGAACTGCTGCGCGAACTGCCCGCGGACCTCGCCGTGGAGGATGCGCAGCGGCGCACGCTGGCGGCGCTGGCGCGGCGCATCCGCACCACCGGCGACGAGCTGCTCGACCGCGGTGGCCGCGTCGCCTTCGTCGGCCCGACCGGAGTGGGCAAGACCACCGGCATCGCCAAGCTGGCCGCGCGCTGGGTGATGCGCCATGGTCCGCGCGACATCGCGCTGGTGTCGCTGGATGATGCGCGCTTCGGTGCGCACGAGCAGCTGCGCGTCCTGGGGCGACTGCTCGGCACGGAGTGTTATACGCTGGATGAGCCGGCCGCGCTCGGTGCGCTGCTGGCCCGCCTGCCGCGCCACCGCCTGATCCTGATCGATACCGCGGGCATCAGTCCGCGCGACCGCCAGCTGCAGCAGCGCGCTACTGCATTCGGCGACCTCGCGCGGCACTGCGGCGTGGAACCGTGGCTGACGCTGTCGGCCGGCGCCCAGGCCGGCGTGATCGGGGACGCGATGCAGGCATTCCACGCGTTCGCGCCGCGCGCCTTGCTGTTGACCAAGGTGGACGAGGCGGCGAGCCTCGGCGGCATCCTGTCGGCGCTCGCCAGCAGCGCGTTGCCGGTGGCCTACATGGCCGGCGGGCCGCGCATTCCCGAGGACCTGGCGCCGGCACGCGCGCATCAGCTGGTGGCGCGTGCGGTGTTCCTGGCCCGCAGCAGCGATACCAGCGTCGGCGAGGAGCTGCTGGTAAGCCGTTTCGGAGGAGTGGCGCATGATCTGCGCTGAGTCCGGCTTCACGCCCGAGCAGACCGCCGGGCTGCGTGCCGCCCTGCGTCCCACGCCCGTGCAGGTCATTGCGGTGACGGGCGGCAAGGGCGGCGTGGGCAAGACCTGCGTGGCGATCAACCTGGCCACGGCGCTGGCCGCGCAGCACCAGCGCGTGCTGCTGCTGGACGGCGACCTGGGCCTCGCCAATGCGGACGTGCAGCTGGGCCTCGCGCCGCGCCACACGCTGGAGCATGTGCTCGACGGGCGCTGCACCCTGGAGGAGGCCATCATCGACACGCCGGCCGGCTTCCGGCTGATCCCCGCCGCGGCCGGTGTGGCACGCCTTGCCGAACTGAGCACCGCCGAGCACCTCGGCCTGGTGCAGGCCTTCAGCCACCTGGCCTGCGGCCTGGATACGCTGGTCATCGATACCGCCGCGGGCATCTCCGGCAGCGTGCGGCAATTCTGCCAGGCCGCGCAGCACGTGCTCATCGTGCTGCGCGACGAGCCCGCTTCGCTGGCCGACGCCTACGCCACCATCAAGGTGCTGCACAAGACCCACGGCATGCGGCGCTTCCACGTGCTGGCCAACATGTCCGTGGCCACCGGCAGCGGCGAGGTGTTGTTCCGCAAGTTGCAGCGCGTCACGGACCGCTTCCTCGAAGTGGTGCTGGAATACGCGGGTGAGATTCCCGAAGACCGTTTCGTGCGCAGCGCCATCTGCGCGCAGCGCGCCGTGTGCGCCGCCTATCCTTCGGCGCCGGCCGCGCGCGCGTTCGCGCGGCTGGCGCAGCGCGTGGCGAAGTGGCCGGTCGCCGACGGTCCGCGCGGCAATGTGGAATTCATGATGGAACGCCTGCTGCCGCGGACCGGCCCGCAGCTGGGAACGGTGCGATGAGCCCGGTGGGCGCCTACCAGACCGTCGCCGCCGCGCGGCCGCAGGCCGCCGACGAGCTGGTCATGCGCCACGCGGATCTGGTCAAGCGCATTGCCTACCACCTTGCCGGCCGGCTGCCGTCCAGCGTCGACGTGGAGGACCTGATCCAGGCCGGCATGATCGGCCTGCTGGAGGCCGCCGCGCACTACGTGGCGGACCGCGGCGCCAGCTTCGAGACCTACGCCGGCATCCGCATCCGCGGCGCGATGATCGACGCGTTGCGCCAGCTCGACTGGGCGCCGCGCTCGGTGCACCGGCGCGCGCGCGAGGTGGCCGACGCCATGCGCTCCGTCGAACGCGAGCGCGGCCGCGCCGCCAGCGATGCCGAGATCGCCGCGGCCATGAACATCCCGCTGGAGGAATACCACGGCATCGTGCAGGACGCCGCGGCCTGCCAGATATCCAGCCTCGAGGAGGTGGCCGGCGTGGCCGACATTCCGGGTGCGGAGTGCGATCCGCTGCTCGAGGCCGAGCGTGGCGATCTGCGCACCTCGGTCGCCGCGGCAATCGCGGCGCTGCCCGAGCGCGAGCGGCTGGTGATGTCCCTGTACTACGATGACGAGCTCAACCTGAAGGAGATCGGCGCGGTGCTGGGCGTCAGTGAATCCAGGGCCTGCCAGCTGCATGGACAGGCGCTGCTGCGGCTGCGCGGCAGGCTGGCTGCCGCGCACGGCGGCGCCTGAGACAGACCGTGGATATCCTCAGCATACTCGGCATCGTGCTGGCATTCGTCGCGCTGCTCGCCGGCGCGGTGCTGAAGGGCGCCGGCGTGCATGCGCTGCTGTCCTCCGCCGCGCTGTTGATCGTGGTGGTGGGCACGTTCGCGGCGATCCTGGTGCAGACGCCGGGACGTGTGCTGAAACATGCCTTCGGCATCCTGCCGTGGGTGTTCCGCTCGCCGGTGCCGGACAGCCAGGCCATCATCGCGCGCATGGTGGAGTGGAGCCAGGTCGCGCGGCGCCTGGGCCTGCTTGGCCTGGAGGGCATGATCGAGGGCGAGCGCGATGAATTCATCCGCAAGGGGCTGCAGCTGGTGATCGACGGCAGCGAACCCGACGCCATCCGCAGCATCATGGAAGTGGACCTGGACGGCCGCGAGGCCGCGGACCTGCGCGCCGCGCGGGTGTTCGAGGGCATGGGCGTGTACGCGCCGACGCTGGGCATCATCGGCGCCGTGCTCGGCCTGATGGCGGTGATGCAGCACCTCACCGATCCTTCCAAGCTCGGCACCGGCATCGCGGCCGCGTTCACCGCGACGGTGTACGGCATCGGCCTCGCCAACCTGTTCCTGCTGCCCATCGCCAGCAAGCTGAAGACCGCGGCGCTGGCGCTGTCGCGCGTGCGCGAGATGGTCATCGAGGGCATGATCGCCATCGCGCAGGGCGAGAATCCGCGCAGCGTCGAATACCGCCTGCAGAGCTACCTGCACTGACCATGGCACGGCGCCGCCGCCACGAGGAGCACGAGAACCACGAGCGCTGGGCCATCCCCTACGGGGACCTGGTGACGCTGCTGCTGGCGTTCTTCGTGGTGATGTACTCGATCTCGCAGGTCAACGACGGCAAGTATCGCGTGCTGTCGGATTCGCTGAACGCGGCCTTCCGCGGCGAACCGACCACCGTGTCGCCGATCCAGGTCGGCAGCCAGGCCGCCACCACCGTGGCCGCGCCCGTCGTGCAGCTGGCCGAGCAGCAGAAGCTGATGGCGCTGCGCCAGCTGCAGCAGCAGACCGAGAAGGCGATGGCGCCGCTGATCATGCAGGGGCTGGTGGATGTCAGCAATGCCGATGGCAAGCTGTCGATCGCGATCCGTTCCGACATCCTGTTCACCTCGGGCGCGGCCGCCGTGTCCGGGCAGGCCGAGCAGGTGATCCATTTGCTGGGGCAGGTGCTCGGCCGGTTTCCGGTGGATGTCCGCGTCGAGGGCCATACCGACAACGTGCCGCTGGAAGGTGGCCCGTACCGTTCGAACTGGGAGTTGTCCGCGGCACGTTCGGTGAGCGTGCTGCAACAGCTGATTGCCGCCGGCGTGCCGCCGGAGCGGCTGTCGGCAGTGGGTTACGGAGAGTTCCACCCGGTGGCGCCCAACACCACGCCCGACGGCCGCAACGTCAATCGTCGCGTGGTGCTGTCCGTGGAAAGCGCTGCCGCCGCGGCGCCGGCCACTCCAGCCTCCGGCGGCGGCGCGGGGTGATGCACATCACGGTGCGGCCGGTCCGCACCCCTGGCGCCCGTCGCATGGCCGGCACTGGCATGGATTGTGCTCGCTCCAATGGCAGGCGCCGGATTGCCGGCGACCGGCGTGACCGCCGGGAATTTCCTGCCACCGCAATACGCGAGCATCCGACATGCAGTACGAACCGAACGAGTTGATATTCTTCGCGGCCCGCATCGCGCTGCTGGCCGTCACGCTGCTGTGCTTCGCACTGGCCTTCGCCAGCTGGCGCAGGGCGGGCCGGCGTGACATCCAGACCGTGATCGCCGCGACGCAGGCCCTGTCGGAATCGACGCAGCGCCTCGTTGCCCAGGTGGCGGCCATGGAGGCACGCCTCGAGGACCATCGCGAGCTGGTCGCCGCGGCTGCGGCACCGGCCCGGCGCGGCTATGACCTGGCGCTGCAGATGGCACGCAGCGGCATCGCGCCGCAGGAGATCGCCAGTGCCAGCGGCGTGGCGCGCAACGAGGCGCAGCTGCTGGCGCTGCTGCACGGGCCGGCACGGTAGCGCCGGAATCCCGGCGGCCCGGTGTGACGCAGGTCGCAGTCGGGTGACGGCACGGGACTTGCTGTATCCACGACCATGGCAACGGAAATCGAATCCACGCGCAGCGCCGCGATGCTGCTGCTGGCTCTGGGCGAGAGCGAGGCGGCCACCGTGCTCAAGCACCTGGACGCCAAGGTCGTGCAGCGCCTGGGCACCGCGATGGCGCAGATGAAGTCCGCCTCGCGCGACGAGGTCGCCGAGGTGCTGGGCGGCTTCGTGCTCACCATGGAAGGCCAGGCCGACATCAAGGTCGGCTCCGACGACTACATCCGCCGCGTGCTGACCAGTGCGCTGGGCGACGACAAGGCCAGCAGCATCATCGACCGCATCCAGGTGGGCCGCAAGAGCAAGGGCCTGGACGTGCTCAAGTGGATGGAACCGCGCGCCATCGCCGAGCTGGTCAAGCACGAGCATCCGCAGGTGCTCGCCATCGTGATCTCCTATCTTGATTCCGATCTGGCCGCGCGCGTGCTCAGCGAACTGCCGGCGGACGTGCAGACCGAGGTGCTGCTGCGCGTCGCGCAGCTCGACGGCGTGCAGCCGACCGCGCTCGGCAAGCTCGACGAGATGATCGAAAAACAGATCGCCGGCAAGGGCGGCAACGTGTCCGCCAATCTCGGCGGCCCGAAGACCGCCGCCAGCATCCTGAACTTCATGTCCGCCACCATCATCGAGGAACTGCGCAAGGCCGACGAAACCTTGACCGCCAGGCTCCAGGACCTGATGTTCACCTTCGGCGACATGATCGGCGTGGACGACAAGGGCATCCAGACCGTGCTGCGCGAGGTGGATTCGGCGCGCCTGGTCATCGCGATGAAGGGCGCCGACGCGGCGCTGGTCGAGCACTTCATGAAGAACATGTCGAGCCGCGCCGCCGAAATGCTCAAGGACGACATGGAGACCCGCGGCCCGGTGAAGCTGTCGGAGGTGGAGGCGGCGCAGAAGGAGATCCTGGCTATCACGCGCAAGCTGGCCGACGCCGGCACCATCGCGCTGGGCGGCGCAGCCGGTGAGCAGTACGTATGAGCGGCGAGGCATTCGAACAGGACGAGATCGACGCCCTGCTGCAGGCGGTGCACAGCGGCACGGTGGATACCGAACCGAAGGCGGCCGACGGCAGCGGCGTGGTGAAGGACTACGATTTCAGTTCGCAGACGCGCATCGTGCGCGGCCGCATGCCGACGCTGGAGATGATCAACGAGCGGCTCGCGCGCGCGCTGCGCCAGTCGCTGTACGGCATGCTGCGCCGTTCGCCGGACGTGGCGGCGCAGGGCATCTCCACGCCGAAGTATTCCGAATACATCCCCACGCTGAGCATGCCCACCAGCCTGAACCTGATCCGCTTCCTGCCGCTCACGGGCACCGGCCTGCTGGTGTTCGAGGCGCGGCTGGTGTTCGCGATGATCGATGTGTTCTTCGGCGGCACCGGCCGCCAGGCGAAGATCGAGGGCCGGGATTTCACGCCCACCGAGACGCACCTCATCGAGATGCTGATGGAGCAGGTGATCACCGTCACGCAGGAGGCGTGGCTGGCGCTGTTGCCGGTGAAGATCGAGTTCATCAACCGCGAGATGAACCCGCACTTCGCCAACATCGTCAGCCCCACCGAGATCGTGGTGGTCAGCCGCTTCCGCATCGACCTGGACGGGCGCGGCGGCGAGATCCACCTGGTGCTGCCGTATTCGATGCTGGAGCCGATGAAGGACACGCTGCGCGCGGGCATGCAGAGCGACCGCGCCGACCGCGAGGAGCGCTGGAGCCAGATCCTGCGCAACGAACTGGAGGAATCCGAGGTGGACGTCGTGACGCAGCTGGGCCGCGCCCACACCACCGTCGGCAAGCTGATCGACATGCGTCCCGGCGACGTGATTCCCATCGAGTTCGACGGCCAGGTGGCGGTGCTGTCCGACGGCATTCCGCTGTTCTGGGGCGAGCTCGGCCAGCAGCGCGGCCGGCAGGTGGTGCGCGTGGCGCAGATGAATGCGCGCAAGAACGGTAATTCCCTGGATGCCTTCGTGAGGAAAGCCACATGAACGCTGCTGTCTCCCCCGCCGACGGACCGGCCGACGTGGTGCTGGACGTGGGCGTGACGCTGTCACTGGAAGTCGGGCGCGCACAGCTCGCCATCCGCGACTTCCTGCAGCTGGCGCCGGGCTCGATCGTGGAGCTGCAGCGTCCGGCCGGCGATCCGCTGGATGTCTTCGTCAACGGCCGGCTGGTGGCCCATGGCGAGGTGGTCATGGTCAACGACCGTTACGGCCTGCGTTTCACCGAAGCGGTGGGCACCGGCGAAGTGCACGCGTAACGCGCCGCGACCGCCATTCACCGGCGCCGCGTTTGGCCTGCCGGCCCGGCGCGCTTTCCCCTAGACTTGCGGGCATGACCCGCACGCTGACCCGTACCCCCGGGGCCGATGGCTACTGGATGCCCGCCGAGTTCGAGCGGCATGCCGGCTGCTGGATGCTGTGGCCCGAGCGCCCGGACAACTGGCGCGAGGGCGCGCGTCCCGCGCAGCGGGCCTTCGCTGCGGTGGCCGCGGCCATCGCGCGCTTCGAACCGGTGGCCGTGGGCGCCTCCGCCGCACAGTACGAATTCGCGCGCGCCGCGCTCGATCCGCACGTGCGCGTGGTTGAAATGAGCCATGACGACGCCTGGATGCGCGACGTGGGCCCGACCTTCGTGGTCAATGCCGCGGGCCGGCGCCGCGCGGTGGACTGGCGCTTCAACGCCTGGGGCGGCCTGCATGGTGGCCTGTATTTCCCCTGGGACCAGGATGACCTGGTGGCGCAGAAGGTCGCGGCCATCGAGGGTGTGGACCGTTACCGCGCGCCGCTGGTGATGGAAGGCGGCGCCATCCACACGGACGGGCAGGGCACGCTGCTGGTCACCGAGCAGTGCCTGCTGAACCCCAACCGCAATGCCGGGCTCTCGAAGGAGCAGATCGAGCGGTACCTGCGCGATTACACGGGCGCGAGCGCGATCATCTGGCTGGGCCAGGGAGTGGTGGACGACGAAACCGATGGCCATGTGGACAACCTGGCCTGTTTCGTGCGGCCGGGCGAGGTGTGCCTGACGTACACATTGAACCGCCGCGACCCGCAGTGGGAAGTGTCGAACGACGCGCTGGAGCGGCTGCACGCGGCGCGGGACGCGCGCGGCCGGCGGTTGAAGGTGCACCGGCTGCCGTCGCCGGGGCCGCTGAAAATGAGCGCAGCGGAGGCCGCCGGCGTGCTGTGCCGCGAAGGCTCGCAGCCACGCACGGCCGGCATGCGGCTGGCGGCTTCCTACGCGAACTTCTACATCGCCAATGGCGGCGTCATCGTGCCGCTGCTGGATGCGCGCACGGATCGTGCAGCCATGGCGAAGCTGCGGCGCGTCTTCCCGGAACGCGAGGTGGTGGGCGTGCCCGGGCGGGAGATCCTGCTGGGCGGCGGCAACATCCACTGCATCACGCAGCAGGTGCCGGCGGAAAAGCGCCGGCCTGCGCCTCAGCGCTGAAGCAGCCGCGACAGGTCGACCTCAATGCCGGTGAGAGCCGCGATGCCTGTCCTCCCGGGCTCGGGCAAACTGCTGCAATCGATGTACCGGCCGTCGCGCGGCGACCGGCAGATCAGCAGCTGGTCGTGCTGCAGGTCCACGATCCACACTTCCGGGATGCCGTGCCGCGCGTACAGCGGAAGTTTCACGTTGCGGTCGTAGTCCAGCGTGGTGTCGCTGACTTCGATGATGAGCAGCACGTCGGACGGCCCGGGGTGCGAACGGCCGTATTCATCATCGCGCGGCTTGAGCAGTGCCAGGTCGGGCTCCGGTTCCGAACGGCGGTTGAGGCGGACCGGACCCTGCGACCGGACGAGCGCATGCTTTCCGACGGCAATCGTGAAGAGACGGTCGAGATGGGCCACTGCACGGGCGTGCCGGCTTCCGATGGGTACCATGTCGATGATCTCCCCCTCGATCAGTTCGACACGCGCATCCGGCGCGAGCAGGCCCACCTCCGCCATCCGGTAGTACTCATCGACCGTGATGAGATGTTTGCGCGGCGCACCGGCCATCAGGGTGTTCATCGGGAATGCCTTGTTGTCCGCAAGTCTAGCGCAAATTGCAGGTGGACGCCGCCATGGTGAAGGTTGCGCACATTCCCGGCGATACGCAAAACTGCCGCGAATGCGCCATTTCAGGTTGCCATACATAGATCAGCAATGTATAAAGCCGGCAGGTATGGAACTGGGCAAGGACCTGGTCGCCGCTTCGGCGACACCGCTGGTGCTGGCGATACTCGCCGAACGGGAAAGCTACGGCTACGCCATCCTCAAGCGCGTGGCCGCGCTGTCGGGCGGCCACCTGCAATGGACCGACGGCATGCTCTATCCGGTGCTGCACCGGCTGGAGCGGCAGGGCTGCGTGGCCGCGAAGTGGGGCGTGTCCGACAGCGGGCGCCGCCGCAAGTATTACCGCATCACCGCGGCCGGCCGCGCGCAGCTCGCCGCGCAGAAGGAGCAGTGGCGCGTCGTGGACGACGCCTTGCGCGGCATCTGGGTGAAAAGGCGCACGACATGACCCCGGCGGCCGGATCCGCTTCGCTGGAGCAGCAGATCGCGCACTGGCGTCAGTACCTTGGCAACCGTCCGGCCATGCAGGCACCCGACGTGGCGGAGCTGGAAGACCACCTGCGCGACCAGGTGAAGCTGCTCGCCGCTGCCGGGCTGGATGAAGACGAGGCCTTCTTCATCGCCGTCAGGCGCATGGGCAATCTCGATGCGCTGTCGCGCGAATTCGCGCGCGAGCATCCGGAGCGGCTGTGGAAGCAGCTCACGGCACCCGCCGGTGACGGGGACGCGGCGGCTCCCGCGGCGCGTGCCGAGCTGGGCATCGTCATCGCACTGGCCATCCTCGCGGCGCTGGCGATCAAGATCCCGGCGCTGTTCGGCCTGCAGATGAATGGACCGGGCGGCGCGTTCTACGCGCGCAATGCCGGCCTGTTCGTGCTGCCGCTGCTGGCCGCATACCTGGCGTGGAAACGTCGCGCCGGGGTTGCCGCCTGGACCTGGCTGGGCACGGCCTTCGCCGCCGCGGCATTCTGCGCCAACCTGCATTCGTTCGGTCCGCACAGCGACCTGCAGCCGCTGACCGCGCTGCACCTGCCGATCGCGCTGTGGTTCGCGGTCGGTGTCGCCTATGTCGGTGGAGGCTGGTTCGCCGCCGCGGGCCGGCGCATGGATTTCGTGCGCTTCTCCGGCGAACTCTTCATCTACTACGTGCTCATCGCGCTGGGCGGTGGCTTGCTGACCGCGCTGACGCTGATGATGTTCCGCGCCATCGGGGTGGACGCGGAATGGTTCGCGCAGGGCTGGCTGGTTCCCTGCGGCGCGATGAGCGCCGTCATCGTCGGTTCCTGGCTGGTGGAGGCCAAGCAGAGCGTCATCGAGAACATGGCGCCGGTGCTGACCCGGCTGTTCACGCCGCTGCTGGTGCTGGTGCTGCTGGCCTTCCTTGCCACCATGGCCTGGACCGGCCATCCCGTGGACGTGCAGCGCGAGGTGCTGATCGCCTTCGACGTGCTGCTGGCGCTGGTGGCGGGCCTGGTGCTCTATGCCGCCTCGGCCCGCGACCCGCTGGCAGCGCCCGGCTTCTTCGACGGCATGCAGCTGCTGCTCGTGGCGTGCGCGTTGCTGGTGGACGCGCTGGCGCTGGCGGCCATTGCCCGGCGCATCTCGGCGTTCGGCTTCTCGGCCAACCGCGTGGCGGCGCTGGCCGAGAATCTCATCCTGCTGGTGAACCTCGCGGGCGTGGCCTGGTACTACACCGCATTCCTGCGCCGGCGCGGCGCGTTCGCCATGCTGGAACAGTGGCAGGTTGCCTATCTGCCCGTGTACCCGGCATGGGCGGCGTTCGTGGTCGTCGCCTTCCCGCTGATCTTCGGCCTATAGCCCGTCCACGGCGCGGTTGAAGGTTGCGCTCGGCCGCATCAGCGCCGCGCACCGCTGCGGATCCGGATGGTAGTAGCCGCCGATATCCACCGGCTTGCCCTGCACGCCGTTCAGCTCGGCGACGATGGCCTGCTCGTGCTGCGAGAGCGTGGCTGCCAGCGGTGCGAACCTCGCCTTCAGCTCGGCATCCGCTTCCTGCGCGGCCAGCGCCTGTGCCCAGTACAGCGCCAGGTAGAAATGGCTGCCGCGCACATCCAGTTCACCGGCGCCGCGCTTGGGCGACTTGTCGGTCTCCAGGAACCTGCCGTTGGCGGCATCCAGCGCATCGGCAAGCACCTTCGCCCTGCCGTTGCCGGTCTTGCGCGCCAGGTCCTCGATGGAGACCTGCAGCGCCAGGAACTCGCCCAGCGAATCCCAGCGCAGGTGGTTCTCCTCGAGGAACTGCTGCACGTGCTTGGGGGCCGAGCCGCCGGCGCCGGTTTCGTACAGTCCGCCGCCATTGAGCAGCGGCACGATGGAGAGCATCTTGGCGCTGGTACCCAGTTCCAGGATGGGGAACAGGTCGGTGAGGTAGTCGCGCAGCACGTTGCCGGTGACGGAAATGGTGTCCTGCCCCGCGCGCAGGCGCGCGAGCGTGGAGTGCGTGGCCTGCACCGGCGATTCGATGCGGATGTCGAGCCCGGCGGTGTCGTGCTCGCCGAGTTCTTCCTTCACGCGCCCGATCAGGCCGCGGTCGTAGGCGCGCGCCGCGTCCAGCCAGAAGATCGCGGGCTGGCCGGTGATGCGCGCGCGCGTCACCGCGAGCTTCACCCAGTCGCGGATCGCGGCATCCTTTGTCTGGCACATGCGCCAGACGTCGCCCTTGCCCACCTGGTGCTCGGTGAGCACGCCGCCGTCGGGGCCCCACATATGGCCGCCTTCGCGAATCATCGCCGGCATCGAGGCGTCGATGATCACATCGCTCGGCACGTGCAGATTGGTGATGCCGCGGTCGGAATTGACCATCGCGAGACCCGGCTGTTTCGCATAGACGGCCGCGATA
>DATJXQ010000077.1:0-2127 GCA_035500015.1 Steroidobacteraceae bacterium
CGGAAACCAGCCCCTGTACGAAGGAGCGGTCGATCTTGATGACGTCGAACGGATAGGTGCGCAGGATGCTGAGCGAGGAAGTGCCGGTGCCGAAATCATCCATGGCCAGGCGCACACCCAGCGCCTTCAGGTCCCGCATCAGCTGCAGGATCGCCGCGGCGTCGCGCATCACGTTGCGCTCGGTCACCTCCAGCTGCAAGCGGTGCGCGGGCAGGCGCGCCGCGCGCAGCAGTTCGGCGATCTGCCAGCGGAATTCCTGCGAGCGGGCCAGTTCCACGCGCGACACGTTGACGCTCACCGTGTCCGGCGCCAGGCCCGGGTCGGTGAGGTACCACTCGCGCATGGCGCGGCAGGCCTGCTCGCGCACCCAGCCATCCAGTGCGACGATGAGTCCGGATTCCTCCGCGATGGGGATGAACTCCCCGGGCGGGATGTCGCCCAGCGTGGGATGCCGCCAGCGCACCAGCGCCTCCACCGAGGTCATGCGGCCGGTGTCCAGATTGACGATGGGCTGGTACAGCACCTGCATTTCGTTGCTGCCGATGGCGCGGCGCAGGCCGGACTCGATCTCCACGTGGCGCGAGATGCGCACGTGCATGTTCTGGTTGAACTGTACGGTGCAGGCGCGACCCGCCCGCTTCGCCTCGTACATGGCGACGTCCGCGTTGCGCACGATCTCGTCGGCGCTCGCCGCCCCCTGTGGGTAAGTGACGATGCCGATGCTGGCGCTGCAGTGCACGTCGCGCCCCTGGATGAAGTAGGACGGGGACAGCACCGCCTGCAGGCGTGCCGCCACCGCTTGCGCGTCCTTTGCCTGGCGCAGCCCGTTGAGCAGCACCAGGAACTCATCGCCCCCGAAGCGGCTGACCACGTCGGGAACGGCGTCCGCGCGCTCGGCACGCTCGCGGCGCATTTCCTCGCTCAGGCGCGCGGCGATCTGCCGCAGCAATGCGTCGCCGGCTTCGTGCCCCTGTGTGTCGTTGACGAACTTGAAGCGGTCCAGGTCCAGGAACAGCACCGCCAATGTGGACTGCTCGCCGCGCCGCACGCGCTCCACGGCCTGCCGCAGGCAATCCAGGAAGCTGGAGCGGTTCGGCAGTCCGGTGAGCGTGTCATGCGCCGCCTGGTGCAGCAATGCGCGGTCCGCGCTTTCCATGCTGGCGACGTACAACCGGTTGCGCGCCGACAGATGGGCGTCGAACAGCGTGCTGAGGATGGTGATGGCGAGCATGCCGAGCACACCCACCGCCAGCGCAATGGCGAACCAGCCGTTGCCGAGCGCAACGCCGCCACGGCAGTAGGCATTCGGCGCGATGATAACGGCCGACATCGCCGTGTAGTGCATGCCGGAGATCGCACCGCCCATCAACACGGCCGCGCCGGCACGCGCCAGCCAGGCGAAGCGGCCGGCGCTGGCGCGCAACACGAAGATCAGCCACAGGGCGACCCAGGACGCGGCGATCGCGATCAGCAATGAGGCCACCACCGGCGGCAGTGCGTAGCGGATGGCGGGCACCATGAGAATGGCGCTCATGCCGATGTAGTGCATCGCCGCGATGCCGAGCCCCATCACCACGCTGCACACCAGGTGCCGCGCGGTGTCCAGGCGCTGGCTGCCCGCGATATGGATCGCAAAGCCGGAGGTCACCACGGCGACGCCCAGCGAAGCCACGATGACGCCCACGCTATACATGAGCCGGATGGGCATGGACAGCGCCAGCATGCCGATGAAGTGCATCGACCAGGCGCCGATGCCCAGCGAGCAGGCGCCCAGCGCGAGCCACGCGCGGCCCGCCGCGCCCCTTGCCTCGGCCACGCGTGCAGCCAGGCCCAGGGCCGCGTAGCAGACGAGGATTGCCACTGCGACGGACAGGACGACCAGCCAGGGGGTGTAGGAAATGCTCATCAGGACCCGATTGCAGCCAGGTGGACAGACACTGTGCTGTCGCTATCGGTCTCGCGCGCGGTACCAGTAGGCGCGCACCGCATCGGACAGGGCATTTTCAGGGTTTGCCTGAGCCCCAGGGCGGCATGTCGGCCCGCGGTGATCGCTTATGTCGCGTGGTTGACCGGCATTCGTTCAGCGCGGATAGGTAAGCCGGTCCTGGATGGCCAGCAGCACATCAT
>DATJXQ010000078.1:0-2244 GCA_035500015.1 Steroidobacteraceae bacterium
GTGTGGCGCTGGGGCCCGAACTGCCACCGGTGTACGGCGCCGATATGCTGCTGCAGCGCGATCTGGTCGCGGTGGCGGAGCAGGTGGGTGATCCGCTGTGGCCCATGCCGCTGTGGCCGGGGTATGAGGACGAACTGACGAGCAAGATCGCCGACCTGAACAATGCACCGGCCGGCGGCATGGCCGGTTCCATCACCGCGGCCTTGTTCCTGCAGCGCTTCGTCAAGGACCCGGCCCGCTGGCTGCATCTGGATATCTACGGCTGGAATCCCAAGGACCGGCCGGGCCGTCCGCTGGGCGCCGAGGCGCAGGGACTGCGGGCGGTGTGCGCCTGGCTGCGTCAGCGCTACCCATGAACGCCGCGGCGCCGGGTGCGGTGGCGCAGTCGTTGTACCGGCGCGAGCTGGCGCCCTGGGCGCTGTCCGGCATCGCGTTGGGACTGGTCGAGGGTGCCGCGGCCGCGGTGCTGGTGAAGCGGCAGTTCAGCGGCCTGGCCTCCACCGAGGCGGTCAATCTGGCCGTGGCCTTCGTCAGCGGTTCGCCGGCGTTATCCAACATGACCAGCTTCATCTGGGCCAACCTCGCGCATGGCCGCGAGCGCATCCGTGTGCTGGCCGCATTGCTGGCTGTCTTTGGCCTGCTGGTGGGCCTGATCGGCCTGCTGCCGCGCGCCGGCTTCACGCTGGCCGCCACCGTGCTGTCCGTGATCGCTGCCCGCGTGGTCTGGGCCGGCATTCTCACCGTGCGCGCGGCGGTGTGGAGCGCCAACTACCCGCGCGCCACGCTGGCCCGCATCGCCGGCGGCATCGTCACGCTGACCTCACTGGGCATGGCGGTCAGCGCGGCGTTGGCCGGCATCGTGCTGCAGACCCGGCCGGAACTGGCGCGGGCGCTGTATGGTGTTGCCGGCGTGGCGGGTTTGATTGCCGCCTGGCTGTACCGGCGCATGCGGGTGCGGCAGTGGTACCGGCTGCGTCGGGCCGAACATGCCGAAAACGGTGGCTCCGAGGTGTTCAGCTTTCGCGTGATGCGGCAGATCCTGCGTGAGGATCCCAGCTACCGCCGCTTCATGGGCTGCATGGCGCTGTACGGCGCCGGCAACCTGATGATCATCGGCCAGCTGGTGGTGCTGTTTTCCGACCGGCTGCATCTGTCGGCCGCGCTGCAGATCGGCCTCTTGACCATCGTGCCGCTGCTGTGCGTGCCGCTGTTCACGCCGCTGTGGGCGCGCGTGTTCGACGCCGGCCACGTGATCGAATTCCGCGCCCGCCAGTGCTGGGTGGTGATCAGCGCCATGGTCGTCGTCATCACCGCGGTGTTCACCGGCTGGACGCTGCTGCTGTGGCCCGCCGCCGTGTTGTTTGGCATCGCCACCGCCGGCGCCAACCTGGGCTGGAACCTGGGCCACAATGATTTCGCCTCGCTGGGCAAGGTCCAGCAATATATGGGCGTGAACGTCACGCTGACCGGCATGCGCGGACTGGTGGCGCCGCCGCTGGGCGTGCTGGTGTATACCGCGCTGGAGCGCTGCGCTGAAGGCGCTGGCCGGTTCGCGCTGGCGCTGCCGGTGGCCATCACCTTCAGCGGCGCGATCGGCTTCAACCGCATGAAACACTCGACCCGTGGAACCCGACCTCAATGACCAAGAATAAGCAGACTCCCAATGTGCGTCAGCACTCCAGCCTCGTCGTCGATGGCCTGAAGAACGCCCCGGCCCGCGCCATGCTGCGCGCGGTGGGCTTCAAGGACGCGGACTGCAGCCTGCCGCAGATCGGCCTCGCCTCGACCTGGGCGGATCTCACGCCCTGCAACATGCACATCGACCAGCTGGCGCGCGCGGCGGCGGCGGGCGCCGACATGGCCGGCGGCAAGAGCGTGCTGTTCAACACCATCACCGTGTCGGACGGCATCTCGATGGGTTCGCCCGGCATGCGCTACTCGCTGGTGTCGCGTGAAATCATCGCCGACTCGATCGAGGCGGTGGTGGGCGCGGAGGGTTTCGACGGTTTCGTGGCCATCGGCGGCTGCGACAAGAACATGCCGGGCTGCGCCATGGCCATCGCAAGGCTGAACCGGCCGGCGGTGTTCGTCTACGGCGGCACGATCCGCCCCGGCGAAGGCCACCGGGACATCGTGTCGGTATTCGAAGCCGTGGGCGGCAACGCGGCGGGCAAGGTCAGCGATGCCGAACTGCTGGAGGTGGAGCGCAAGGCCATTCCCGGCCCGGGCAGCTGCGGTGGCATG
>DATJXQ010000079.1:0-2485 GCA_035500015.1 Steroidobacteraceae bacterium
ACAACCGCAGTTCGCTGGCCGCGGCGCGATGCGGCGCGAACAGCAGCCACCGCAGGGACCCCTCGCGCACCAGTTCCGACAGCCGGCCCACGATGGCGCGCGCACGGTGTGCCGCCTCGGCCGGCGCGATGCCGTGTTCGCGCAGGCCGGCGGCGCATGCCTCCCCGCGATGCGACAGATCCGCTATGCCTGCCTCGCCCAGCAATGCCAGCCGCTCCAGCTCGGCGTGCATCACCGTGCCGGCGGCGCGCGCCAGCGGCCCGACCCAGCTGAATTCCACTGACTCTTGCGACTGCTCCTCGGCCTGCGCGCGCGCCAGCGATTCGACACGGGGCAGCGGCGCCGCCTGCGGCGGCTGGAAATCCGCAGGCACGCGCTGCCACAGCATGGGCAGCGGCGCCGGTTCCGTCGCGGCGGGTGTCGCCTGCATCGCTGCCTGCTGGAATTCTGCCGCGACCGCGGGCCACAGCAGCTGCAGCAGCGAACCGCCGCGCGGCCGCGGCCGGCCTTCCCTGTCCGGCGCGGCATGCCCGGAAAGGTACAGCCGCGATCGGGCGCGCGTGGCTGCCACGTACAGCAGGCGCAGGCGTTCATTGCGCTGGCGTCCGGCTTGCAGCTCGCGGATATACCGGGCCAGTGGATCCGAGGCATTGGGCCGGCCGAGGCTGCGCACGGCAAGCAGCAGGTCACTGTCGCCATCCGCCGCCGGCAGCTCGAGCGAGCGCAGCAGCGGCGGGCGATCCCTGCCGGCCAGGCGTCCCAATCCCGGCACGAATACCACGTCCCACTCCAGGCCCTTGGCGTGATGAATGGTGAGCACTTCCACGGGATTCCGGCCGCCGGCTTCGCCGTGCTCGCGCAGCGCCGCCGCGAGCGCGGCCAGCCGTTCCGGTGTGGGTGGGCCTTCCCGTTCCTGCAGCTGGCGCAATGCCAGCAGGTACTGGCGCGCCGTGGCCAGTTCGCCGGCATCGCGGCACGCCGCCGCACCGCCCAGCCGGTACCAGCATTGCTCGATGCCGGTGGCGACGTCCAGACTGCCGCGTGCGCGCCAGGCCGCGGCCAGCACCGGTCCCACGCGCCGCAGGCGCGCCTGTCCGTCGGCGGAAAGCATGGTGGGCGCTTCGGGCCGCTCCAGGTGTTCCACCAGCGGGCCGCCTCCGATGGCATCGCACAGGGACAGCAGGTCGGCGAGCGTCAGGCCGCAGGCCGGCGCGCGCAGCACGGCGAGCCACGCGGTGCGGTCGCCGGCATCCAGCAGCGCCTGCCCCAATGCCACCAGGTCCCGTACCACCGGGCGTTCCGCCAGCGCCGCCAGGTCCACGCCTGCGACCGCCAGGCCCGCGGCACGCAGCGCGCGCAGGATGGGAGCGGCAAGCGCGCGGGTCTGCAACAGCACGGCGATGCCGAGGGCCGGCTGCGCGGTCCGCAGCGCGACGATTTCCGCGGCAATGGCGCGCGCTTCCGCGGCCGGCTCATCTGACGCCTGTGGCCAGACGCATACCTGCGCCGCCGGCTGCGCAGCCGGCTGGCGGGCGGATTCGGCGGCGAGGAAGGTGACCGCGGAACCGCGCAGATCCTCCACCGCGGGGAATATCCGCGCGAACGCGTGGTTCGACCACTCCACCAGCGACGGCTGCGAGCGGAAGTTGCGCGTCAGGTGCAGCGCTTCGAGCCGGATATCGCCGACCCCGCGGGCCCGCACCTGCAGGAACAGGCCCACCTCGGAGTTGCGGAACAGGTAGATGGACTGCATGGGATCGCCGACGAAGAACAGCGAACGGCCATCGCCCTGCTCCCAGTGCCGTGTCAGCGCCTGCACCAGCTGCAGCTGGTCCGGCGAGGTGTCCTGGAATTCATCCACCAGCAGGTGCGAAATGCGCAGCGTGTGGCGCAACGTGTCCTCGCCGGGGCCTTCCATGCCGTTCAGCGCCTGCCGCGCGATGGCTGCGATCTCCGCGTGATCCACCGCGCCGCGGTCGCGGAACGTCAGCTTCAGTTCGGCCGCGGCCCGCAGCATCACCCGCGCCAGCCCCGCCAGCGCGGCACGTTCCCCGGCGTCGATCACGGCCGGCGGCAGCGCACGGATCGCGGCCAGCACCGGCAGCACTTCGGGCCGATCGGCCAGCATGGCCTGCCATTGCTGCCAGCGCTCCTTCAGCGGCTTGTCGGCAGGCGGGAAGCCCAGCCGTACGTTGATGCCGCGCGGCTGCCGCGGTTCATCCTTCTCCGTCAGCAGCAGGTCCACCACCGCGCGCCAGCAATCCAGCGATGCAGCCGATTCATCCAGTGCCGCGCCGGCAGTCAGCCATACGTCCCACGTGCCGTCCCGGGGATGTCCGGCCGCCAGCCGGTGCGCGGCGCAGTCGCGGGCCACTGACGCCGCCGCCTGCTGCCAGCCCGCAGGCAGCCGGCGCAGCGCATCCGCCAGTGTCGCGCCCACGATGCGCAGCAGGCTGGCGGCCACGCGCGCGGCCAGCGCATCGTC
>DATJXQ010000080.1:0-47160 GCA_035500015.1 Steroidobacteraceae bacterium
CGGTCGGCCTCGTCGGCATTCGCGGCAACATTGGTATCGAGCAGGTACACGGAAACGTGGCCCACCTGCGCCTGCCACAGCTGCGCGTGCACCTCGCGGCCGGCGATGGGCACGCTCACCTGCAGCCGGTTGCCCGCGGCATCGCGCAGCGGCTCCACCGGCAGGTCGCGTGGATCCACGTCGCGGTAACCGGCCAGCTGCGTGCCGTCCCCATCCACGGACTGGGTGAAGTAGCCCTGCCGGTACAGCAGACCGACGGCAACGAAATTCAGCTGCTCGTCGCTGGCCGCCTTGCAATGGTCGCCCGCGAGGATGCCGAGGCCGCCGGAATAGATCGGAAAGCTCTCATGGAAGCCGTACTCGGCACAGAAGTACGCGACCAGCGGCTGGTCCGCCTTCACGGCCGCCTGCGACTGGTAGCGATCGAAGTACGCCAGCGCATCGGCGTAGCGCTGCAGGTACTGCGGATCGCGCGCAGCGCCGTCCAGCGTCTCCTGGCTGACGCAGCGGAGCATCAGCCGGGGATTGGCCTGGGTCTGCCGCCACAGCGCCTGGTCCAGATCCTCGAACAGCGCACGGGTCGGCCGGTGCCAGCTGTAGGAAAGATTGCCCGCAAGTTCCGGCAGTCGGGCCAGCGCCGCCGGGATGACCGGTGAAATTTCGATGAGCTGCATGGCCGCTAGTGTAGCGGCTCGATCCCCGGCTCATAATGCGCTCCCATGACACGCCTGCCCGGTTACGCGGCCGCCGCCCTGTTGTGCGCCGGCTGCGCCGCCGATCATGACAAATCCGCGAATCCGGCAGCGGCTGCCGCGCACACGACCGGCTGCATCGCCGGCGGCGGGGGCTTCCTGCATGCACAGGTGCGCGGCGCGGTGGTGGCCGATCTGGACTGGAGCAACACGCAGATGGAATGCGCCGGCGGCCCGCGCCCGGAAGGGCGCGGATTGCGGCTGACCTTCGCCGGGGAACTGCCACGCCACGCCGCCGCGGATGCCGCACGGCAGCTGCGCTTCATCTTCGGCGTGGACCAACAGGACGGCGCGCCCGGCGCGGTCCAGGCGCTGCCGACCAACCTGACCGTGATCCTGGAAGGCGAACAGCAGCTGTATGCCACGCGCGGCGCCGGGAACTGCGCGGTGGAACTGCTGGAGCGCACGCCGCTGGCAGGAGCTGCCGGCAAGAGCCGGGTGCATGCGCGTGGCTACTGTCTAGGCCCGGCCACGAACATCGCGGGCGACGCCCGGGTGCTGGTGCCAACCTTCGAATTCACCGGCGTGGCCGATACGGAGGTTCCATGAAACGCCTTGCCGCGTGCCTGGCGATGCTGCTGATGATGCCTGCCTGGACGCAGGCAACCCGCGACTTCCAGCCCGCGCAGCTGCGCGACTTCCCCACAGACACGCTGGAGATCGAACGGACCGGCGGGCGCGACCGCCTGAATATCTGGGTCGCCGATACCGAAGCGCGGCAGGAGCAGGGCCTGATGTGGATCCGGAGCATGCCGGCCGACTACGGCATGCTGTTTCCGCTCGAACCGCCGCGGACCATGTACATGTGGATGAAGAACACCTATCTGTCGCTGGACATGCTGTTCTATGACGCCGCGGGCCGGATCACGCATATACAGCAGCATGCCAAGCCGCTTTCCGAGGAGATCATCAGCTCCGGGGGCGTGGTTGCCGGAGTCGTGGAAATGCTGGGCGGGGAAGTCGCCCGCCGGGGCATCCGGGTCGGAGACAGGGTGGTAATTCACGGCCGCGGCAGCTGATTGAATGCCTGCGGCCTGCCTAACAGGCCGGGCGGGCTCGATTCGCATTGTGGAGGACCTGGCAAGAAACCGGTAGCATCCCCACACGCCTGCTCATTCGAGGGGGGCATAAATAAGGATGGGGGAAGGGGAATCATGAAAAATTGTCTCTTGAAACTTGCTGTTTCCGGGGTGCTGTTGGGTGGTGCGGTTGCTGCACAGGCTGGCAGCGACGTCGGCAGCTGGACGGTTGGCGCCGGCGTCATGTGGACCAAGCTGGACAAGGATCGTGGCCTGGACGACAACTACGGCTTCGATTACGAAGTCGGCTACGCGGTGAACGAGCACTGGGACCTGGCGCTCAACGGGTTCTCCGGCAACCACGACGATCTCTCCCCCGGCGCGACCTGGGACCACGAGATCAAGGGCATGACGATTGACTTCGATTTCGTCTTCAATCGCGGCGGCACCATCAGTCCCTTCATCATCGGCGGCGTGGGCGTCGTCGACCAGTACCGCCCCGCCACGGCCCTGCTGAACCAGGACAAGGAAGTCGTCACCAAGCTGGGTGCGGGAGCGACGGTCGATCTCACTTCCTGGAGCGGCGGCAAGCTGCAGCTGAAGGGCGACGCCTACGCCCGCGGCTCAGTGGGCCGCGGCATCATCGACTACGCGGGAACGCTCGGATTGCAGGTGGCTTTCGGCAAGTAGTCCCCGTCGCGATCCGCATTGCGGATCGACCGGACAGGCCGGGAGCGCAGCAGCTCCCGGCATCCGCCTCGCACATCAGCGCGGCGCCTGATGTTTTCCCGCGGAGCTGCAGTTCGCGCAGCTTCCGGTTTCCTTGTCTTTTATGCCGGCTCCGAACACGCGGCGTCCACGCAGCCTGCGCCAGGCTGACCAGCCGGCCGCGGCCACCGCCAGGAACACGATGCCGTACTGCAGCGGGATATTCATGAGAGCACCGCCTTCGCCACCTGGTAGGTGATGAACGAAGCCACATAGGCCATCGCAAACAGGTAGGCAAGCGTAATGAAAGGATAGCGCCAGGAGTTGGTCTCGCGCCTGATGGTCGCGATGGTGGACAGGCACTGCGGCGCGTAGACGTACCAGGCAAGCAGCGACAGCGCGGTGGGCAGGCTCCAGTTCGCAGCCAGCAGCGGCGCCAGCGCGGTCTCCACGTTGCCGCCCGAATTCGACAGCGCGTACACGGTTCCGAGCGCGCCCACGGCCACCTCGCGCGCGGCCGTCCCGGGCACCAGCGCGATGGATATCTGCCAGTTGAAGCCGATCGGCGCGAACACGACCTGCAGTGCGCGGCCAAGCATGCCGGCGAAGCTGTACTGGATCGCCGAGCCGGTGGCGCCAGCCGGCGGCGCCGGATAAGTGCTGAGGAACCACAGCACCACCATCAGCGACAGGATGATCCCGCCCACGCGCGTCAGGAAGATGCGCGCGCGCTCCCACAGGCCCATCACCAGGTTGCGCACATTGGGCCAGTGGTATTCCGGCAGCTCCATCAGCAGCGGATGGTAGGCCGAGCGCATGGTGAAACGTTTCATCACGAAGGCCGCGACCAGCGCGCTGACCACAGCCAGTGCGTACATCCCGAACATCACCAGGCCCTGCAGGCCGAATGGACCGAAGCGGCGCGCCGGTATGAAGGCGCCGATCAGCAGCGCGTAGACCGGCAGGCGCGCGGAACACGTCATCAGCGGGGCGAGCATGATCGTGGCCAGGCGGTCGCGCACGTTGGGGATGGTGCGTGTCGCCATGATGCCCGGGATGGCGCAGGCGAAGGAGGACAGCAGCGGAATGAAGGCGCGACCGGACAGTCCGACCCCGCCCATCAGCCGGTCGAGCAGGAACGCGGCGCGCGGCAGGTAGCCCGAATCCTCCAGCAGCAGGATGAACAGGAACAGGATCAGGATCTGCGGCAGGAATACCAGCACGCTGCCCACGCCGGCGATCACCCCGTCCACGAGCAGGCTGCGCAACGGCCCCGCAGGCAGGATGCCATGCAGCCAGCCGCCGAGCGCGCCGACGCCCGCATCGATCGCATCCATCGGGGGCTTGGCCCAGCTGAACACTGCCTGGAACACCAGGAAGAGCACCACGGCGAGCAGCACCGGGCCGGCCACCGGATGCATCACCACGGCGTCGATCCGCGTCAGGGCGCGGGCACGCAGCGGCTCGCGGTAGCCGATCTCGTCGAGGATGCGGCGCACCTCGCGCTGCGTGGCTTCGATCTCCTCGCGCCGCAGCGGGCTCCAGCTCAGCGCGGCGGCTGCCGTGCCACCGCGTATCCCGGCGAGCTGGGCGAGCAGCGCGCGTTCGCCGCCGGAGGCGACCGCCACCGTTTCCACCACCGGGCAACCCAGCTGCGCCGCGAGGCGCGCCGGATCCACATTCATCCCGCGGCCGCGCGCGATGTCGCTCATGTTGAGCGCGACGATCATCGGCCGGCCGAGGCGCAGCAGCTCCAGCGACAGGCGCAGGCCGAGCCGCAGATTGGTGGCATCCACGACGTTGACGATCAGGTCCGGCGGCGTTTCGCCGGCCAGCCGGCCCAGCACCGCATCACGCGTGATCGCCTCATCGAGGGTGGCGGCCGCGAGGCTGTAGCTGCCCGGCAGGTCGAGCACGCGATAGGCGCGCCCGGTCGCCGCATCGTGGCTCATGCCCTCCTTGCGTTCGACCGTGACGCCTGCATAGTTCGCCACCTTCTGGCGGCTGCCGGTGAGGCGGTTGAACAGTGCCGTCTTGCCGCAGTTTGGTACGCCGACCAGCGCGATCCGCGGCGTCACGGCGGCCTCTTCGGCGATGGTCGAGGCAACGGCGTTCATGGCGGGCCGAGGCTGACCAGTACGGCCGCGGCTTCCCGCCGCCGCAGCGCGAAGCAGCTGCCCCCGATGCGCACGGCCATCGGGTCTCCACCCGGCTGCGCCTCGGCGATCACCTGGAAGGATTCGCCGGGCACGAAGCCCAGCTCGATCAACCGCATCACCACGGTGGCGCCGGTTTCATCACCGAGCGCCGCGCCATCCTCACGCACGGTCGCAACCGTCCCCCGCGCGCCCTTGTGCAAAGCAGCGAGGGTAAGGGTTGATTCCATGGCACTTTCTGCTGGCATCACAGCTATCAGTGTACGTAATGAGAATTGATTGCAACAAGATACCCGATTGTGGACTGCCGCACGAAGCTCGTTTGAGCTTCGTCGCAACTTCGAGCCTTGGGTCTGTCTCCGGGAGGGGGCCATGGTAAACCGCCACTTATGTGGAGTGGCGGCGATGCTGCACCGCAACTTCGATCGGCAGAACGCCTTTTTTGGAGAACCCCGTGACGGAAAGACGCGAGATGGGCCGGTGGCTGGCCATGGGCCTGCTGGTGGCGGCACTACCCCTGGCCGCGATGGCCGCCGAACCGGAATCCGCGTCGCAGGAACAGGAACTGGAGCCCGTCATCGTCACGGGCTCGCACATTCCCAGGATCATGACCGAGGGGCCCTCCCCGGTCACCACCATCACCGCGGATGAAATGGATGCGCGGGGCTTCACCACCATCCAGGAGGCGGCCAACTCGCTGACGCAGATCACCGGAATCGCGCAACCCGAGTCCTATGCCGGCGGCTTCACCCAGAATGCCAATGCGCTGGACCTGCGCGGCCTGGGCGCCAACCACACGCTGATCCTGCTGGATGGCAAGCGTGTCACGGATTACCCGCTGCCATACAACAGCGAGAGCAATTTCGTGAACCTCACCGAGTTCCCGGCGGCGGCCGTGGACCGCATAGAGCTGCTGTCGAGCGGCGCTTCGGCCATCTACGGCTCGGATGCCGTGGCCGGCGTGCTCAACATCGTGCTGAAGAAGAAACTGGACAATGCCTTCAACGTCGACGTGCGCCACGGCTATACCACCCAGGGTGGCGGTGCCTCCACGCGCGTGCAGGTGGTGACCGGCGGCAGCGCCGGCGACCTGAACCTGCTGTTCGCGGGCGAAGTGTTCGACCGCCAGCCCATCTTCGGGTACCAGCGCAAGTTCCAGGATTCCATCTACGACGATCCCACCGTCGACGGCGATCCGGTCGCGGCGCGCGCGCTGGTGCGCCTGGATCCCTACGACTGGGACGATGATGGGGATCTTTACAAGGACCCGACCCCCGCAGGCTGCGCGCCCTTCGCGCAGAGCACCAGTTACGCGAATCGGGCCGGCTTCGGCCACTACTGCGGCCAGTACGACGACCCGGCGCAGGCGACCATACGCAATGCGCGCAAGCGCGCCTCGGCGTTCACACGCCTCACCTACGATCTTGGCGACACGGAGCTGTACGCCACGCTGGACTACACCGGCAGCCATGACCGCGACGATTACAACTTCTCCTGGTTCAGCACCTCGGGAATGGGCCTCAGCGATTCGGGCTACATCTGGGACACCTCCTATGATCCGGCAGGCGACGGCGGCAGCGTGGCCGGCATGCAGCGCTTCTTCTTTCCGTGGGAGATCGGCGGCGCACGCGCACGCGAGGAGCTGTGGGAGGAGCAGGTAGTCGACTACAGCGGCGGCATCCGCGGCGATCTCGCGCACAACTGGAAGTACGACCTGACGCTGGCCGGCTCGGACTACCACGTGCGGGACTACCGCCCGCTGGTGCTCACCCAGCAGGTGGCCGACTATTTCCTGGGTCCGCAGCTCGGCGAGATCAATCTCGGCGACGATGACGATCCGTTCCTGCTGCCGATCTACGACGTGGACTGGACGCGCTTCTACACGCCGATCACCCCGGCGATCTGGCAGCAGCTGTCGCGGGTCGACGAGCAGAAAGCGCAGTCATCGAACAAGACCGCCACGCTGGTGCTGAACGGCGACCTGCTGGCCCTGCCCGCCGGTCCGCTCGCCACGGCGCTGGTGTTCGAGGCCGCCAGGCAGTCCTACGATATCGACGTCTCCGACGCGATGCGCAATGGCGAGTACTTCGAGGCCACCTCCACCGGTGGCGGCGGCCAGCGCGACCGCTATGCCGCGGGCGTGGAATTCAGTGTTCCCGTGGCGGAGCAGGTGCGGCTGCACCTGGCGGGCCGCTACGACGACTATCACGACATCACCAAGGTGAACGGCGCCTTCACCTACAACGGCGGCATCGAGTACCGTCCCGTGAAACAGGTGCTGCTGCGAGGCAGCTACGCGACCAGTTTCCGCGCGCCGGACATGCACTACGTGTTCGCCGATCCCAGCGGCTACTTCGTCGAGGTCACGGACCAGTACCTGTGCCGTCGCGACCATTCGGACGTGTCGCTGTCGCTGTGCCCGGTGGATGCCAGCCCGCAGGGCGCGCGCCAGGGCAACCCCTTCCTGAAGGAGGAGACCAGCAAGTCCTACACCTTCGGCACAGTGGTGGAGCCGGTGCGCGACCTCACGCTCTCGGCGGATTATTACCACATCAGGCTCGTCAACGCCGTCAAGGACAACTCGATCGACCAGTTGCTGCAGACCGAAGCCGATTGCCGGCTGGGCCAGACGCTGAGCGGCGCGCCCGTGGACATCGGCTCGCTGCAATGCCAGTCGGCGCTGGCCCACGTACAGCGGCGTCCGGCCGATGGCGGCCCGCAGTCCGAGGAACTGATCGGCGTGGAGACCGGCCCGATCAACTCGGCGATGCTCCAGACCAGCGGCCTGGATGCCTCGCTGGACTATTCCCTGAAAACCGGCGGCTGGGGGGAATTCGATTTCAAGGCTTCCTTCACCCAGGTGCTGTCGTACAAGACGCAGGATTTCGCCGGCGACCCGGTGATGGACGAGCTGAAGGACCTGGAGAACTTCGACTGGCACAGCCGCATGAGCGGCAGCGTCACCTGGAAGCTGGGCGATGTGTCCAGCTCCCTGTTCGTGCAGCGTTTCGGCTCCACGCCCAACTGGGCGGAGACCGGCCGCATCGGGTCGTGGACCATCGCGAACCTCACCGCGCGGTACAGCGGCCTGCTCGGCGGCAAGACCTATGTGGGGCTCGCGATCGACAACCTCTTCAACCGCAAGCCGCCGCGCGATCCGACCTACGACCAGTATCCGTACTACTCGGACTACAACTACGACCCGACCGGCCGGGAAATCTTCTTCGAGATCGGCGCGCGCCTGTAAGGCGCCGCGGACAGCCGATGCAGGCGGCGGGGGCTGACCCGCCGCCTTTTTCATGCGAGGTGCGCGACGACCTCGTCCACTTCCGCACCGCTCCCCAGGATCACCGTGGTGCGCTGGTGGATCTGCGCCGGCGGCACCTCGAGGATGCGCCGCCCCGGCGCCGCCAGCGCCTTGCCACCGGCCTGCTCCACGAGGAAGGCCATGGGATTGGCCTCGTACATCAGCCGCAGCTTGCCCTGCGGGGCCTTCTGCGTCGGCGGATACATGAACACGCCGCCCTGGATCAGGATGCGGTGCACGTCGGCCACCATCGCGCCCACGTAGCGGCTGGAATAGCCGTTCTCCTGCGCCCAGTGCAGGTAGCGCTGGTAGCCCTCGGGCAGCGACAGGCGGTTGCCTTCGTTCAGCGAGTAGCACTTGTTGCGCGGCGGAATCTTCAACCCCTCGGCCACGCGCACGAATGCGCCGATGGCCGGGTCGAGCACGAACATGTCCACGCCGCTGCCGATGGTCAGCGCCATCACCGTGGAGGAACCGTACAGCACGTAGCCGGCCGCCACCTGCTGCGCACCCGGTTGCAGCAGCGAATCCTCGATGCGTGAGGAGCGGCGATCCTTGCGCAGGATGCTGAAGATGGTGCCGACGCCGCCGGCGATATCCAGGTTGGAGGAACCGTCGAGGGGATCGAACATCACCACGTAACGGGTCCCGCCGTCGTCCTCATCGCGCAGGATCACGGCCTCGTCGTTTTCCTCCGAAGCCACCACCGCCACGCCCTGACGCCCGCCGAGGTTGCGCAGCAGGATGTCGTTGGCGATGACGTCCAGCTTCTGCTGGGTTTCCCCCTGCACGTTCTGGCTGCCCACGCTGCCCAGCACGTCCTCCAGCCGCGCGCGGCGTACCTGCGCGGCTATCATTTTTGCGGAAATCGAGATCGCCGACAGCACCCACGACAGCGTGCCGGTGGCCTCGGCGAAGCGTGCCTGCTGCGCCAGGATATGGGACTGGATGGTGACCAGGGGACGCGCGGCGGCACGCCCCTGCGCGGCGGGATTGGCATTCATGGGCGCCGATTATGCCGCCGAACCGATATCCTTGCCGGCATGTGGCATTTCGGGGAGACGGAGTTGTCGGCGCTGGAGCTCAGCCTCACGGTGGCGCTGCGCGCCGTGCTGCTGAACCTGCTGCCGGCAGTCATCGCGGCCTGGCTGCTGACACGCCGGCGATTCCCCGGCCGCACGCTGTTCGACGCCTTCGTGCACCTGCCGCTGGTGCTGCCGCCGGTGCTGGTCGGCTACCTGCTGTTGCTGCTGCTGGGCACGCGCGGCCCCATCGGCGGCTGGCTGGACCGCGCCTTCGGCCTGCAGCTCGCGTTCACCACCATGGGCGCGGCGGTGGCCACCGCGGTGATGTCCTTCCCGATGATGGTGCGGGCCATGCGCATTTCGCTGGAGAACGTGGACCGCGGTCTCGAGGAAGCCGCGCGCACGCTGGGTGCCGGCCCCTGGCGGCGCTTCGCCACCATCACGCTGCCGCTGATGCTGCCCGGCGTGCTGGCCGGTTCGGTGACGGCCTTCGCGGCGGGCCTCGGGGAATTCGGCGCGGTGATCACCTTCGTGTCGAACATTCCGGGAGTAAGCCGCACGCTGCCGCTCGCGTTGTACACGGCGCTGCAATTGCCCAATGGCGATGCCACCGCGGCGCGGCTGGCGGTGATCTCCTTCGCGCTGGGACTCGCGGGCCTGCTCGCCTCGGAAGTGCTGGCTCGGGCGCTGCGCCGCTGGCTGGGGAAATAGCCGTGCTCGAAGTCGATGTGCAACTGGCGCGCGGGAATTTCACGCTGGCGGCGAAGTTCGCGGCGGGTACTCCCGGCGTCATCGCGCTGTTCGGCCGCTCGGGCTGTGGCAAGACCACGCTGGTGAACCTGATCGCCGGACTGCTGCGCGCGGATCACGGCCGCATGGCGCTCGACGGCGAGGTGTGGTTCGAGGCCGCACGCGCCATCGACCTGCCAGCCGAACGGCGCCGCATCGGCTATGTGTTCCAGGATGCGCGGCTGTTCCCGCACTACTCGGTGCGCGGCAACCTGCTGTACGGCGCGCCGCGCGGCGGCGCGCGCGGCTTCGACGACGTGGTGCAGCTGCTGGGTCTGGCGCCGCTGCTCACCCGCCGGCCGGCCGGCCTGTCCGGCGGCGAGAAGCAGCGCGTGGCGCTGGGCCGCGCGCTGCTCGCCAGTCCGCGGCTGCTGCTGCTGGATGAGCCGCTGGCCGCGCTGGATGCCTCGCGCCGCGACGAGGTGCTGCCGTACCTGGAGCGGCTGCGCGACCACTACTCGATTCCCATGGTGTACGTGAGCCACCAGCTGGATGAGGTGCTGCGCCTGGCCACGCAGGTGGTGGTACTGGATGGCGGCAGGGTCGTGGCAGCCGGCGACCTGGCGGCAGTGAGCCTGCATCCGGCACTGCGCGCCATCGTCGGCAGCGATGCGGTCGGCGCCATCCTCGACGGCACCATTGCTGCCATCGACGACGGCGCGAACCTGGCCAGCGTCACCTTCGGCACGGGCGGCATCCTGAAAGTCGGAGCGGGCGGACTGGCGAGCGGCCAGCGCGTCCGCCTGCAGCTGCTGGCGCGCGACCTGATCCTTGCGCTCGAGGAGCCGCACGGCATCTCGGTGCGCAATCACCTGCGCGGCAGCGTGCGCGCCATCGCCGCGGACGGTGGCGGCGCCGACCTCATCGAGGTCGACGTCGCCGGCGCCACGCTGCTCGCGCGTGTCACCGCCGCCGCCACGCGCGAGTTGCAACTCGCGCCCGGTCTGCCGCTGTGGGTGCTGGTGAAGGCCGTCTCAGTGAGTCCCCACGCCATGGGGACCGTGGAGCCCCGGGAACGGTGAAGGTCCGCAGTCATCGTGGCCATGACCAAAGCCGTCATGGTCGCGTTCACGCCCATACACCTTGTCCAGCACGTCGTCCCAGGCGTCCAGCACCGTCTCCGCCACGATCCTGTGACCGGCCGTGGTGGGATGGATGCCGTCCCAGAACAGCGACTTGTCCGGATCCAGATGCATGGCCGGATTGCCGCTGGCGTGCTCGACATTGGTGAGCCGGTAATCATCCGGGTCGGCGACGATGCCATCGATCAAGCCGTAAACGTCGAACACCGTGACTCCCGGAATCGGCGCCACGTATCCAGCCACTGCCTGATTGAAGGCGAGGGAGACCTGTGTGGCGAGGTCGGAACTTCCCGTGGCGCGCGCATACGGAGTCAGGCCCACATCCGGCAGGTCCCAGACCAGTATCTGCCGGGCGCCGGCCCCGCGCAGCATCGCGACCACCCCGCTCAGGGACGCGCCAAAGGCATAGGCCCGCTGCTGGATGAGCTGCCCGGCCCTGGCATAGCGCACATCCAGCGGGTCGGTGGAGTGTGGATCGAGGAGGATGGCGGCTGCATCGAGCACGGTATCCCGCACGTCGTTGCCGCCGCCCGCAACGATGAACAGATCGTCCGGCCGGATGCGGACGTGCTGATCCAGCAGCGTCTGCACCTGGGTCCTGATGCTGGGCCGGTAGTCGTTTCCCGACAGTTCCTTTTCCAGCCGGGCGCCACCATAGGCGAAATCATGGCCGCCCCACAGCCGGGACGGCATCGCCGCCTCGTAATCCTGCAGCCGCTCGGCCATGTAGTTGATCCACACCGGGCCATTGCTGTACACGCCGGTCTTGTAAGGCCCGTCGGGAACATAAGTATCCCCATCGACCACGCTCGGCGACAGATGCTGCGGCCGGAGAAAGATGGCGTTGTTGCCGGCGTCCGACAGGCTGTCGCCGAAGACATAGAGCGAGCCGGCCTGGGCCGCGGTGCAACCCAGCGCGGAAACCGCCAGCAACACAGCGGAAAGCCGGCGGACGGAACCGAAGGAACGTTTCATGGAAGCCTCCCGGTGAGATTGTCGAGTGACAACCACCAAAGAGGCCGCGTCATGCGGATTCGGGTACCCCGACTTTCCCGACAACGCAGGCGCGGATCAAACCTCCCCCGCCCGAAGTCCCTGCGCGCTGCGCGGCTGCACCAGCAGCTTGTCGATCACCAGGCCATCCATGTCGATGACCTCGATCGAGAGGTCGCGGAACGCCAGCTTCTCTCCGGGCACGGGCATCCGTCCCAGGTGCCAGAGCACGAATCCGGCCATGGTGTTGTAGTTGTCGCCGCGCGAGAGATCCTTGCGGCCCAGCACCCGTTCGGCTTCATGGATCGGCAGGTGCCCATCGATCAGCCAGCTGCCATCGGCGCGCTGCACGGCGCCGGCGGCGTCGCGGCTGCCCATCTGCGGCCACTCGCCGGCAATGGCCTTCAGGATGTCCGCCGGCGTGACCACGCCCTCGATGCCGCCGTATTCATTGGTAACCACGCCCAGATGCACGCTGGCGCGGCGGAAGGTCTCCAGCAGCTTGAGGATGGAGATGTTTTCCGGCACGTGCAGCGGCGGCTGCACGTCCACTTCCTGGTCGATGGCGCCGCGCCGCAGCGCCTCGCCGAGATTGGCGAGCGAGATCACGCCGATCAGCTGTTCCAGCTCGCCCCGGCACAGCAGGAAACGCGCGTGGCCGCTGCGGCGCGCCTCGTCCCACAATGTCGCCACCGGTTCGTTGATGTCCAGCCACAGGATGTCGCCGCGCGGCACCATGATGGCGCTGATGCTGCGGTCGGCCAGCCGCAGCACCGAATCGATCATCTCGGCCTCGTGCCTGTGCAGGGCGCCGGTCTGCATGCCCTCGGTGGCCAGCGCGCGCACGTCGTCGTCGGTCACCTCGGCCTGCTTGCTGCGGCTGGAAGGCACCAGCTTCAGCAGCGCGTCGGTCGAACGCTGCAGCAGCCACACGATGGGACCGCCGACCTTGGCGAACCCCTGCATCGGTATCGCCACCAGCGTGGCCCAGCGGTCGGCATGGGCGAACGCCAGGCGCTTGGGCACCAGCTCGCCGAGCACCAGCGAGACATAAGTCATCGCCACCACGATGGCGGCGTAGGCGATCTCCTGCGCGTAGGTTTCGATAGGCGGATAGACGCCGGCCACCCAGGCCGCCAGTTGCTTCGAATAGGCCGCGCCGCTGTACACGCCGGTCAGGATGCTGACCGTGGTGATGCCGATCTGCATGGCCGACAGCAGCCGCGTGGGGTCATCCAGCAGGGCCAGCGCGGCGCGGGCACCGCCGTGCCCGCCTTCAGCCAGCGCCTTCAGCCGCGCACGGCGCGCCGAGACCAGCGCCAGCTCGGCCGAGGCGAACAACCCGTTCAGGATAATCAGGCCGAGGATGACCGCGGCTTGGTGCATCAGTTGGACTTGGGCCCTGGTTGAAAGGGCCTACCAATAAAGGAGCGAGCTGGCATCATACCGCGCCTGCCAACGGGATAGTCATGCCATCAGCCACGCACCACGCCGGCCACGCACCGCAGTCCATCGGGAAGGTCTTCCTGGCCTTCCTGCTGCCCATGATGCTGGCCAATGTGCTGCAATCGCTGTCGGGCACGCTGAACAACATCTTCCTGGGGCACATGATCGGCGTGAAGGCCCTGGCCGCGGCCTCGGCCTTCTTCCCGGTGTTCCTGTTCCTGATCTCCTTCGTGATGGGCCTGGGCTCGGGCGCCTCGGTGCTGATCGGCCAGGCCTGGGGCGCGAAGCAGCCGGAGCGGGTGCGCGCGGTGGCCGGCACCACGCTGAGCGTGGGCCTGCTGGGCGGGCTCGTCGTGGCGCTGTTCGGCGGCAGCTTTGCGCACCTGCTGCTGCGACAGCTGGCCACGCCGGCCGACATCATGGGCGACGCCACGCAGTATGCGCGGGTATGCCTGTACGCCATGCCCGGCTTCTTCTCCTTCCTGCTGATGACCACCATCCTGCGCGGCGTCGGCGACACGGTGACACCGCTGCGCGCGCTGATCGTCTCCACCGCCGTCGGCCTCATCGTCACGCCGGCGCTGATCGCCGGCTGGTTCGGCCTGCCGCGGCTGGGTGTGACCAGCGCCGCGGTGGGCTTCGTGACCGCCTTCCTGGTCACGCTCGGGTGGCTGGTGTTCTACCTGCGCCACAAGGGACATGCGCTGGCGCCCAATGCCGAACTGTTCCGCCACATGCGCATCGACGGCGCCATCCTCGCCAATGTGCTGCGCATCGGCCTGCCCACCGCGCTGCAGATGGTGATCATGTCGCTGGCGGAGGTGGCGCTGCTGTCGATGGTCAATCACTTCGGCTCGGATGCCACCGCGGCCTATGGCGTGGGCAACCAGGTGCTGGGCTACGTGCAGTTCCCGGCGATGTCCATCTCCATCGCGGCTTCCATCCTCGGCGCGCAGGCCATCGGCGCCGGTCATCCGGAACGGCTGGGCTCCATCACGCGCGCCGGCATCCTGATCAACTGCGCCATCACCGGCACGCTGCTGCTGCTGGGCTATCTGTTCGCGCAGCACGTGGTCGCGCTGTTCACGCACAGCCCCGATGCCACGGCCATCGCGCTGCGCATGCTGCACATCGTGCTGTGGAGCACGCTGCTGTTCGGCTGCGCCTCGGTGGTGTCGGGCGTGATGCGCTCCAGCGGCACGGTGATGGTGCCGGTGCTGCTGTCCATCGGCGCCATCCTGCTGGTGGAAGTGCCGGTGGCGTGGATCATGAGCCGGCGCATCGGCATCGACGGGGTATGGATGGCATACCCTTCCGCGTTCCTCGCCATGCTGCTGCTGCAGAGCAGTTACTACCGGCTGGCGTGGCGCCGGCAGCGCATCAAGAGGCTGGTGTGACCAAGCCGCCGCATACCTGGCGCGGCGTGGTCATGAGCAAACCCGTGCGGCAGCCGGCGGCGAAGCCCCTGGCTGCCGGGCCGCCGAAGATCCGCGTGGCGCGCGAGGTGGCCGGACGCGGCGGCAAGGGCGTGACGGTGATCAGCGGACTGCCGCTGAGCGGCCCGGAGCTGGAGGAGCTGGCCGGCAAACTCAAGCGCAGCTGCGGCGCCGGCGGCGCGGTGCACGACGCACGCATCGAGATACAGGGCGAGCATCGCGACCGGCTGGTCGCGGAACTGGCGAAGCTGGGCTACGACGCGAAACGCGCCGGCGGCTGAAGTACCGGGCTACGTACCGCGGCGCTTCCTGCCGGCGGCCGGCGCGGGCGCCTTCACTTCCAGCAGCACGGTGATCTCGGGCTGGCCCTCGAAGGTCAGCTGCAGCGGGATTTTTTCCCCCACGGCGAAGCGGGTTTTCAGGTCCATGAATGTCACCTGCAGGCCATCGGGCTCGAAGCGCACGCTTTCGCCCGCGGGAATTTCCAGGAAACCGACCGGCCACAGGTGCGGTGCACCCGATGGATCGACACTGCTGCGGTGGATCATCACCTTGTCGCACAGTGGCGAGACGATGCGCAGCAGCTTCGCCTCGTCATCGCCCTGGTTGGTGAGCACCAGGAAGCCCTCCACCGCCGACGCATCCGACACGGCGGTGCGGGCCCAGCCCTCGCTGGCCACCACCTGCGCCAGCGAGGTCGTGCCGTGCAGCAGCCCGGCCATGCCCAGCAGCACGATGGCCGCGCGGCGCGCCGCATTTCGAAATGCAATGATGCTGTCCATGAAGAAATTCTAGGGCAAACTGCGCGCCCGATGCTGAAATTCGACGATGTAACACTGCGCCGCGGACCGCGCATCCTTTTCTCCAACGCCAGCTTCAGCCTGTTCCGCGGCGAGAAGGTCGGCATCACCGGCGAGAACGGCAGCGGCAAATCCAGCCTGCTGGCGCTGGTGCGCGGCGAGCTGCAGCCCGATGCCGGTCATTTCACCATGCCCGGCAACCTCGCCATGGCGCACGTGGCGCAGGAACTGGACGCCATCGAGCGGCCGGCGATCGAGTTCGTGCTCGACGGCGATACGGAACTGCGCGGCCTGGAAGCGCAGATCGCGCGCGCCGAGGCCGAGGACCACGGCACGAAGCTCGCCGAGCTGTACACGCACTACGCCGCCATCGGCGGCTACGATGCCCGCGCGCGCGCCGCGCAGCTGCTGCACGGCCTGGGTTTCGCGCCCGGCGACGAGGAGCGGCGCGTGGCGGAATTCTCCGGCGGCTGGCGCGTGCGCCTGAACGTGGCGCGCGCACTGATGTGCCGCTCGGACCTGCTGCTGCTGGATGAGCCCACCAACCACCTGGACCTGGACGCCATCGTGTGGCTGGAAGGCTGGCTGCAGTCCTACCAGGGCACGCTGCTCTTGATCGCGCACGACCGCGAGTTCCTCGACCGCGTGGTCAACCGCATCGTGAACCTCGAGCATCAGCAGGCCGCGCTGTACACCGGTAACTACTCGGCCTTCGAGAGCGCGCGCGCCGCGCAGCTCGCGCAGCAGGGCGCGCTGTACGCCCGGCAGCAGCGCGAGATCGCGCACATGGAGGATTTCGTGCGCCGCTTCCGCGCCAAGGCCAGCAAGGCGCGCCAGGCGCAGAGCCGCATCAAGGCGCTGGAGCGCATGCAGCGCATCGCGCCGGCGCACGTGGATTCGCCGTTCGAGTTCAGCTTCGCCGAGCCGCCGCGGCTGCCGCGGCCGCTGCTGGCCATCGAGCAGCAGTCCGCCGGCTACGGCGGGCGCGTGCTGCTGGAAAAGGTGAACCTCACCGTGTATCCGGGCGACCGCATCTCGCTGCTGGGCCGCAATGGCGCGGGTAAATCCACGCTGGTGAAGCTGCTGGCCAACGAGCTGCCGGCGCGCGGCGGCGCGCGTGACGATGCGCGCGACCTCAGCATCGGCTACTTCGCGCAGCACCAGCTCGAGCAGCTGGATCCGCAGGCCTCGCCGCTGCTGCATCTGCAGCGCCTGGCGCAGAAGCTCGGGCAGCGCCCGGCCGAGCAGGAGCAACGCAACTATCTGGCGGGCTATGGTTTCACCGGCGATCGCGTGTTCGCGCCCGTCGGCCCGTTTTCCGGCGGTGAGAAGGCGCGGCTGGCGCTGGCGCTGGTGGCCTATGGCAAGCCCAACCTGCTGCTGCTGGACGAGCCCACCAACCATCTGGATCTGGAGATGCGCCAGGCACTGGCCATGGCGCTGCAGGAATACGCCGGCGCGGTGGTGATGGTCTCGCACGACCGCCACCTGCTCAACACGGTGAGCGACCGCTTCCTGCTGGTGGACGGCGGCCGCGTGCGCGACTTCGACGGCGACCTGGATGATTACGCGCGCTGGCTGGCGCGCAGCGATGCGGCGCGGCGGAACGGCCCGGAGCAGAGCGCGGTTGCATCAGTGGCGACATCCACCCCGCCGCAGGACAAGGCCGCGCGCGGCACGAGCCGCGCGAACGCGCAGCAGCGCCGCCAGGAGGAGGCCGCGGCGCGCAAGGAACTGGCGCCGCTGCGCGCGCGCCTGGCGCGCTGCGAGCAGCGCCTGCAGGAACTGGCCGCGCAGGCGCGCGAGCTGGACGTACAGCTGGCCGATCCGGCGCTGTATGCCGCCGGCGGGCATGAGCGCCAGCTGGACCTCAACGCCGCGCGCGCGCGCATCGCGCTGGAGATCGAACAGGTCGAAGCCGAGTGGCTGGAAGTCACCGAGCAGCTGGAGCGCGCGGCGGATGCATAGCCAGCCGCGCCGCAATCCACCAGAATCAGGCCATGGACCAACAGCAGCTCACCGCCCGCCAGTTCGGCGACAGCGCCGCCAGCTATCTCGGCAGCGCCGTGCACGCGCACGGGCAGGATCTGGATCGACTGCGCGCCCTCGCCAGTGAGCTGCAACCCGCGCGTGCGCTGGATCTGGGCTGCGGCGCCGGCCACGTGAGCTATGCGCTTGCGGAAAGCGGCGCGGGCCGCGTGACGGCCTATGATCCCGCCGCCGGCATGCTCGTCGTGGTGGCTGCGGAAGCCGCGCGCCGCGGCCTGGCCGGCATCGCCACCTGCGCCGGCGCGGCCGAGGAACTGCCCTTCGCGGATGCTTCCTTAGAACTCGTCGTCACGCGCTACTCCGCGCACCATTGGCGCAGCGTGCCGCGCGCGCTGGCCGAGTGCGCGCGCGTGCTCACTGCCGGCGGGCGCTGCATCGTCATCGACATGGTGGCGCCCGAGCCCGCGCTGCTCGACACCTCGCTGCAGGCGCTGGAGCTGCTGCGCGATGCCTCGCACGTGCGCGACTACCGCGTGTCGGAGTGGCGCGCGATGCTGCAGGCGGCAGGCCTGCACGAACAATCCTTCCACGGCTGGAAACTGCCGCTGGAGTTCGGCAGCTGGATCGCGCGCATCAAGACCCCGCCGGCGCGGGTGGCCGCTCTGCAGGCGCTATTCGCCGGGCTGCCAGCCGAAGTGCGCGACTACTTCCGCGTAACGCCGGGCAATGACTTCGAGGCCGACTGCGCCTGGTTCGAAACCGTCGCCTGACTGCTCCGGATTGAACGCGGCGCCCTGGGAAACCTGGCGGCAAACTCGGCCATGTCCTGCAGATCCTGGATGACCTGCTGAAAATGCTTCGGCTCGCGGCGTGCCAGCACCCGGCGGCGCGCGCCTTCGAAGGTCGTCAGCGACCAGTCGATCGACTGGCCCTGATCATCATTCTTCGGATCGGTCATGGATCCTGCGCAGCTCCTCGATGTCGGCATTGTCCTGCGCACGGTTCGCCTGCTGTTTCATCGCCAGCAGTGCAGGAAGACTCACCACGCGCACCTCCGCTCCACCCGGAAGTTCGGACGCAAACGCCCTTTCATATTCCGTTTCGAAGTCGAAGGGATGATAAACGAAGACATCCACCGGCGTATCCGGGTGCGCATCGCTCCAGAACTGCAGCACCTGCATGCCCGCTCATATCCCCAGGCGTGGACAGCAACACCGCCGACCACAACGTACCGGACCCGGGCGCCATCCAGCGCCTGAGCGAGCTGGTAAACGCTGGCCCATTTCATTTATTCGCCGTCGTCCGGAATCAGGTGCCCGGCGCGCTCGCGCTTGGTGCGGATGTAGCGCGCATTGTGTTCGTTCGGCGCCGCCAGCAGCGATTCGATCTCGGCCACGTCGATGCCGCGCGCGCGCAACGCGCGAACCTTGTAGGGATTGTTGGTCAGCAGCCGGATGCGCGTGAAGCCCAGTGATTGCAGCATCGCGGCGGCGATGGCGTAGCTGCGCTCGTCGGCGCTGAAGCCCAGGTGCCGATCGGCATCCACGGTGTCCAGACCCTCGTCCTGCAGTTGGTAGGCGCGCAGCTTGTTGGCCAGCCCGATGCCGCGGCCCTCCTGCGCGAGATACAGCAGCACGCCGCCGCCCTCAGCGTGCAGGCGTTGCACCGCGGTCTGCAGTTGCTCGCCGCAGTCGCAGCGCAGGCTGCCGAGCAGGTCGCCGGTGAAGCAGGAGGAATGCGCGCGCACCGGCACGATGGTGGCCGGATCTGGATGGCCGACGATCACCGCCACGTGCTCGCTGGCATCGCGCCGGTCGCGGAACAGCACCACGCGGCTGGCCTCTTCCGCGCGCAGCGGCACGCGCGCCTCGCTGACGCGCACCAGGTCCTCGCCGCCGGGATGCGCGTAGCGCTGCACCTGGTCCACGCGCACCGCCAGCACGCCGGCCGGCGCGGCATCGGTGGCTGCGCCGGTGACCAGCAGCGCCGGCAGCAGCTGCGCGCTCTTGGCCAGCTGCACCGCGGCGGCGGCCAGTGGATCGGCGCAGCTGGCATGCGGCACGCTGCCACCCAGCACCGTGCGCCAGGCATCGGCCTCCCAGTGGCGGCCGAGATCCAGCAGCTGCGCGGCCGTGAGCTCCGCGGGCAGGTTCAGCAGCAGCAGCTCGTCGGATTCGCAGGGCACGCGCAGCTGCGCCGCGCGCTCGCCGGTAACCACCAGCGCCGCGCCGGACTGCGCGAGCATGTAGGCAAGCAGCGGCTCCTCGGCCGTTTCCAGCGGTGCGACCAGGCGCCACATGCGCCCCGTGGCTTCCTGCACGACGATGCCGCGGCCACGACGCAGCTCGGCCAGCGCGCGGTCGACGGCGATCAGCGCCGGATCACCCTGGGGTGGATCCGGCGCACGGGGAATGGCTTGCAGGCGGGAACCCGACATGGGGCAAGCCTACTACATCGCGGCGGCGGGATTACGAGGCGCGCGGCACGGGCTGGCCCGCCAGCTGATCGAAGCCCGTGGCGGCGCGGTCGGCGCCGAAGCGGAAGCTCGACACCGCCAGGCTCCCCATGAACTGCTCGCCATAGATGGCCGTGGCCGGATCATCCCCGGCCGCGCCGGCCGCCACCATCAGCGGGATCAGGTGATCCTCGCGCGGATGCGCCAGCCGCGCCGCCGGCGCCTGCTGCCAGGCCAGCAGCGCGGCGCGACGCTGCTCCGGCGTGGTGCCCAGCAATGCGCCGCGCAGCCACGCATCGAATGCCGCAGCCGGCGCTGCGCCGGCCGGACTCCACAAGCGCAGGTTGTGGTAGCTCTGGCCGCTGCCGATGATGAGCACGCCTTCTTCGCGCAGCGGCGCGAGCGCGCGGCCGGCTTCGAAGTGCTCGGCCGGATAGAGGTTGCTCTTCAAGGAGAGCTGCACCACCGGCATGTCGGCATCCGGATAGACAGGCTGCATCATGCTGAAGGTACCGTGATCAAAACCTCGCGCCGCGTCTTCGTGCGCCGGCCAGCCGCCGGCTGCCAGCAGCTCGCGCACCCGCGCCGCCACCTGCGGTGAACCCGGTGCGGCGTAGCGGATGTGGTAGGTCTCGGGCGGAAAGCCGTAGTAGTCGTACACCATGCCCGGCTGCGGTGCGGAGGAGACCGTAAATTCATCTTCTTCCCAATGGCCGGAGACCACCAGCACCGCACGCGGCACGGCCGGCAGCTGGCGCGGAATGTCGCGCAGCGCGCGCTCCATCAAGGCGAAGTGCGCGCGCATCGGGCCGTGCATGTACGGCCATGGGCCGCCGCCATGCGAGAGAAAATACGTCGGCTGCCGGATCATGGTCGGCAATGCTAGCGCGGCAGCAGCCAGATGCGGTCATTCCTCATGTCGAAGATCACGTGATGCCTGGCAAGGATGTTCATCCCCACCAGGTTTCCGCAGCTCTTGTCGCCCAGGCGTTCGCCTGAAGCCAGGCTGACCGCCGGCACATCGCGGAAGATCCATCCCCCAATGATGACTTCGTCCAGTGGAAACAAGGCTGGCGAATCATGTCTTGTCCCATCGGCGCGCGTATATGAGTGTCTGACATTTGGATTGCTCGGCAAGGCGAGCCGAGCAACCAGGTCGGAGTTGAGCGCCAGCCCAAAGCCATAGCCAGTGTCGATGATGGCGCAGCTCTCCGGATCCCGGCCGTTCACCTTGAATTTTACAGTGGGTCTGGAGTAGCTCAGCTTTACCGGCATGGGAGTATCGGCTGGCGGCTTGAACGTCTCGGGACGAATGAGTGTCAGGCGGCCTGCGCCGAAATCCATATCCACGACGGCCTTGGAGAACAATTCTTCACCAAGCACGAGACCCGCGCCTGGCATTCCCCTGGAGACGAGAACGATGGATAGTGTCATGGACGCGGCGCCCACTTGAACCGATACGTTCTCGGCCAGCGCGGTGGCCTCCTTGTCCTTCGGCGAATCGAATTTGATTCCGGCCGCAGTAGCAGTAGCCTGGCTCATCGCGGGTGCCGGCGAGCCCGTGTCCAGATAGGCCAATTCATCCTTGCCATGGATCCTCACCGGAATGCCCGCATGCCCGTTGTCATCGAAAACAAGCGGAAGCTCAATGCGATCCTGCCCCTGCCAATCCAGCTCAGTGGTGGCTCTTATCATCCAGAGAGCCGACAATATGCAGCCCTGTGTGGGAAGAATGCCGATAAGCATCAGCACCAGTCCACGCGGGCGAAACGGAAGTCGCAATGACACGCAAAGCCCTTATTACGGAGCCGGGAATCAGTTGGAGAGACCATGCTACACCGGCGTCGTGCGGCGGTTGCCGCTACATGGCAGGGACTTTGCGAGTCAGCCGCTGAACCCGTACTGAACTCGCGGCGCCGCGGATCCCGCTCAGCCGCGACCCGCCGCCACGAAACGCCGCTGCCGCATCCACTTGGTGACCACCCACTTCTCGCCCTCGGTCACCGGCGCGCTGGCATGCAGCGAACGCGGATCGACGCGGCCCGCCTCGTCACAGTACTCAAAATAAACGGCATTGCCGCGCAGCGGCGAGGTCGCCCAGCCCAGCGCGGGAAACACCGTCTGGCCGCCGTCCGGCACGTCGTTGAGATAGGTGACCAGCGTGCTGACGCGCTGGCCGCTGCGCGCCATCGACTCGCGGCTGGCCGCGTTGACCGGCTGCAGGTAATCGAAGTGCGGCTCGCTGCCGCCGCCGGTCGGGTAGTGCAGCACCTGCAGGCCCTCGCCATTCTCCACCGGCAGGCTCATCAGCGCCGACAGGCGGCGGTCGAGGCCGGCGATGAAGGCATTCTCGGCAGGCCGGAAGAACATGCCGTAACTGGATCGATAGCTGGCGACCACATCCTTGCCGGTGGCCGGATCGAGCACGGTCGAAGGCTGCAACCGCGGCCGCGCCAGCTCGATCAGCGTCTCGCATTCTTCCGCATCCAGCACATTGCCCAGCGAGGCGAAGACCGGGTCGTCCGTGCGCGCGTGCACGATCACTTCCCGGTCCAGCGCGTGGATGCGCGTTCCCGGTGGCAGCCGCGCCGCCGGTTTCGCCGGTGCTTCATCCGGCAATTCGACGTGGTCGGCGGGTACCGGCATGCCGCGCCGGCGCGCATCCACGAAGGATTCCATGATGGCCCGCGCGGTGCGCTCATTCATGCCCTGCCCGCGCATCGTGGCGAGCAGCGCCTGCGGCGCCTGGCCGCTGTCCAGGTTGCTGGTCAGCCAGCGGCCGAGGTCGGGCGAGAAGCGGATCAGCACCGCCATGGCTACACCGGACCATCCACGGCGATCCAGCCCTTATTGCTCACCGTGAAGCCCTGCCGCAACTGCATCTGGCCCGCGCCATTGACCACGCGCGCCACCATCGGGAACACCCGCTGCGCATCGGCATCGCGGGTCCACGGCGCCGGATCGATCCGGTAGGTGTAGTTGACCACCGCGACCGGGTGCTGCGGATCGTGCGCGTCGATCTGCCAGTCGACGATGCGCTCGCGCCGCAGGTGTGCCACGCAGAAATCGTTGGGGTGCGGGGCCTCGTTGCGCGCGGCATGGGCATGCGGAATGTAGAACCTGCGGCCCGCCTCCGTCAGCTCGTAGCGCTTCAGCGCGCCGTCCGGATTCTCGCTGCTCTTCGCCACCGGCACGAAGGTGCTGCGCACCAGGCCCAGCTTCTCCAGCACCGGCAGCTGCACCGCATGACGCGAACCGGCGCCGGCTTCGGCCTCCGTGAGATCGATCGGCCAGTCGAACATGCCGAGGCACAGGTCGCCGCGCCGGACGAGGAAATCATCGAGCGCGGCCTCGAAGTTCGCGCGTGTCGGCGCCTTCACGTCGTGCCCGCTACCACACGCCGCAGCAACGCAGGCCCCCACCGCAACCAGCAACACCTTTGTATTCATGTCAGTGCAACTACCTCTCGTCCAGCTCGTCAGCCACCCAGCCATGCTTCGCCAGATGCACGCCCACGCGCAGCTGCATCGTGCCCTCGCCTTCGAGCGCGCGCGCCAGCGCCGGGAAGGCATGCAGCACCGCGGGAGTTTTCGCCCACGCCACCGGCGTGATGCGGTAAGTGAACAGCAGCGAGGTTGTGTTGCGGCCGTCGCGCGGTTGCGGCGGATCCCAGCCGACGAGGCGATCCAGCTGCAGCGTCGCCACGCAGAAATCGCCCGGGTGCGTGACCTTCTGCGCCGCCGTGCGGATCACGACGGGCACGTGCAGGTAGTACTTGCGTCCTTCCGCGGTCAGCGAGTATTCGCGTGCCGCGACCGTCACGGCGATGGCGCCGGCGCCCTTGCGGACGATTTGGGTGTCGCGCCCGGCGGCAAGGCCGAGCTTCTCGAGCACGGGCATCTGCCGCGCGTCCGGGTCGCGCGCGTCGCCCGCCACGGTGACCGGCCAGTCATACCTGGCGAGGCATACGTGGCCGCGCTGCGCGAGAAAATCCTGCAGCGCCGCCGTGAAATTCGCGCGGTTCGCCAGCCGCACCTGCCCGCCTTCGCAGCCGGTGAACGTGCCCGCGAGCAACAGCAGGGCGGCGATGGAGGATCGTCGCATCGTCAATCCACGCAGGTGCCGCCCGCCGGCGGCGTATCGGGCACCTGGTAGCCATCGCTCAGTGTGTCGAGGAAGCAGATCAGGTCGCCGATCTGCTGCTCGGTCATGGCCGGCATCGAGCCGGCGGCGCGTGGCGCGGTGCCGCCGCCGAGCGTGTTGTCGCCGCCGTCGCCGGTGCCAAGCGGCACTTCTTCATCCACGCTGCCCTGCTCCCCGGCCGGCAGGTCGTTGAACTTCGCCACCGTCGCGCCCGGAACGTAGGCCGGCTGCAGCGCCCAGCCCGGATTCTCCAGCGGCGCGCCGGCGCCACCGCTGGCCGGATACCAGTACTCCGGATTGGTGTCGCGCGTGTTGTAGAAGTGCAGGACCTGGCTCAGCGAATGGAACACGCCATTGTGGAAGAACGCGCCGCGCGTGGCGACATTGCGCAGCACCGGCACCTTGAACTGGCCGCAGTATGGATCCGGCGTGCCGAGCTGTGCCGGCGTGTGGTCGGTGCGCTGCGGACCGCACAGGCCCATGTCGTAGTACGCCGGATCGTCGTTGGCCGGAATGGGATCGGGGTTGCCCGGAATGGAACGGTCGTTGCGCGGCGCGCCGAGGGCCTGGTACGTGAAGTCCGTCATCAGGCCCTGGTTGCCGGCGAAGTTGACGCCGGTGTAGTGGCAGGCCGAGCAGTTGCCGGTGGCGCTGCTGTGGAACACCAGCTGGCCACGCAGTTCCGCCGCCGTCAGCGTGCCGCCGATCTTGTTGTAGATGTACAGGTCGTACTTGCTGCTGTAGGGATGGAAGCTGAGGTCCTCGTTCTCGAAGGCCTGGATCGCCAGGCCGATGTCGTCGAAGGCGGTGTCCGTGTCGTCGAGCGCGCCGGTGCCGAAGGCCTGCAGGAACAGATCGGCGTACTTGCCGTTGCGCACGGCCTGCACCACGTCCGCCTTCGAGGCATTGTTCATCTCGACCGGATTGAGCAGCGGCAGCGCCACCTGCGCCGCCATGGTCGGCGCGCGACCATCCCACATGAACCCGCCGCCGGGAGAAGCCAGCGTCACGCCGTCGGGATTGGCGGCGTTGTCGTCGTAGGGCGGAGTCGATTCGCGGTAGCGCAGCGAGGGCACGGCACGCATGCCGGCCTGCGCGGGATCGGAACCGAGTTGCACTGCCAGGCTGTTGGGCGGTCCGTAGGCGTATTGCGGATCGTGGCAACTCGAACAGGACATGTTCCTGCCACCCGACAGGTTCCTGTCGAAGAATGCCTTCTGTCCAACCTGTGCCTTGAGGCTCAGCGTCGGCGCGGTACTGCCGGCGGTGCCGGCGCCCGCGCTGTCAGCGGCCGTACCGCTGTCGCAGGCCGCCAGTGCCAGCAGCAGCACGGCGAACACGCCCATCGGGAACTGCCTGGCCATCGCGCAACCCTGAAAGACGCGGCGCGCGGGTGGTGAACCACCATCCGCGCGCCTGACGCGACGCCTTCCGATTACTTCACCGCCCAGACATTGTCCTGGCTGGCATCGGGGCCGACCTGCGGCGTGATGACACCCTCCAGCGTGCCCGTCAGCGTGTCCTGCACGCCGACGATGTCACCCGGATACAGCTTCTGGTGGTAGGTGGACGGGATCACGTAGGCGTGGTTGATCGGACGCACCGAGTCGAAGTGCGTATCCGCGCTGCTCGCGAACTCCGGCAGCGCCAGGATGTTGGCTGCGATGAACGCCTCGGTGTACTTCGCGCGGTTCAGATACGAGGCGTCGACGGCCGGGTCGGCGAGCTGGAACATGTCCTGCAGCGTGCGCACCAGCGAGAAGTGGCTGTAGGCATCGCTGTCCTTGATGCCCTTCTTCGCCGTGCCGAGGTCCTGCTGGTTGGTGATGATGCCGAAGATCGAGTTGCCGTGACCGAAGTTGCCCTGCGCGTAGTTGGTCGGCGCGGTGCCGGCCGTGGCCACGCCATGCGCATCCACCGTCACCGGTTTGGTGCCGGAGTTCGTGCCGCCGGCATTCCAGCCGCAGCAGGAGCCGTTGCTGCCGCCTTCACCCTCGTCGAACATCACGACGATGGCAACGCGCTTCTGCTTGTTCTTCCACAGCGCCGAGGCCTTGATCTTGTCGATGACCTTGCTGAGGTAGATGTCGGCGCGGGTGACGCCGACGTTCTGGCCGTTGTTGCTGCTGGAACCGCCGAGGGCGCAGGATTCACCATCCGTCCCGGCCGTGCCGACGCCGTGCATGTCGTCGCACTGGTCGGGCACGACGAAGTTGATGTTGCCCACGTCTCCCATGGCAAGGTCGGTGCCGAACTGGTCATAGATCCACTTCGACGCATCGAAGGAGGGATACGCCGTCTGCCTCTTCCAGTCCGCTTCCGTGTACTGCATGCCGAAGATGGTGCGGTTGTCCGCATAGAACTCCGGCAGGTTGCGCGCGGTCTGGAAATCGATCGACGGACCGTGCTTGACGCGGTAGAGCTGCGCTCTCACCGGCCACGCCTGGGTATCGGACAAGGTGATGCCCTCGCTGCTGGTGGCGCTGAACTTGTCGGAAACCGCCGGGTCGGCAATGCTGTCGGCGCGCGGATCCTGCCCCGGGTTCATCGACTCGCTGTAGGTGCGGATCGTCATGCCCGCCCTGGAGACCAGCGTGAACAGGTTGTCGCCCGGAATATTGTGGACATTGCCGCCCGTCGGCGCATCGCCGCAGGTGGCGCTGGCCGCGCTGTAGCCGGCACGGTGCCCGCTGTCGGCCGGCGGCAATGCGGCGAACGCGGGTAGCGGCTGGCCGTCCGAGGCCGTGCCGCCCGCGAAGGCGACGTCCTGCAGTGCATAAGGGCCGCTCGGCACGACACCGCAACCGTACCAGTTGTCGTCGGTGACGCCGAAATCGTCGCCGCCGCCGATCGCACTGTAGTTCGGTTCGGACGGATTGCCGGTCGAATAGTACGTCGTCAGCGAGCCGTAGGTGTTGAGGATGCCGTTGATGGTGGGCGCACGCAGGTTGCCGACGATCACGTCCGTCGACTTGTTCTCTTCCATGATGATGAAGATGCTGTCGAAGGCCGGCACGCCCTCGACATTGAACGCCGCCTGCTGCGACTGCGCGAAAGTGATCGGCGCCTGTGTCTCCAGCGGCGTGACGATGGTCGCGGCGGTGACGCCGGACTTGCCGACCAGGCGCGGATCGCCACCCTTGACGGCGAGATTATCCGGGTAGAGATCGTGGCGATCGAGCTTGGTCGTGGCGTAGGTGTAGCGATTGGTCAGCGCGTTGTCCGCATACAGCACCGCGTACTGTTCCGAGCCCGTCAGCGTGTTGACGTCCGCCAGCGCATCCGCGCCGCTGACCGTGACGGTGCCGAGATTGAAGGCGGGACCGGACAGATACGTGGCGAGATTGGCCTTCTCGGTGGCGTAGTCGGTGCCGTTGGCCTCGACACGGCGCTGCACTTCGCTCGAGGTCGGGCTGATGACCACACCCGCTGTCTGGTCGGCGAACTGCGCCGCCGAAGCCCGCAGGATCAGGTGGCTGGGGACGGTCGCGGCGGTGGCGGTGTTGGTGGCCGAAGTGCCGATGTCGGCGACCAGCTGCGCCGGAGAGGCCAGCGTGAAATCGCTCGCCACGGTCAGCGAGAACTTGCCGTTGGCATCGGTGGTGCCCGAGACCTCGGTGGAATCCAGAATGCCATTGCCGTTGGCGTCGATGAACACGGTGGCGCCGGAGTAGTAGCCCGCCTTCAGCGTCGGATCGCCCGTGGTACTGCCCGCCACGAAGCCGGAAGCCGCAACCACGCCCGCAAGGGTCTTCGTCGTGGGCGCCGGCGGGCTGTCGTCACTGCTGTTGCAGGCGACCAGCGTGGAGATGGCCGCGATGCATGCCGCTTCGGCGGTGACTCGCGAGGACTTGCGGAGAATTTCCGCGACGGCTGCTTGGATCATGGTTTCCTTGTATTCGTCTCTGGTCCGGGTTCGGGACGCGCCCGCACGAAGTGCGGCTGTAGCGCGAGGACGAGAGACTAGAAACCACGCATGACATTCGCGTTTCCTTTTCTTGACAGTTTCGAAAGCCGTTACCGCGCTGCCGGCGCCGGAGCACGCAGCGCGGGCAGCAGTTGCACCAACAGCGCGCACGCCGCCAGCGTCCACACGATCATCGCGCCGCTGGGCAGGTCGAACACGGCCGACAGCACCAGGCCGGATAGATAGCCGGCGATGCCAACCGAATACGCGGCGACGAGCTGCCGCTTGCCCGCCAGGCCCGAAGTCGCCAGCGCCGGCACGATGAGGCTGGCAAATACCAGATACACGCCAACGAGTTGCACCGATACCGTGATGGCCAACGCGAACAACGCATAGAACAGCACGCCGGCGAGGCGCCCACCGCGCAGCCACATGATGGCCAGCAGCACCAGCGAGATCAGCGCCGCCGGAACCAGTTGCCGGTAACTGACCCACAGGATCTGCCCGACCAGCAGATCCTTCAGGTGCTCGCCGCCCTGCGGATTGTTGGCCAGCAGCAGCAGGCCGCCGGTGGCCGCCAGCACGAACAGCGTGCCGATGAAGGGCTCCTGCATTTTCGGCCAGCGACGGTCGGTCCACGCCAGCAGCGCGGCGCCGGCCAGCGCGGCGACGGCCGCGGCGATCTGCACGCCTATGCCATGTTCGGGAACGCCGAGGAACTGCGCGGCAATCACACCCATCGCCGCGATCTGCGCGATGGCCAGATCAATGAAGATGATGCCGCGCGAGAGCACCTGCCGCCCCAGCGGCACGTGCGTGGCGAGCACGATCACGCCGGCCACCATGGCGGGGCCGAGGATGCTGATGTCCAGTCCTTCCAGCGTCATTTCTTCGCGACTCCCAGCAGCTTGTCGATGGTCGAGTCGAACAGGCCGAACAGGTCCTTCGACTGCGCATCACCACCCACGGTGTACGGCAGCACCACCACCGGCACGCCGGTGCGCTCCGACAGCCACTGCGCGGGCTTGGGATCCTGGTACGCCGCGCTGATGATGGCGTACACGCCCTGCTCCTTCGCGGTGCTGATCAGGCTCGAAAGATGCGCGCTGGTTGGCGGCACGCCGGGTTTGGGCTCCAGCGCGCCGACCTCCTGCATGCCCAGCCACTGCTCCAGGTAGATCCAGCTGACGTGATGCACGATGACCTTCCTGCCCTTCAGCGGTGCGGCCCTGGCCTCCCAGCGCTTGATGGCGGCCTGCCAGCGCGTGGTGAAGTCGGCCAGCCGCTGCTGGTAGGTCGCCGCGTTGGCGGCATCCAGCTCCGCCAGCCGCGCGGCCAATCCATCGGCGATCTTCAGCACGCGGTAAGGGTCGAGCTGGAAGTGCGGGTTGCCTTCCGGATGCACGTCACCGGCGGCGCGATCCACCTGGCTGGGCTTTTCCAGCGTGGTGATCTGGCTCGCGGCCATGAAATAACCCGGGCCATCGGCCACCGCATGATTGCCGGATTGCTGGATCAGCTGCGGCAGCCAGCCCACTTCCAGCTCCGCGCCGGTGCACACCAGCAGGTTGGCCTTGCGCACGCGCGCGATCAGGCTGGGCTTGGCGTCGATCTGGTGCACGTCCTGCATGGCCGTGGTGCCCACGCTGACGTCGACCTTGTCGCCGGCCAGCTCCTGCACCAGCGAGCCCCACTCCGGCTCGCAGGCGAACACCTGCAGTTTCGCGCAGGCCGGCAATGCGAACAGGCCCAGCAGCAATGCGGAAAGTATCTTCTTCATCATGGTCGTGTCCTCGTCAGAACTTGTGCGCGCCATGCGCGCCGATGGTGGTCTGTATCTGCAGCGACACCGCGTTGTCGGTGGCCGTGGCGCTGGGGTGGTCGCGGCTGAGCTGCAGGCGCACCAGGCTGAACTCGCTGTTGAGCCAGGTGAGCACCAGGCTGTGGCGGTAGGGATCGAAGCCGCTGGCAAAGGGAGCACCTTGCGGCGCCCAGATCTGGTCGTAGCGGTAGCCGGTTTCCCACTGGCGGTTGATGCGATACACGGTTTCCGCATACCAGCCGCGGCGCTTGCCGCTCCAGGCCTCCTCCGGCAGCACTTCATCCGGATCGGCGAAGGTGCCGTTGCGGTCGTCGATGAAGTATTCGCTGCGCACCAGGAAGCCGCCGTCCTTGGTGTTGCCGCCCGGCGCCCACTTCCAGGTGAGGTCGGCGATGTACAGCTTGTTGATGCCGGAGAAGCCGTCGTCCGCGCCGGCGGTCTTCGAGTGCAGCATCGAAACACCGGCCAGCCAGGAATTCTCCACGCCCAGGTCGCCGCCCACGTGCGCGAACAGCGTGTCCACGCCCACGCCGGAATGCTGCGCGCCGGCGCTGGGGAAGCTCACACCGCGAAAGGCTTCGCCGCCCAGTTCGATGAACAGGTCGGTAGGAGGCACCCAGCGCAGTTGCACGCCGTCATCGCCGTACTGGTTGCCGAGGAAGGCCTGGTAGGGCAGCGGCCGGTCGGAGAACTTGTCCGTGTGCGGATGGTGGCTGTTCAGGTAGCCGATGTTTGAGTAGAAACGTCCGGCACGCAGCGTGAGACCATCCGGCAGTGCGGTGGTGTCGACGAAGGCTTCCTCGATGCCAAAGTTGTCGTGGCCGTCCTCGTTCTCCACCGTCATGGTGAGCTGCGCGAAGAACTTCTCGTCCACGTTGGCGGCCAGCGCCAGCTCGCTCTCGCCGATCGACAGGCCCTGCGGCAGCGGCCCGGCCTCGCCGCCCAGCGGGAAACCATCGCGCGAGTAATCGCTCGGGCTGAGCGAATGATGTGTATAGAAGCCATTGAGGATGACGCTCATGGCGGGGTTGAAGGCATTGGCATTGGCGCCGGTGGCGGGCGCCCCTGAATCTTCGGCGGCGAAAGTCCGCGCGCTGGCGGCTGCCAGCAGGCAAACAGCAAGAGAAACTCGTTTCATGATTGTTCCCGGTCGGATCGCGTGGGGCGCGTAGGCGCCGGCCGGAGCAGGCTCCGGCGCGGTCCATCAGCGGCCATTGAGACGGGCGACCACGGCGGGTCGCCCGGAAGCATCACGCGATCGGCGGGCGGAGGAGCCTCGCGATGCGTTGCACAGGAGCCGGCAACCGGATCGACGGGGGATTCAGCACGGAATCGAACTGCACCGCCGGAACCGCCACGACCGCGGCGGTATCGGCATAAACGCCGCCATCGTCGCTGTGCAGCAGGCCGTGGGCGCCGCGGGCGTGTTCCGCGTCCAGCTGGCGTTCCAGCGGGGAATCCGGCCGGAACTTCTCATGCGCCAGCGCGGCCAGCTCGTGGCCCAGCTGGTGGGTTTCGCACCAGGTGGAATAGGCCGGCCTGACGAGCACCGAAAGCAGCAGCACGCCCACGAGCACGATTCGCGGCAGCAGCGGCAGGTGCCTGGCAGGACGGATCACTGCCGTACTTTACGATCCGCGCGCCGCCGGCGCCAGCCACCGGGCAGGTGGCTGGCGCGGCATGCATGGCCCGCGGCCCCGGCGCCGCGGGCCGGAGGCGTCAATCCAGCGCCGCGCGGATCATCAGGCGGATATCGCGGCCGGGCATGAGCACCTCATCCTTGTTCAGCGCCACGGCATCGCGCTGCGCGCTGTTGGTCAGGTTGCGGCCGATCAGCGCGAATTCCACGCCGGAGTGCCGCGCCCAGGGGCGCACCGCCAGCTGCGCGCCGACATCGGTGTAACCGCCGGTCTCGGTCTCGGCGGTGGCCAGCTTGTCCTGCCGGCCCGCGTATTTCACGGTGACCGAGGCATCCACGCGCGGTCCCTGCCAGCTCAGCCCGCCACCCACGTGGTAGGGCGGAATGCGTGGCACATTGCCGGCGCCGCCGGCGAGCTTTGCGCGCACGGTGTCGGCCAGCAGGTCCAGGTGCAGGTGCGCCGAACCCTGCTGCAGCAGTTCGAACTGCGCGTGGCCTTCGGCGCCGCGGAATCTCGCGTCCTGCTGGCGGTAGAACAGCTCCTTCAGCTCCTCATCGCCGCCGAAGGAGCAGCTGCCGTCATCGTCGCAATGCCGGCCGGTGAGCGCACCGTAGATGAAGTTGCTGAAGTTGGTGGCCCACACCGAGCCGTCGGCATGCACGCGTTCACCGCGAAAGCGCAGCGTGGCTTCCAGCGAGTTGGCGCGCTCCAGGCCCAGCGTGGCATCGCCGGTCTCGTAGGTGGCGGGGCCATCATGCGGGCCGTGCGCGAACAGCTCGGTCTGCGCCGGCGCGCGCGCCGCCGAGGTCAGTGCCAGGCCGGCGCGCCAGGTATCGGTCAGGTCATACACCAGACCGGCCGAACCGCTGAGCGGCGTGAAGCTGCGCGACACGGCCACGTCCTCACCTGTGGTGCCGTCGACCTGCACGTTCTCCACGCGCGCGCCGAACTGCAGCCGCAGCGCCTTGGCCAGCGGCGCCTCGGCGAAGCCGAACACCGCGCGGTTCTTCGTGGTGGTGGGCAGCAGGTAATCCTCGCCCTCGCCCAGCGCCGAGAAATCGCGCTGCTGCAGCTCCATGCCCAGCGAGGTCGCGGAGAACACGCCCCAGTCGCCGCCCACCGCCTCGGCGCGCGAATCCCATTCGCGATCCTTGAAGGTGGAATCGACCTCGCCGCTGTCGTTCTCGATCTCGCTGTGCTTGTAGTTCGCCCAGCCGCCGTCGACGGTGAGTTTCTGCCACGGACCGGCAGCCAGCTGCCAGCCGGAACGCAGCCCCAGCCTGGTCTGCTGCATGTCGATGAACGTGGTGTCGCTGGGGATGCCGTAGCGCGAATCATGCTGTTCCACGTCCAGCCCCAGGTTGTTGTCGCCGTCGATCCACGCCCCGCCGAGCGCACCGCCATGCGCGTGCAGCCAGGAATTGTCCTGGGTGCCGTCCGGCGTATCGTAGTCGCCGGAGTGACGGTCGAAGGCGTCGGCATGCAACGCGAACCCGCCCTGCCGCAGGTTGTATTGCCCGGCGAAATCGCGGCTGTCGGCAACGCTGCCGAACTCGGCGACCACCTCGCCGCTGGAGGTGCCGTCCGGAAGGTGCGTGGGCACGCGGTCGCTGATGGCGTTGACCACGCCGCCGATGGCCTGGCTGCCATAGCGCAGCGTGGCCGCGCCACGCACCACTTCCACGCGCTCGGCGGTGAAGGGATCGATGGGCACGCCATGGTCCGGCCCGACGTCGGATACGTCGAAGCTGCCGACGCCGTCCTCCAGCACGCGCACGCGGTTGGCGTCCATGCCGCGGATCACCGGCCGGCCGGCGCCGGCCGCAAAGCCGCTGCTGGTCACGCCGGGCACCTGGTCGAGCGCGTCGGCCAGGGTGTTGCCGCCGGAGCGAAGCAGCTGGTCGCGATTGACGCTGCCGGCGATGGTCGCCAGGTGATCCGGATCGCCGATGGGCGAGGCGGTCACCACGACTTCCTCGAGCTGGGAGGCATCCGTGGCCTGTTGCGCATGAACCGGGGAATGAAATGAAACGACGGCCAGCGCCAATGCGGCGCCGGCGAGATGGATCCTGGACATCTGTCACCTCGAAAAATGTATGCGTGATCGCTGCGCAGGCCGTCGCCGGCCGCGCAGGGCTGCTGCAGTCAAGGAAAAGGCCGGCCCTGCCGCTTCAACGCCGACGGCGGATCGCATGCAACCGGAGCCCGCGCTCCAGGCAGCAGGAGGTCCGCTGACGACCACGCGCAGGACGGTTGCGCAAGCAGCCGCCATCGCGGCGACACGCGGTCGCCGGTCAAACGTGGTCGGAATCGGCCGGCGCGGCGCGCCAACCCGGGATGCCTCAGGCGATCGGAGGCCGCAGCAACCTGCCGATGCGCTGCACGGGAGCCGGCAGCACGATGGCAAGGGGATTCAGCACGGATTCGACGTGGACGGCCGGTGCCGCCACGACCGCGGCGGTGCCCGCATAGACGCCGCCATCGTCACTGTGCAGCAGGCCATGGGCGCCGCGCGCATGTTCCGCGTCCAGCTGGCGTTCCAGCGGGGAATCCGGCCGGAACTTCTCATGCGCCAGCGCGGCCAGCTCATGGCCGAGCTGGTGGGTTTCGCACCAGGTGGAATACATCGGCCTGCCCAGCACCGAAAACATCGTCATCGCCAGCAGCGTGACGCGCAGCGCGAATGGCAGCCTCTGGATCGGGTTGAACACAGCAGTAATGTAAATGTCTCAGGTCGGCCGATGCAATGGCAGGCGGCGCGCCGGCGCCAGCGCCAGCAATGCGCCGCCGGCCGCGAGCAGCAGTGCGCACGCCAGCGTGAGGCGCGTCGCAACCTGCCCCCACAGCACGCTGCCCGCGGCCAGGCAGCCATAGAACACGGCGGTGTACAGCGCCATGCCGCGCGCGCGGATGAAATCCGGCACGGCCAGCTGCGCCGCCACGTTCAGCGAGGACAGTGCCGCGAGCCACGACGCGCCCGCGACCAGGCTGGCGAGCATGCCCAGCCACTGCACGCGCAGCAGCGCATAGCCGGCCAGCGCCAGCGCCGTGCCGACGGTGCCGGCGATCAAGGTGCCGTCGAGGCCGAAGCGCTGGCGCAGTCGCGGCAATGCCAGCGCGCCCGCCACCGCGCCGGTACCGATGCAGCCGACGAGGACGCCGTACAGGCGCGCGTCTCCGGCCAGCTGCTGTCGCGCCACCAGCGGCAGCAATGCCCAGTAGGCGCTGGCGAAAATGTAGAACGCCACCGCGCGCAGCAGCGTGTTGCGCAACGACCGGTTGGCAGCCGCATGCCGCACGCCGGCGAGCATCGAGGCGATGAGGCTCTCCTGCGTCACGGCGCGCGGCGCCACCGCCGCCGGCCGCCAGTGCCACAGCGCGACGATGATGGCGACGAACGACACCGCATTGAGGAAGAACGGCCACGCAATGCCCAGCACCACGATCAGCAGGCCGCCGATGGCCGGGCCGATCGCACGTGCCAGGTTCATGCCCACGGCATGCAGCGCCACGGCCGGCGGCAGGTTCGCGCGCGGCACCAGCTGCGGCAGGATGGCCTGCCAGGTCGGCGAGCTGATCGCCGTGCCCACGCCCAGCCCGAAGGTGATCGCCAGCAGCGCGGCCGTGTTCGCCGCGCCGGCGAGAACCAGCACGCCGAGCAGCGCCGCGAGCAGCAGCATGCAGGCCTGCACCAGCATCAGCAGCCGCCGCCGGTCGCAGCGATCGGCCAGCGCGCCGGCCGGCAGCGCCAGCAGGAACACCGGCAAGGTGGTGGCGGCCTGCACCAGCGCCACCATCAGCGGCGTCGGCGCCAGCGTGGTCATCAGCCAGCCGGCCGCGACGTCGTGCATCCAGCTGCCGGTGTTGGACAGCAGCGCCGCGCTCCACAGCAGCGCGAAATCCGGGTAACGGAACGGGCTCCATGCGCCGGCCGGCGTGGCGCCGCCCTGATGTGTGCTCACGTGGATGGCGGCGCGGCGGACCGCGAGGGCATCAGCCCGGCTTCTGGAACAGGAAGATGAGCTGGTCGGTCTTGTCGTGCATGTCGCGGCTGGGACGCGTGTGGTCATCGTCCGCGTGCTTCAGCACATCGCTCTGCTGCACCAGCTTGAAGCCCACGGAGGTGACTTCCTTGCGCACCAGGTCCGGATCGATCCGGTGCAGCGTGGAGGTATCGCGCGCGCCCGAGCCTTTTTCCGCGGCGTGGTCGATCACCATGTACAGGCCGCCAGGCTTCAAGGCGTTCCACACCATCTTGTTGATGGCGGCGAGATCCGCGTTGGGCCGGTTGTGCAGGTCGTGGTAGTTCAGCGAGGTCCACACCAGGTCCACCGCGTCGGGCAGCGGCGTGGATGCATCCATGTTGGCCAGCTTGATGTTCGGGTAGTCCGGATCGGCCGCCAGCGCGCGAATTGGCGTGGACATGTCGCGGCCACCGGGCGGCGCGTTCGGAGCCGGCAACGGCAGCCAGGCATACAGCACGCCCCTCGGCCCGATGATCTTGCTGAAGATGCGCGTGAAGTAGCCCTGGCCGGGCAGCATCTCGGCCACCTTCTCGCCCGCATGCAGGCCCGTCAGCGCGATGCATTCGGCCGGCTTGCGATCGGCATCGCGCATGCGATCGGCCTCGGGGCGCGCCGGATCGGCGACCGCGTCGGCAATGGCCTGGGAAGCTGGAGCCGCCATACATACCCCCTCGTGTTGAAGCAGCAGTATAGGGCCGGTCGAGCCGCGAACGCGACGCTGCCTGCCGCGCCGGGCGGCCCCGGCCACTCAGGGCAGTTCGTCGCGCAGGCAGGCCAGCACCCGGGCCGGAACCAGTGTCTCCGGTACCACCGCCGTCTGGGTGCCCTCACCCATGCGGCGTGTCAGCCGGATGCGGAATCGGTCGGCACCGCCAGCCGCGCCTTTTTCCGGCAGGCGGAACAGGCTTTCGACGATTGCCCGCTCTTCCTGGGACAGCAACGAAGTATCGCAATGCCCGCGGCTGCTGATCCGCGCCGCACCGATGCCGAAACCCGCGAGGCCTCCCAGGCGTTCCACTTCCACGATGGCGCCGGCGTGCGTCACGGAGGTGGAATCACCCTGCGCATCACAGGCCGACAGCCTTCCAGGCCGCATCGATCGCTGCCCTCACGGCGGGCTCGGCCGGATAGAGGCTGGTGGCCGCGGCGCGGGTGCGGTTCGCAAAGGTCTTCATCCTCATGCGCGGCGCCGGCTTCTGCGCCGTCAATGCCTGGAACCAGATGCGGCCCGCCACGCTCCAGCTGTTGCCGCCGAGCGCCAGCGCCGCCTTGCAGAAGGCGAGGTTCGGAATGCCGCTGCTTTCATGCGGATCCATGCCATCACGATACCGGGAGAAATGCGCCGGCTGCGGCGACAGGCAGTGCTCCGCGGCGGGATCGGCCATGTCGCGCAGGCACTCGTAGCCGCGGGCGCGCGCCACCGGGCCCATGATGTCGCTGCCGATCAGCCAGTCCGCCTGCACCACCGTCTGGCCCTTGCGCCACTGGCGGAACATCGAGCCGAACACGTCCGAGATGCTTTCGTTCAGGCCGCCGGCCTCGTCCTCGTAGCCAAGGCCCGCGGTGAACTGCGTGAGACCGTGCGTCAGCTCGTGCGCGATCACGTCGGTGGCGCTGGTGAAATCCCTGAAGATGGCGCCGTCGCCATCGCCGTAGGTCATCTGGCTGCCGTTCCAGAAGGCATTGTTGTACTGCACGCTGTAGTGCACCGAGGACAGCAGCGCCATGCCGTTGCCATCCAGCGAGTTGCGGCCGAACACCGTCCGGAAGAAGCGCACCACCTCGGTGGTCTCGGTGAAGGCATGCGCGGGTGCCTCATCGTGCGATGCGGCGGGATCATGTACCGGAGCACCCGGCAGCACCGTGCCGTGACGGCAGTCGAACACCAGCACGTGGGGCGGCGCGGCGGCAGCTGCGCCCAGATCCGCGGGCAGCACCTCGGCAGCCAGCCGCGCCAGCCGCGATTTCACCTGGCGCGCGTGGCGCCATTCCTTCTCCAGCCGCGCGGCGGCGGCGAACGCCCGGCGCTGGGATGCCTTGAGCCTGCGATCCCGCGCAAAGCGCAGCAGCACCTTCGTCGGAACGATGAAACAGCAGCCACAATGATTCATTGCTCAGCACTCCTTGCTTCCGATATCCCCGCCACTGCCACTCTCACGCAGAATCCGGCGAAAATCCAGCCGCAGGGTTGACCGGAACCGTGATCACCGGTTTCCATTACACGCATGATTGTCGACTCGCGGCCGGTCCTCGGCCTCATCCTGCCTCCCGCGAACCGGCCGATGCCCGAGGAAGCCATCGCCATGTACGGCGCGCAGCTGCGCTTCGTCATCACCGGGCTGGGCATCGAACGCATCACTTCCGCCGGCTTCGATGCGGCGCTGTCGCGCATTCCGGAGGCGGCGCGGAAATTGAAGGCCGCCGGCGCCCAGGCCATCGAACTCACCGGCACCTCGCTGACCTTCTATCGCGGCGAGGCATTCAACCGGCAGCTGCGCGCTGCCGTGACCGCCGCCTGCGGGTTGCCCGCCACCACCATGAGCGACGGCGTCATCCAAGGGCTGCATGCCGTGGGCGCGCAGCGCATCGCCGTGGCCACTGCCTACAACGAGGAGATCAACGCGCGCCTGCGCGCCTTCCTCGAGGAACACGGGCTCGAGCCCGTGATGATCACCGGCATGGGACTGGAAGCCATGTCCGATGTGGACAAGGTGACGCAGCAGGACCTGCTGCAGTTCGGCGCGCAGGTGTTCCGCTCTGCGCCCGGTGCGGATGCGTTGCTTGTCTCATGCGGCGGGTTTCGCACGCTGGAGATCATCGCGCCGCTGGAAGCGCGCACCGGCGTGCCGGTGATTTCCAGCATGCCGCATGGGCTGTGGGCCGGGGCAAGGCTGGTCGGGCTGAGTGGCGCGGCGCCGGGATATGGGACGTTGCTGTCACGTACTGCGTAGCTGGGGGGGTACTCATGGCCCCCGGGATCGATCCATGAACCTCCGCGGTGTGTTATACCTGTCTTGGCGACGGCGTTAACAACTCGAACCGTTGGAGCCAACCGGGAAGCAATCATGCGAAAGCGAACAGCGTTCATCGCTACTGTTGTCGCCCTTTCACTGCACCAACCCGCCACGGCGGCGCAGTCCACACAGACGGATGACCAGCTTGCCGCGATTCGCGCCGCGTGCACAGGAGACGCGCAGAAGCTGTGCGGGACAGTTGAACAGGGTGGGGGCCGGGTGCTGGCGTGCCTCAAGGACCACAAGGATTCCTTATCCGATCGCTGCAGACAGGCCGCCGGTCTGCCTCCCAAGCCAACTGGCAGTTCCGCTGCCGCGAAGCACGTTCCCGCTCCGGACTCCAAGGCCAAGCCGGCTCCCGCAGCCAAGGCCGTATCGGGACCGGTCACCGTCGCCGGCGAACGCTTCGTCAAGCGCATGCTGGTCGACACCCAGCAGGGCGGCATGAACGCGGTAGCCGTTTATGTTCCGGAGAGCTGGCACTTCGAGGGCAAGATCGAGTGGCACTACGGGTGGGTCGAAGTACCTGTCAACCCTTCCTGGCACGCGGAAAATCCCGCCAATGACGAGGCCTACTTCCAGTACGAGTCATTGCGGTTTGTTAACGTCGACGTGGCGCCCCAATACGGCAATACGTAAAGGCTTCCAAGCCTGGCGAGCGCACTCCCCTGGGCCAGATCAACATGGCGCCGGTTACTCCCCTGCAGGCAATGGCCACGTTCATCAAGAAGACTCGTGGCGATGTCACCCATCTCAAATGGATTGGACAACAGGATCTGCCCAACCTGGCAAAGGCACTGCGTCTCGCCCCCTCGCCCAACCAGCATGGTGTTGCCATAAAAGTCGGTTACGACCTGAACGGCAAACCCGTCGAGGAAGCCTTCTTTGGCGTTTACTATCTGAACAAGGCGGGCAGCCCGGCAGTACAGGCAGGTCACCAGTCAATGGCCGCCAATCAGCTGGTACAGACCAACTGGGGAATTCAGGCCCTGCAGAGTTTCCGCGCGCCCGCCGGCAAGCTCGACAGGCGCATGCCGGTCTATTGCCTGATCGCCAAGTCCGTCCAGTATGAGCCGCAGTGGACGGCGCGCTATCAGGCCATCTCGGCCAAGCTGACCCAGATGTTCAACCAGAAGCTCCAGCAAGGCTGGGACCCGATCCGCGCGGCCGACGCCATCTCGGACCAGGCGATGAGGAACAATGCGGCATTTCTCGACGGCATAGGACGTCAGGAAGCGGCGATGCGCGACAGCGGCGGCGGATCGTCAGGAGGCGGGGTGGACGGTTTTCTGCGCGATGAAGGCGGCCGCAGTTCCGCGGACCACTTCAGCGATCTCATCCGCGGTGTCGATACACTCGACGATCCCAGCACCGGAGGTACGAAGCAGCTCGACAACTCGGGCGGCTACAATCATTTCACCGACGGCTTCGGCAACTACCGCACTTACGACAATCCCAATGCCACGCCGGAAAATCAGGGTGAAGACGGCTCATGGACGCGCATGACGGAAACTCCGTAAGCCTTCTCCGATGAATCGGAGAATCGATCCAGCTGCCGTCAAGGACATTCGCCCCGGCCGCTCCACGCGCGTTGTCCGCTCCATCGTCTTGTCTGTACTCGCAACCGCGCTACTGACGACCTGCGGCGGCGATGATGATGGCGGTAGCGTCGGCGGTGGCGGCAACGACGGCAGCCAGTCCGCATCCGTCGTCGCCCAGCACGCACTGGCACAAACGGGGCTCGCCATCGCGCTGGCGTCCACCGTGCTGCAAAGTCAGCTGGAAATCATCTTTACCAGCGTCGCCCAGAGCACCAACTGCACCGCCCTCACCGGAGGCGGCAGCGTGCAGGGCGACACGACGGCCAAGACCGTAACCGTGTACTACGACACGGCCTGCACCCAGCGCTACATCGTCGCCAGTCCTGTCAGCACCCAGACGACCACCAGCGACGGTCCCCAGTTCACGGTGGCTGAAACGGCCACATATTACGGACTCGGCGGAGCCGCCATCGGCAGCATGTCCTTGAATGAGACCGCGACCAACATCACGGCCACAAACACGCTTCAAGTCCATGGAACGGGAACCTTCACGCCGGCCGGTGCCGCACCAACGCCGGTGCAGCTTGGCCTTTACTGCGCGGTTCCGAACTTCATCAACAACGGCCCGGTTCCGTCGCCGGAGATCGCATCATGCGGGGGTGGCATCGCACAGGATTTTCCCGCGCTCAATCTGGCGATCGGCGCTGTCACCCCGTTGACGCTCAGTGTCGCCACGGACCCGACGACCGGGGCAGCAACGAGCCTTACCTTCACCGGCGGCGGCTCCGCCGTCACTGGCGCGCCGGGTTCCCTCAGTCTCGCCAACCCTTCGCCGACCTCGCTCGTGATCAACGGCGGCACTGCCTACGCTACGACCACCGCCAGTGGCAGCGCGGCTGCCTTTGCCCTGTTCCCGCCGACACCGACGTCGTGGAATCTCACCGATGCGGCGAACGATGTTCACTTCCAGATCTCGGTGATCGACAACACGACCCGGAGCCTGAACATGACAATTACCCGGACGAGCTCAGGCGGCAGCCTGGCTACGGCAACATTGGACCAGTCGGGCACAGGCAGCATCACCTATTCGGATGACAAGACAGCCGCGATCACGAACTGGACTCTGGCCGATTAGAACGAACGCAAACTGGCCGAACTTTCGGATCACCGCCAGCGAGACAGCTGTTGCAGGAATCGGGTCAGGTTGGGAACAGTTCATTTGATCAGGAATGCAGCAGCACGTTCATCCGCGCCCGGCGGAACAACCGGCACCGCTGTCGCAGCCAGTGCAGTCGGGATGCCAGTGACCAATCCACCTGGTTCGTGTCGAGGATCCACTCCCAGGGCGTGCCCGTCAGGCAGTCCGCGTAGATTGCGCGGGCGCTGCGGCAGGCCGGTTCCTGCGGACTGTTCCAGGGCTTGTGCCGGCCCACGAAATGCCGCAGCCTGGCCACGGCTTCGACCTCCACGCCGAGATATTGCGCGAGCCACTGCTGCGCATTCCAGCGCAGCGGCAGTTTCTTCCATTGACCGCCGGATGCGATGTTGAGCACGTCCTGGTCCAGCAGCGGCCAATTTCGCCCGGAAAGCAGCAGCTCCAGCGCCCGCGGCAGGTAGCGGCTCGCGCGGGTCCGTTGCCAGTCGAACAGCATGACGCCCGCATTGAAATAGGCGGCATGCGCCGGCAGGTTCAGCCGGCGCACGTGTCGCATCGTCCTGCGGCTCATGCACGAACCCACGTCCGGCACCGCGGCGAGCGCGTGGCCTTCCATGCCGATGGAGAAGATCTCCGCGATGTCGTGCAGCGCCAGCACGTCGGCGTCGACGTAAAGCACCCGCTCGTAATCGGGCGGGAGATATTCGTCGAGTTTCAGCCGCAACAGCGTGCCCACTCCCCAGCCGCTGTCCGGCCTGGCCAGGCCGGTGGCATCGACCGGCAGCAGGCGGATATCCGTGCCGCGCAGGGCGTTGAAACGAGCCAGGTCTTCGGCATCGCGCGCCGACGGGTTGTGGCAGACGATTGCCAGGTCGGCCCGTTGCGCCGCGCCGTGCTTCGCGCACGACCAGAGCGTAACGGCGGCTGGAGCCAGCCACGCCGGGGTCGCACAGGCGACGATGGCATGTCGATTGATGGGTTGCATGCCGGAAGAGACGCTGCCGGATGCGCAAACCCACAGCGGACGGACTACTTTCGTAATGCATCAGCCACGACGTTCCGGGTAGCGAAGCCGGCGCCACGCGGTCCGCGCGACTCAGAACGCGCGATAGAGGCTCAGGTAATAGGAGAAGCGATTGTCGTCCACGTTGGTCAGGTTCCGGCCGGTCGAGAACAGCAGCTGCCAGTCACCGCCCATGGCATAACCACCGCCAACGTTGAAGCCGGTGGAGGCGGCCCCACCCGTCTCCTGCGTGGTGCTGTGAAACACCTCGCCTCCCAGGTACAGCGCCTTGCTGATCTGCCGCTGCACCAGCACGCCGCTGAACCACCAGTCGCGCTGGCCCGGATCCTTCATGAACCAGCGGCCGCCGCCGCCGTACACGGTCCACGAACCCCAATCCTTCTGCAGCCACAGCGGCAGGAAGTAGCTGGCTTTCTCGCTGCCGAGCCCGCGCCGCGCACTGCCGGTGGGCAGCTCGGCCAGCGGGAAGGTAGCCACGTCGATGCCGGCCTGCTCCTGGCTGACGAACTGCCACTTGAAACCCAGCTCCACGTCGCCCAGGCCGTAGGCCGTGCTGCCCTGAGCCGGGTTGCTGTATGCCAGCGGTACCACCAGGTGGAAGAACGTGTTCGGCGCGAAGCTGTAGTTCACTTCCGCGCCGGGCGCGGCATCCAGGGCCCAGCCATCGGCGCTGTGTCCGCCGGCGGTGAACAGATATGCCTCGCCGGTGTGCACGGGGAAGACGCCCGGGTCATCGGTCTCGAATGGCGGATTGGCGAACGCCGCGCCCGCGGCGGCCCACAGCGACGACAACAGGAATGCTTTGCGCATGGTGTCGGGTTCCTGTCTGCTACAAACCCTTCCGGTCGCCGATGCTCATGCGCTGGACACCACCGGGGCTTGTTCGAATGGTGCCCAGGGCCGGAATCGAACCAGCGACACGCGGATTTTCAGTCCGCTGCTCTACCAACTGAGCTACCTGGGCGTGCGGGGCGCGTATTACACCGGCGCGGCCTTCCGGGCGTCAAGACCGGCTGCCGCGTTTCAGCCGCCCGGAGCCTGATATTCCGCGGGTTTGTCCGAGCCGGCCCCGAAAAAGTACTTCTCCATCTCCCCTTCCAGGAACTTGCGCGCCTTGGGGTCCACCGGGGTCAGCCGGTATTCATTGATCAGCATGGTCTGGTGCCGCAGCCAGCCGGCCCAGGCTTCCTGCGACACGTTCTCATAGATGCGCTGGCCCAGCGCGCCGGGGTAGGGCACTCGCTCCAGGCCCGGCGCCTCGCGCCTCAAGAGCACGCATTGGACGGTACGGCTCATGTGGGTGGATTGCTCAGCAACTCGGCGACGGGTTGGGGAAGCCCGACGCGCGCCGGACTGGCGGCGTTATACCACAGCGCGCTGCCCTCCTCGGCCACGCCGGCCGCGCCCTCATCGTGCGCCCACAGCGGATGGATCCACAGGTCGAAGTGCGTGAACACATGCAGCAGCGGTGCGCCTTCCCGCAGCATGGTGGCCGCGGGCAGCGCCTCTGCCGCCAGCGCGCGCGAGGCGAATTCCGGCGGCGACCACAGACCGCCCCACACGCCGCTGGCCGGACGGCGCAGCAGGCGCACGCTGCCGTCGGCGCGCCGCGTGAACAGCATCCAGGTCTGCCGCTCACGGCGCTTCAACGGCTTCTTCGGCGCGGGATAATCATGCTCCGCGCCGGCCGCGTGCGCGGCGCAATCGGCGGCGAGCGGGCATTCGCCGCAGCGCGGCTGGCGTCGCGTGCACACGGTGGCGCCCAGATCCATGATGGCCTGCGTGTACTGCGCGACGCGTGCGACCGGCGTCTGCTCGCCGGCGATGCGCCAGAGTTCGTTCTCGAACGCACGCTCGCCGGTGCGGCCGGGCACGGCATGCAGGCGCGACAGCACGCGCCGCACATTGCCATCGAGTATGGGGTGCGGCGCATCGTCCGACAGCGCGAGGATGGCACCGGCGGTGGAGCGGCCGACGCCCGGCAGCGCGGTAACGCTCTCGAACTCCAGCGGAAACCCGCCCGCGTGCCGTTCCATGATCTGCCGCGCGGCGCGCTGCAGGTTGCGCGCGCGGGCGTAGTAACCCAGCCCCGACCAGTGGTGCAGCACCTCGTCCTCCGGGGCTTCGGCCAGTGCGCGCACATCCGGAAAGCGGGCCATGAAGCGCTGGAAATACGGAATCACCGCGGCCACCTGCGTCTGCTGCAACATCACCTCGGAGATCCACACGCGGTAGGGCGTGCGCTCGATCTGCCAAGGCAGGTCATGCCGGCCGGAACGCTCGTGCCAGGCGATCAGCCGCGGGGCGATCAGACCGGCTGCGGCCCGTGCCATTTGATCGCGTACTGCACCAGCTGCGCGTTGGTATCCAGCGTGAGCTTGCGCTTGATGGCGAGCCGGTGGGTTTCGACGGTCTTCACCGACAGCGACAGGCGTTCGGCGATCTCGCGCGTGCCGAAGCCCAGGCCGATCAGGCTGATGACTTGCAGCTCGCGCGGCGACAGGCCGTCGCCCTGGCTGCCCGCGCCCTTGACGCGCTCGGCGAGATGGCGCTTGAGCTCCTCGCTCATGAAGCGCTCGCCACGCAGCACCGTGCGCAGCGCGGTGACCAGCTGCCCGCCCGCGGCCTGCTTCATGATGTAGCCGGAAGCGCCCTGCGCGAACAGCCGGTCGGCGTACACGGTTTCATCGTGCATGGAGAGCACCAGGATGGGCACCTGCGGGAAATGCGCGTGCACATCGCGCACGATGTTGAAGCCGTCGCCGCCGGCCCCGAGCGAGAGATCCACCACCAGGGCGTCGGGCTGCAGCTCGCGCAGCAGCCGCCGCGCGCCCTGTTCATTCTCGGCCTCGCCGCATACGGTGAGGTCGGGCTCGGCGTTGATCACCAGCATGATGCCGTGGCGCACGACCGGATGGTCGTCGACGACCAGCACGCGGCGTGCTGCCTGTTGCGGGGCGGGTTGCGTCATGGGCAGATGGCGATGGACCCTCCGTGACCTGTCGCTATCATATCCGCAACCCTGCGCCGCCGCGCTGGTCGCGGCAATGGATGACGCTACAGCGAAACGGAGAAGTCCCCATCCTTCGGGTTGATCTCGAAGCGGCCGGCCTGCACGGCCGAGACCCACTTGGTGGTCTTCAGGAAGCCGCCGAAGGCGAACAGGTGCACGGATTCGAAATTCGACTGGCCGCTGCCCCTGGCGGCGGCGAGCTGGGTGACCACCTCTTCCGGGCCGCTGTCCTTCAGCAGGCCCGCGATCAGGCTGGCCTTGCCGCTGGTCAGCGCGCGGATCGAGGCGCCGGCGCCGCAGATCTTGGCGTAGCGCAGCAGCGTCTTGATGCTGGCCGGGCCGCCGAGGCCGGGGCGGATGGTGTTGGTGATGCCATTGGCGCGCATCACCTTCTCCCAGGCGATGATGGGCTCGGATTCGAAGCACACCTGGGTGGTGAACTTCAGCTCGAAGCCCAGCTCCTTCGACAGGGCAACCTTGCGCGCCTCGAACTGGCGCTGCTGCCCGGTGGTCATGTGCGCATGGCCTTCCGGGTGGCCGGCCATGTAGAAAGTCTTCATGCCGGCGCGGGTCAGCTCGCCGGTCTCCAGCACGCCGATGGTGGAATCGAACGCACCCTCCGGCTTGGGCATGTCGCCGGCGATCAACAGCATGCGCGTGGCGCCGGCTTCCTGCGTGAGCTTGTGGGCGATCGCGGCCACTTCGGCGCGATCCTTGATGCGGCGGGCCGGCACATGCGGCACCGGGTTCAGGCCGGCGTCCTTCACGGCCTTCGCCGCGACCTTCAGGTCGTCCCAGGTCTGGTTGGGAAACAGCGCGATGAAGATGTCCGTACCCTTGGGTACCAGCGTCGCGGCTTCGGGCAGCGCCTCGGTGTCCTTGCAGGTCATCTCGATCGAGGCATTGTTCAGCAGCGCGCGGATCTCGCCGCTGGTGGCGGTGGTCACGGACATGAGGAACGGCTCTCCGTTATCGCGGGGCCGGCATTAGAGCATAGCCGCGGCGGGCCGTCATTCGTAGCGCAGCGCGTCGATGGGACGGTGGGGTTAAAAGATCCCTTATTCGTAACGCAACGCGTCTATGGGAGCGAGATTGGCCGCCTTGCTGGCCGGCAGGATGCCGAAGATCATGCCGATCAGCATCGAGAACAGGCAGGAGCCGGCCACGGCCCACCAGGGAATGCTGGGCGGCGGAAAATTGGGGATCAGCGCGGCGATGCCATAGGCCAGCGCGAAGCCCAGCAGCATGCCGATGAGGCCGCCGATCACGGCCAGCACCATTGCCTCGATCAGGAACTGCAGCAATATGAAACGCCGCGGCGCGCCCAGTGCCTTGGCGATGCCGATCTCGCGGGTCCGTTCAGTCACTGACACCAGCATGATGTTCATGATGCCGATGCCGCCCACCAGCAGCGATATGCCGACCACGCCGCCCACCACCAGCGTGACCATGCTGGTGATCTGCGCAAAGGTCTTGGCGATACTGTCGGAGGCAGAGACCTGGAAGTCGTCCTTGTCGCCGGCCTTGATGCCATGCGCCTGGCGGATCAGAGCGATCACGCGCTGCTTCACGTTGTCCACGGCGTCGGGATCGCTGACCACGAAGGTCACCTGGAAATCCGGATTGACCATGGTGCCGGAAAACGCCAGCGCGGTCTGGTAGGGCATCAGCAGGAACTCGTCGAGGTTCTGGCCGAACACCTCGCCGCGCGGCTCCATCACGCCGATCACCTTGAACCACTCGCTGCCGACCTGCACGAACTCGCCCTCGGGATGCTCGGGCATTTTCAGATCCTTGCGGATCTGGTCGCCGAGCACCACCACGCGCCGCCCGCTGTCGTTGTCGCTCTGCGTGATGAAGCGGCCGGTGCGCGGGAACAGCGACTGCACGTCCTGCAGGCTGGAGGTGGTGCCGAAGA
>DATJXQ010000081.1:0-5962 GCA_035500015.1 Steroidobacteraceae bacterium
TGGCTGCGCGAGGCCGGCGAGCGCCAGGAGCCATCACGCCTCACGCTGCTCTGCCAGGATCAGACCGGATACCACAATCTCTCGCGGCTGCTGTCGCGCGCCTACCTGGAAGGAGAGCGGCAGGCGACGCCGCTGATCGAGCGCGACTGGCTCAACGCGGACAGCCTCGCCGGCATGATCGCGCTGTCCGGCGGCTGGGAGGGCGACGTGGGCCGGGCGCTGCTCACCGGACGGCCGCAGCTCGCGCGCCGCCTGCTGCTGGAATGGAAAGCGCTGCTGCCGGATCGCTACTACGTGGAACTGCAGCGCGTGGGCCGTTCCACGGACGGGGACTACGTGAACGGGGCCGTGCAGCTGGCCGCCGCATGCGACCTGCCGGTGGTGGCCACCAACGACGTGCGCTTCCTGAGGCCCGGTGATTACGAGGCGCACGAGGCGCGCGTGTGCATCCGCGAGCGGGCGCTGCTGGCCGATGCCGCGCGCCGGCGCCGCTACACGCGCGAACAGTACCTGCGCTCGCCCGCGGAAATGGCCGAACTGTTCGCCGACCTGCCGGCCGCGCTGGCCAACAGCGTGGAGATCGCGCGCCGCTGCAGCCTGCCGCTCACCCTGGGCACCAGCAAGCTGCCGGTGTTCCCGACGCCGGACGGCAGTTCCGCGGAGCAGTTCATCCGTGTCAGTGCGGCGGCGGGGCTGGCCCGGCGGATCGCGGAGCAGCACGGCGCGGGCGGTGCGGTACCGGCGCAGTACACGGCGCGACTGGAGCGCGAGCTGGAAGTCATCGTCAAGATGGGCTTCGCCGGCTACTTCCTGATCGTCGCCGACTTCATCCGCTGGGCACGCGGCAACGGCGTGCCGGTGGGGCCGGGCCGCGGCTCGGGCGCCGGCTCGCTGGTTGCATGGGTGCTGCGCATCACCGATCTCGACCCCATCGAGCACCAGTTGCTGTTCGAGCGCTTCCTGAACCCCGAGCGCGTGTCGATGCCGGACTTCGACGTGGACTTCTGCATGGACGGCCGCGACCGCGTGATCGCCTACGTGGCCGAGCGCTATGGCCGCGAGCGCGTCTCGCAGATCATCACCTACGGCACCATGGCGGCCAAGGCCGTGGTGCGCGACGTGGCGCGCGTGCTCGGGCATCCGTTCGGATTCGGCGACCGCATCGCCAAGCTCATTCCCAACGAACTGGGCATCACGCTGGCGCAGGCGCTGGAGAAGGAGCCGGAACTGGCACGCCTGAACCGCGACGATGAGGAAGTGCGCGCGCTGCTGGAGCTGGCGCTGGCGCTGGAAGGACTGACGCGCAACGCCGGTACGCACGCCGGCGGCGTGGTGATCGCGCCCTCCGTGCTCACCGACTTCACGCCGCTGTTCCGGGAAGCCGGCAGCGACATCGTGGTCACGCAGTTCGACAAGGACGACGTCGAGGCGGCGGGCCTGGTGAAATTCGACTTCCTCGGCCTGCGCACGCTGACCATCATCGACAAGGCCGTGGGCATCATCAACGCGCTGCCGGAACGCGCGGACGCGCCGCTGGACATGGCGCGCCTGCCCATGGACGATGCGGCGACCTACGAGCTGCTGAAGACCGGCCACACGACGGCGGTGTTCCAGCTCGAATCGCGCGGCATGCAGGATCTCATCCGCCGCCTGAAGCCGGACCGCTTCGAGGACGTGGTGGCGCTGGTGGCGCTGTTCCGTCCCGGCCCGCTGGAATCGGGCATGGTGCAGGATTTCATCGACCGCAAGCGCCTGCCGGCCGGCACGGCGATCGACTACCTGCATCCCTCGCTCAAGCCGGTGCTGGAGGCGACCTATGGCGTCATCCTGTACCAGGAGCAGGTGATGCAGATCGCGCAGGTGCTCTCCGGCTACACGCTGGGCGGCGCCGACCTGCTGCGCCGTGCGATGGGCAAGAAGAAGCCCGAGGAGATGGCCAAGCAGCGCAGCGTGTTCGTCGAGGGCGCCGTGGCGCGCGGCGTGGACAGTCCTCTGGCCGGCCACATCTTCGACCTGATCGAAAAATTCGCCGGCTACGGCTTCAACAAGTCGCACTCCGCCGCCTATGCCGTGCTCACGTACCAGACGGCATGGCTGAAGGCCCACTACCCGGCGGCCTTCATGGCGGCGGTGATGTCGGCCGACCTGGACGACACCGACAAGGTTGCCTCGCTCCTCTACGAGTGCCGCGAGCGCATGCAGCTCGCGGTGCTGCCGCCCGATGTCAACCGTTCCGCGTATTCCTTCACGGTGGCGGGCGAGCGGCAGATCCTCTACGGGCTCGGCGCGGTGCGGGGAGTGGGTGCCCAGGCCGTGGAGGCGCTGGTCGCGGAGCGCGAGCGCGGTGGAGCCTTCACCAGCCTCGCCGAGCTGTGCCGGCGCATCGACCTGGCGCGGGTGAACCGGCGCGTGCTCGAGGCGCTGATCAAGGCCGGCGCGATGGATGCCCTCGGCGCCAACCGCGCCACGCTGCTGGCCGGCCTCGATGCAGCCGTCCAGGGCGGCGAGCAGGCCACACGCGCGAGCGTGGCGGGGCAGGACGACCTGTTTGGCGGCGCGCCTGTCGGGGAAGCCGGCGGGCAGGTCCAGCCCGAGCTGCCCGAGCGCCTGCGCCTCGCCCATGAGCGCGAGGTGCTGGGCGCGTATCTCAGTGGGCACCCCATGGACCTGTTCGAAGCCGAACTGCCGCGGCTGGTGAGTGCGCGGCTCGGGGACCTGGCCCGTGAGCCGCAGCCCACCGCGGGCGAAGGTCCGCGCTGGAATGGCGGCCGGCAGGTGACGGTGGCCGGGCTGATCGACGAGCTGCGCAAGCGCAATGGCCGCAGCAGCTTCGTGCTCGACGACCGCAGCGGCCGCATGGAGGTGACGCTGTTCGAGGAGCAGGCGGCGCAATATCGGGAACTGCTGGCCAAGGATGCGCTGGTGCTGGTGGAAGGAAGCCTGCGCTTCGATGACTTCAGCAGTGCCTGGCGCATCGCCGGCAAGCGCGTTGCCTCGCTCGGCGCGGTGCGCGAACAGCGCGCGCGGCGGCTCATCCTGCGCTGGCCGCGCGAGCCGGCAATGGAGCTGCCGCGTTTCACGGCGCGGTTCAAGGAGCTGCTGGCCAGCGCTGCCGGCGGGGATTGCGATGTGTTCATCCGCTACGAGACCGGTGCGGCGCGCTGCACGCTGGGGCTGGACCGCAGCTGGGCCGTGCGGCCTACCGCCGAGTTGATGGAAGGCCTGGAGTTGCTGCTGGGATCAGGGGCCTTGCGGCTGCAGTACGATCCGGCCGCAAGCTGAGCGGCTTTGCCGGGGGACCACGGACGCTGATTCCGGCAAGTTCTTAGCAGAAGCTTAATTCATGCAATAAGGGAATGAATTACCGCCGGAACTGTCATTTCCGGTTCCTGCCACAACTGGCAGTCTGGTCCGGCGTAGCAATGACCGGGGACGTCCAATGAATCACCTCGCCAGAATCCTGCTTGCTGCGGTGCTGGCAGCGCCGCTGCTGGCGCAGGCCAGGCAATTCCACCTGCTGAATGTCTCCTACGATCCGACGCGGGAGCTGTACAAGGATTACGACGAGGCGTTCGCGAAGTACTACCAGGCCAAGACCGGCGATACGGTCACCATCGATCAGTCGCACGGCGGCTCGGGCAAGCAGGCCCGCGCGGTGATCGACGGGCTGCAGGCGGACGTGGTGACGCTGGCGCTGGCCTACGACGTGGATTCCATCGTCCGGAATGCCGGGCTGCTGCCGCCGGACTGGCAGAAGCGCCTGCCGCTGAACTCCGCGCCGTACACCAGCACCATCGTGTTCCTGGTGCGCAAGGGCAATCCGAAACACATCCGCGACTGGGACGATCTCGCGCGACCCGGCACCACCGTCGTGACGCCGAACCCCAAGACCTCCGGCGGCGCGCGCTGGAACTACCTGGCCGCGTGGGAGTACGGCCGCCGCAAATACGGCGGCGACGCCGGCGCCAGGGATTTCGTCGCGAAGATCTACCGCAACGTGCCGGTGCTGGACAGCGGCGCGCGTGGTTCGACCACGACTTTCGTGGAGCGCGGCATCGGCGACGTGCTGATTTCCTGGGAAAACGAGGCTTACCTTGCACTGAAGGAATTCGGCGCCGACAAGCTGGAAATCGTGGCGCCGTCCCTCAGCATCCTGGCCGAGCCCACCGTGGCGCTGCTGGACAAGGTGGTGGACAGGAAGGGCACGCGTGTCGTGGCCGAGGAATACCTGAAGTGGCTGTATTCGGACGAAGCCCAGGACATCATCGGCCGCAATTTCTATCGTCCGACCGGCGCGAAGGCCAGGGCAAAGTACGATGCATCCTTCCCGAAAATCCAGCTGTTCACGATCGACCAGGCCTTCGGCGGCTGGCAGAAAGCACAGCAGACGCACTTCTCCGACGGCGGGACGTTCGACCAGATATATGCCAGATGAGGAAGAGTCCGGCGCCGAGGGGCTGGTGCGCTGACCGGACGATTCTGGTTTACTCCCGCGATTTACGATGACGGTCCCGCAAAAATCCGCCCGCCGCCATACCATGCCGGGCTTCGGCCTGACCATGGGCTACACCGTGGCCTACCTGGGCCTGATCGTGCTGATTCCGCTCGCCGGCCTGTTCTTCAAGACCGCCGGCCTGGGACTGGAAGGCTTCTGGCGCGTGGTCACCTCGCCGCGCGTGCTGGCGGCGCTGCGCCTGTCGTTCGGCGCGGCGCTGGCCGGTGCCTTCATCAACGTGATCTTCGGCAGCCTGGTCGCATGGGTGCTGGTGCGCTACCGGTTTCCGGCGCGCCGCATCTTCGATGCGGCCATCGACCTGCCGTTCGCGCTGCCGACCGCGGTGGCGGGCATCGCGCTGACCGCGCTCTATGCACCCAACGGCTGGATCGGACGCCTGCTCGAGCCGCACGGCATCAAGGTGGCGTACACACCGCTCGGAGTCATCATCGCCTGCGCCTTCGTCGGGCTGCCCTTCGTGGTCCGTTCGGTGCAGCCGCTGCTGGAGGAGGCCGAGCGTGAACTGGAGGAAGCCGCCGCGTCGCTCGGCGCCTCGCGGCTGCAGACCGTGCTGCGCGTGCTGCTGCCCACGGTGCTGCCGGGCATGCTGGCCGGCTTCGCGCTGGCGTTCGCGCGCGCCGCGGGCGAGTACGGCTCCATCATCTTCATCGCCGGCAACAAGCCGCTGGTCAGCGAGATCGCCCCGCTGCTGATCACCATCAAGCTCGAGGAATATGACTACGCGGGCGCCACCGCGGTGGCGGTGGCGATGTTGCTGCTGTCGCTGCTGCTGCTGCTGGCCATCAACGGGCTGCAGGTGTGGAGTGCCGGCCGGCAGAGGCGGGTGGCATGAGGGCCACCATCAGCGAAAGCCGCTGGGTGCAGTGCCTGCTGATCGGCATCGCGCTGCTGTTCCTGGCCGGCTTCCTGCTGCTGCCGCTGGCCGCGGTGTTCACCGAGGCGCTGCGCAGCGGCTGGGTGGCGTACCGCGCCGCCATACTTGAGCCGGACGCGCTGTCGGCGATCCGGCTCACGCTGCTGGTCGCGGCGTGCGCGGTGCCGCTGAACATGCTGTTCGGCCTGGCCGCGGCCTGGGCGGTATCGAAGTTCGAGTTCCGCGGCAAGACGCTGCTGATCACGCTGATCGACCTGCCGTTCTCCGTGTCGCCCGTGGTCGCCGGCCTGGTCTACGTGCTGCTGTTCGGCCGCAACGGCTGGGCCGGCGGCTGGCTGATCGATCATGACGTCCACGTGCTGTTCGCGCTGCCCGGCATCGTGATCGCCACGGTATTCGTGACCTTCCCGTTCGTGGCGCGCGAGCTGATCCCGCTGATGCAGGAGCAGGGCACCGACTACGAGCAGGCGGCGCTGTCGCTGGGCGCCAGCGGCTGGCAGACCTTCTGGCGCGTGACGCTGCCCTCGATCAAGTGGGCGCTGCTCTACGGGGTGCTGCTGTGCAATGCCCGC
>DATJXQ010000082.1:0-11840 GCA_035500015.1 Steroidobacteraceae bacterium
GCCCAGCTCCGCGGCGCGTTGCGAAATCACCGTGAAGATGGTGGTGCCGACATCCGGCAGCTTGCTGTTCAAGCCGAATGGCCCACCGCCGCCATGGCCGCACCCACCGCGCCGGCCGCGGCGCCGAAGTGCGCCACGCGCAGCTCGGCGCGCGAACGCAGCAGCGGCGCGAACTGGTCGTAATGTTCGCTGACGCCGCCGCCGATGACGATCAGCTCCGGCCAGAACAGGCGGTTGATGGCATCCAGGTACTCATTGACCAGCGCGGTCCACTCGGGCCAGCCGAGGTTGTGCTCGGTGCGCACGCGCGCGGAAGCGCGCTGCTCGCCTTCGGCGCCGCCGACCTCCATGTGGCCAAGCTCGGTGTTGGGCACGAGCCTGCCATCGATGAACAGCGCCGAACCGATGCCGGTGCCGAAGGTCAGCAGCATCACGGTGCCGGCGACGTCGCGCGCGGCGCCGGCCTGCACCTCGGCGATGCCGGCAGCATCGGCATCGTTGAGCAGCACCACCTGCCGGCCGAGCTTGCCAGCCAGCACGCGGCCCGCGTCGAGGCCGATCAGCGAGGGATGCAGGTTCGAGGCCGTGTAGATCACGCCGCGGCGGATCACCGAGGGCAGCGCGATGCCAACGGGCATGGCGGAGGGTTGCGCCGCGGCCAGACGCGCCAGCGCTTCCATCAGGTTGTCGGCGGTGGCCGGCTGCGGCGTCGCGCTGCTCGCCAGTTCCGCCAGCAGCTGGCCGGTGCCCGTATCCACCGGCGCGTACTTGATCGAAGAGCCGCCGACATCCAGCCCCAGTGCCACTTCCCCCGCCATCGCCTTGCCCTCAGGGTTGGTTCAGCCCCGCCTCCGCCATGCGCATTTCGCGCTCGCGCCGCTTCTCGGCGCGCTTCATCAGGATGGCAGAAATCACCACGCCCGTGGCGACGATCAGCACCATCAGCGTGGCCAGCGCGTTGATGCTGGGGTTCACGCCCAGCCGCACGCGGGAATACACCACCATGGGCAGGGTGTTGGAGCCCGGACCGGCCACGAACTGCGTCACCACCACGTCGTCCCAGGAAAGCGTGAACGCCAGCAGCCAGCCGGACAGGATGGCCGGCAGGATCAGCGGCAGCGTGATGCGGAAGAACACCCGCGCAGGACGGGCGCCCAGGTCCTGCGCCGCCTCCTCCAGCGAATCGTCGAAGCCGGCCAGCCGCGACTGCACGATCACCGTCACGTAGGACATCGTGAAGGTGATGTGCGCCAGCGTGATGGTGGTCATGCCGCGGTCGAACTGGATGCCGAACAGCACGCGCAGCAGCTGCTCCATCGACACGAACAGCAGCAGCATGGAAAGGCCGGTGATCACCTCGGGCATCACCAGCGGCGCGGTGGTCAGGCCCTGCAGCAGCGCGCGGCCGCGGAATGGCCCGAAGCGCGCCAGCACCAGGCCCGCCAGCGTGCCCAGCACCGCCGCCGCGCTGGCCGCCATGGTCGCGACGCGGATCGACACCCAGGCGGCCTGCATCACCTGCCGGTCGCGGAACAGCGCGCCGTACCACTTGACCGTGGGCGAGTTGGCCGCATCCCACACCGTCACCAGCCGCGAGTTGTTGAACGAATAGATGATCATCGACACGATGGGCGCGTACAGGAACAGCAGCCCGAGCGCCAGCACCACGTTCGGCAGGGTGAGGTACTTCTTCATCTTCGCTGCGCGCGCAGCTCGCGGTTCTGGAAGTACTGGAAGATCATGATGGGCACCAGCAGCACCACCAGCATGGCGATGGCCACCGCGCTGGCGCGCGGCCAGTCGCGGTTGTGGAAGAATTCGTCGGACAGCAGGCTCGCGATCATCAGCTGGTCGGAGCTGCCCAGGAGCGACGGGATCACGTACTCGCCCACCGCCGGGATGAACACCAGCAGGCTCCCGGCCACGATGCCCGGCACCGACAGCGGCAGCGTGATGCGGAAGAAGGAGCGCACGGGGCCGGCGCCGAGATCGGAAGCCGCCTCGAGCAGCGTGAGGTCGTGCTTCTCCAGGTTCGAATACAGCGGCAGCACCATGAACGGCAGGTACGAATACACGATGCCCACGTACACCGCGAAGGTGGTGTTCATCATCTCCAGCGGCTCGTGGATGATCCCCAGGCTGGTGAGCACGTTGTTGATCACGCCGTCGGTTTTCAGCAGGCCGATCCACGCGTACACGCGCAGCAGGAAGGAAGTCCAGAACGGCAGGATGACCAGCATCAGCAGCACATTGCGGCCGGTGGGGCTGGCGCGCGCGATAGCATAGGCCATCGGGTAGGCCAGCAGCAGGCACAGCAGCGTGGAGATGGCCGCGATCTTCAGCGAGTACAGCCAGCCGCTGATGTACAGCGGCTCGTGCAGCAGGTAGCTGTAGCTGCCGAACAAGAGCCTGAGCTGCAGGGCGCCATCCTGCATCCACCGCAGGATGGGCTCGTACGGCGGCCGGCCAAACGGGGCGAACTCCGCGAAGGAGATCTTCAGCACGATCAGGAAGGGAACCAGGAAGAACAGCGTGAGCCACAGGTAGGGCACGGCGATGACCAGCCGCTGCCCGGCCCAGTTGCGCCGGATGTATTCGGACCAGCGCGGCGGACCGTAACGGAAGAACAGCTCCCACAGCGGTCCGATGCGTCCGCTACGCAGCGAGGAACGGCTGGCCGTACTGCTCGCAGCCACTATTGTGTCACCACCACCGGGCTGCTCTCGTGCCAGCTGAGGTACACGGCCTCATCCCACTGGATGCGCTCGTCATCCGACAGCCGTTCGATGTTGGGCAGCGTGACGCGCACGATGCGGCCGGTGTCCAGCTTCACCAGGTACACGGACAGATCGCCCATGTAGGCGATCTCCGTCACCACGCCGTGCACGCAGTTCTCGGCCGCGCGCGCCGGCGGCTGGCGCGTGATCGCGATCTTCTCGGGGCGGATGGCCGCCCACACCGCGGCGCCGGGCGCGGCGCTGATGCCATGGTCCACGTACACCACCCCGCCGAGCTCGTCGGACCGGATGCGCACGCGGTCGGGCAGGTCCTCGATGAGCCGGCCCTCGAACATGTTCACCGAGCCGATGAAATCGGCCACGAAACGCGAGGTCGGGAATTCATAAATCTCCGTCGGCGTGCCGATCTGCACGATCTCGCCGCGGTTCATCACGCCGATGCGCGTGGCCAGCGTCATCGCCTCCTCCTGGTCGTGGGTGACCACGATGAAGGTGACGCCCAGCTGCTCCTGGATGTTGATCAGCTCGAACTGCGTGTGCTCGCGCAGCTTCCTGTCCAGCGCGCCCAGCGGCTCATCCAGCAGCAGCATCTTCGGCCGCTTCACCAGCGAGCGGGCCAGCGCCACGCGCTGGCGCTGGCCGCCGGAAAGCTGGTGCGGCTTGCGCTTCGCGTACTCGCCGAGCTTCACGATGCCGAGGATTTCCGCCACACGGTCCGCGATCTCGCCCCTGGGCAGCCGTTCCTGCTCCAGCCCGAAGGCGACGTTCCTCTCCACCGTCATGTGGGGGAACAGCGCATAGGACTGGAACATCATGTTCACCGGCCGCTGGTAGGGCGGCATCTGCGCCATGTCCTGGCCATCCAGGAAGATGGCACCCGAAGTGGGCTTCTCGAAGCCCGCCAGCATGCGCAGCAGCGTCGATTTGCCGCAACCCGAGCCACCCAGCAGGCAGAAGATCTCGCCCCGGTGGATCTTCAGCGAGACATTGTTGACGGCGACAAAGTCACCAAATTTCTTCGTGACGTTGTCGATCTGCAGATAGGGCTTGGCATGGGGATCGCGCCAGGGCTCGACCTTCTTCCTCTCGCGCGACTCCGCCATGCGCTGCCCCGGGAACGTTACTTGCCGGTCTTGAAGCGTTCCCAGACCCGCGTTTCCGCCTTGGTGAAATCGGCGCTCTCGGGCAGGTCCGGCACCAGCTTGGCCATGAGCTCCGGCGGCGGGTACACATCCGGGTCCTTCTTCACCTCATCGCTCACCATCGGCAGCGAGGCGGAGTTGCCGTTGGCATACTTCACGAAGTTGCTGTTCTGCGCGGCGACCTCGGGCCGGTTCAGGAAGTCGATGAACAGGTGCGCGTTCTTCACGTGCGCGGCGTCGGCCGGGATGGCGAGGTTGTCGAAGAACTGCACCGCGCCTTCCTTCGGGATGTGGTACTTGATGTGGAAGGGCTTCTTGGCTTCCTCGGCGCGGGAGGCGGCCTGCAGCACATCGCCCGACCAGCCCAGCGACAGGCACCACTCGCCGTTGGCGAGGTTGTCGATGTAGGCGGAGGAGTCGATCTTCTTGATGTAAGGCCGGATCGACATCAGCACCTTCTCGGCGGCCTTGAGGTCATCCGGGTTCTCGCTGTTGGCGTCCTTGCCCAGGTAGATCAGCACGGTACCGATCACCTCGCTGGGCGCATCCAGGATGCTGACGCCGCACTTGGCGAATTTCCTGATCTCCTGCGGATCGTAGAACATCGCGAAACTGTTGACCGGCGCATTGGGATCGGCCGCCTTGATCTTCTCCTCGTTGTAGGCCACGCCCGAGGTGCCCCACATGTAGTTCACGGCATACTGGTTGCCCGGATCGAAGGCCTCGAGCTTCTTCAGGATCACGGGATCGAGGTTGCCCCAGTTCTTCAGCTTCGAGCGGTCGAGCTTCTGGTAGATGCCGGCCTTGATCTGGTTGGCGAGGAAGCTCGCCGAGGGCACCACCACGTCGTAGCCGGTGCGGCCAGCCTGCAGCTTGGTCTGCAGCAGTTCGTTGGAATCCATCACCTCGTAGTTCACCTTGATGCCGGTTTCCTTGGTGAACTGGTCGAGCAGGCTCGGATCGATGTAATCGGACCAGTTGTACACGTTGAGCACTTTCTCGGCGTCGGTATCGACCGCCGGCGCGGCGGCCGCGGACTGCGTCTCGCCGGCCGGCTTGCCGCAGGCGGCGAGCAGCAGGCCAGATGCCATCATGGCGGTCAGGATTCGCGTATGAGCGGACATGAGGACTCCCTATTTTTGGTTGGACGCAACAACCGGAACTGCCGGCGTCACTGGCCGGTCATCGGACTATAAGCCAACCCTCTCGCTTCAGGCCAGCCGGCGCCGCGCACGCCGATTACACGTTCAGCAGCAGGTGCTCGCGCTCCCAGGAACTGATGACCTGCAGGAACACCTCGTGCTCGGCCTCCTTGACGAGGGTATAGGCCTGCACGAACGGCTCGCCCAGTATCTGGATCAGCGCCGCGCTGTCGCGCAGTCGCCGCACGGCGGAATCCAGCGAGCGCGGCAGGCCGAACGGCAGGTCGTGGGCGCTGCCCGTGACGGGGTCGGTGGGCTGCAGGTTCTCCACCATGCCCAGGTAGCCGCAGGCCAGCGATGCGGCGATGGCGAGATATGCGTTGGCATCGGCGCCGCCGATGCGGTTCTCGATGCGGCGCGCATCCGGGGCCGACACCGGCACGCGCAGGCCGGCGGTGCGGTTGTCGTAACCCCACTGCACGTTGATCGGCGCGATCTGCCGGCGCGTGATGCGACGATAAGAGTTCACGTTCGGCGCGAACAGCGCCATCGCCGCCGGCAGGTATTTCTGCAGGCCGCCGATGTGCGCGAAGAACAGCGCCGAGGGCGTGCCATCCGCGTTGCTGAATACATTGGCGCGGGTTTTTTTATCCAGCACGCTCTGGTGGATGTGCATGGCGCTGCCGGGCTCCATGGCATGCGGCTTGGCCATGAACGTGGTGTACATCTTGTGGCGCAGCGCCGCCTCGCGCGCGGTGCGCTTGAACAGGAAGGCCTGGTCGGCCAGGTCCAGCGGATCCCCGTGGATCAGGTTGATCTCCATCTGCGCCGGGCCGTCCTCGTGGATCAGCGTGTCGATCTCGATGTCCTGGCGCTCGCAGAAGGCATAGATGTCGTCGAACAGCGGGTCGAACTCGTTCACGGCGGCGATGCTGTAGCTCTGCCGGCCCGGCTCGGCGCGGCCCGAACGGCCCACCGGCGGCTTCAAGGGATAGTCGGCGTCGATGTTGGGCTCGATGAGGTAGAACTCCAGCTCCGGCGCGACCACCGGTTCCCAGCCGCGCTGCGCGTACAGCTCCAGCACGTGGCGCAGCACGTGGCGCGGCGCCATGGTCACGCGGCGGCCGTCGGCGTAGAAGCAGTCGTGGATCACCTGCGCGGTGGGCTCGGCGGTCCACGGCACCTCGCGCACGGTCTTCGCATCGGGCCTGAGCACGATGTCGATCTCGGCCGGGCTCATCGTGTCGCCGGTATCCGCCGGGTAATCGCCGGTCACGGTCTGCAGGAAGATGCTCTCGGGCAGCTTCATGCCCTCATCGGCCGTGAATTTCTCGGCCGGCATGATCTTGCCGCGCGCGATGCCGGCCATGTCCGGGATGATGGCCTCCACCTCGGAGATGCCGCGCTCGCGGAAGAACTGATGGATGTCACTGGTCATGGATCACCTGTCTTTGTCTTCGCTGGCACGCTCGCGCGCGGCTGCGCCGAAAGCCTGAAACAGCGCGATGGAAAAGGCGTTGTGCTCGGCCTTCCACTCCGGATGCCACTGCACCGCCAGCGCAAAGCGCCGCGCATCGCCGACGCGGAAGGCCTCGATGAGGCCGTCGTCGGCGCGCGCCTCCTCGACCAGCCGCGGCCCGAGCGTGCGCACGCCCTGGTGATGCAGCGAGTTCACGCGGATGCGCGCCTGGCCGCCCGCGGCGCGCGACAGCAGGCCGCCCGGCGCGAGCGTGACCTCGTGCGCCGGACCATACTGCACGTCCAGCGGCTGGCCCGGATCCTCGTGATGCACGTGATGGCCCGGCACCTCGGCGACGTGCTGCCACAGCGTGCCGCCGAAGGCCACGTTCATCTCCTGGAAGCCGCGGCAGATGCCGAGCACCGGCACGCCGGCGGCAATGGCGCGCGGAATCAGTGCCAGCGTGGTGGCATCACGCTCGGGATCATGCAGCGTGCCCGGCCGGCTCGCCTCGCCGCCATAGTGGCGCGGCTCCACGTTCGACGGACTGCCGGTGAACAGCAGGCCGTCGAGCTCGTCGACCAGGTCGTCCAGCGCCAGCTCATCGCCCAGCGCCGGAATGATCAGCGGCAGTGCGCCGGCCACCCGCAGTAGCGGTGTCAGGTATTTTTCGCCGACCAGATGCGAGGCATGGGGCGCGATGAGGCGCCGGTCGGCAGGAATTCCGATGACGGGTCGGCGGGCAGACATGGCGGTCGGGGACTATCTAGAATCTTCCCCGAAGCACGCCGTGAAGGGCCATCGAGGAGTCGGTCCATTACACCACAAGGGCACCCCACCCCGCCGTTGAATCGCCGCGCATATGTCACAACCTCTTGAATATGATCGGGAATAAAGCGGTCGCCGCGCGGTGAGCAGCATGCAGGGCCGCGACGGGGACATCTGGTATCAGGCCTCGCTGCCACCGCAGGCACTGCGGCCCCCGCTGCAGGGCGCCGCGGAATGCGATGTCGGCGTCGTGGGGGGTGGCATCGCGGGGTTGTCGGCCGCACTGCACCTGGCGCAGCGCGGCTACCGCGTGCGGCTGCTGGAGGCCGAGCGCGTGGGCTGGGGCGCCTCGGGCCGCAGCGGCGGGCAGGCCATCTTCGGCGTGGCGGCGAGCCAGCAGAAACTCGACGCACTGGTGGGCGCGGCCGATGCCCGGCGCATCTGGGACATGTCCATCGAGGCGCTGTCGCTGCTGCGCGAGCTGATCGCCGCGCACGGCATCGCCTGCGACTACGTCGCCGGCCAGATGCACGTGGCCATCAAGCCGCGCCAGGCCGCGGAGCTGCAGCAGTGGCATCACGATCTCCTCGAACGATATGGCTATCGCAGCGTGCAGCTGCTGGGTGCGGCAGCCACGCGGCACCTCGTGGCCAGCGAGCGTTACGTGGCCGGCCTGCTCGACAGCAACAGCGGGCACCTGCATCCATTGAAGTACGTGCGTGGCCTCGCCGCCGCCGCCGAACGCGCCGGCGCGGTGCTGCACGAGAACAGCCGCGTGCTGCGCCACGTGCGCCGCGATGGCCGGCTGCTGCTGCTCACCGCGCAGGGCGAACTCAGCTGCCGGCATATCGTCTATGCGGGCAATGCCTGGCTCGGCGGCACGGTGCCGCGGCTCAGCCGCCGCATCATGCCGGTAGGTACGTACATCATCGCCACCGAACCGCTGGGTGAGTCACGTGCCGCGGAGCTGCTGCCCGGCAACACCGCGGTGTCCGACATCAACTGGGTGCTGGATTATTTCCGGCGCAGCGCCGACCACCGGCTGCTGTTCGGCGGCCGCGTGAGCTACTCGGGCCTGCATCTCGCGGACATCGCACGCGCCACGCGCGCGCGCATGGTGCAGGTGTTCCCGCAGCTGCGGGATGCACGCATCGATCATGCGTGGGGTGGCTACGTGGACATCACGCTGAACCGCGCGCCGGACTTCGGCCGGCTCGAACCGGAGGTGTACTACCTGCAGGGGTTCTCCGGCCATGGCATCGCGCTCGCCGGCCTTGCCGGCAAGCTGGTTGCCGAAGCGGTGGACGGCAGCACCGGCCGCTTCGACGTGTTCGCACGCATTCCGCACCGGGAATTTCCCGGCGGGCAGTGGTTGCGCCGGCCGGCGCTGGTGCTGGCGATGCTGTATTACCGCTTGCGCGACCTGCTGTAGCTTCAGGATCCACCCAGCGCCTGGTTGAGCACCGCCGCCAGCCGCACCGCGGCCGTCTCGATGCGGCGTTCGGCCAGCGGCCGCATCGCGGTCAGATAAGCATGGTCCAGCGAATGCTTCGGTGGATAGATGCGCCGCGCATCGATCAGCGCGCAGGATTCGCGCGCCCACGCCAGCGGCGTGCCGATCCGGCCGGCCTTCAGCGCCGGCAGCTTCGGCAGCAGCCGCGCCGCATATTCGCGCGCGCCGAGCCGCGCGGACGCGAGGATGTAGTAATCCCACACGGCGTGCAGGTTGGTATCCATCACGCCATGGGCATACTTGCCGCGGGCGGGGGTTTCCGGCGCGAGATCGGTGCGCAGGCTGATGGCAAACTGGTTGCCGCCGGCGTCGGGATGATTGTCCGCATGCAGCGGCTGGTGCGCGTCGGCGACGAGATGCACGAGGAACTTCAATGCATCGCGGCGCGCGGCCGGCGTCTGCCGGAGGTCGGCGAGGACCCGGCGCTGCGCGTCGATGGCCGCGACCACGCAGTTGCCGTCGGGGCAATCGCGCTCCAGCACGAAACCGCAGCCACCGTCCTTCGATTCGATGTAATGCCAGGCGGAGGTGGCCTTGAAGCGCTGCGGATCGGTGTCGCGCAACTTGTCCGCCCAGTCGGCCACGCCGCCGAGCGTGGGGTCGGGTTCGCCGGCCAGCAGTTTCGCCACCTGTGCCTTTGCGGCCGGAGTCAGCCGCGACGCGGCCAGTTCCCCGACCAGCCGATGTCCCAGCTGCGCCCAGGCGAGCACGGGCACCGGCAGGCAGCCGAGCAACAGCAGCAACAGGGCGCGCAGCAGGGTCTTCATCCCGCAGACTCTACCGAAGAAAAACGGCCCGCACAGTTTCCCGTGCGGGCCGTGGTTTCTTCGCTGCCGCGAACGCTCAGGTGATGGTGAAGCCCTCGCGGGTGATCGGCAGCGTGCGGATGCGGTGCTTGGTCGCCGCATAGATCGCATTGGTCAGGGCCGGGATGGCCGGCGGATAGCCCGGTTCGCCGCAACCCGTCGGGTTGTAGTCCGTATCGAGGAAATGCACGTCGATGACCGGCGGGGCGATGCCCATGCGCGCCACGTGGTAGCTGTCGAAGTTCTGTTCCTTGATGCGGCCGTTCTCGACGTTGACCTCCAGGCCCAGCGTCGAGAGGCCCTCGATCACCGAACCCTGCACCTGGTTCTCGGCGGCCGAGAGATTCACGATGGGACCGATGTCGGCCACCACCGTCATCTTGTGCAGCGTGACCTTCTTCTTCGCGTCCACGCTGATCTCGGCCACCTCGGCGAAATGGCCATTGTGCGAGAAGTGGAACGCAAGGCCCTGGTAGTGGCCCTTGGGCAGCGGCTTGCCCCAGCCCGAGCGCTCCACGACGCCCTTGATCACGGCCACCGCCCGCTCGGGATTGACGCCGCCGGCGCCGAAGCCACCGCCGAATCCGCCGAATCCGCCCGCCGGAGCCGGCGGCGGCGCCTGCTTCTGGCCGAACACCTCGATCAGGAATTCCGCGTGATCACGCCCGGCGGCCGTCGACAGCTCATGCATGAAGGACTGCACCAGCCAGGCAGCGGTGTTGTTGCCTGGCGCGCGCATCGGGCCGCAGGGAATCTTCAGCGGGAACAGCGTCTGCGTCAGGCGGAAGTTCGGCACGTACTGCGCGGGGAAATCCGTGGCGCCCGGCCAGCCGCCGCCCTGCACGGCCTGCGGACCGCGACCGCGACCGCCGAACCCGCCACCGGGTCCGCCACCGCCGGCCGGAGCCGCCGCCGCGAAGCCGTCGGAGAACGAGATGACGTGTCCGCTCCAGCCGATGAGCTTGCCGTCCTTGTCCAGTGCGCCCTTGAAATCGTGGAAACCGCCGGAGCGGTAGAAGTCGTGCGAGATGTCATCCTCGCGCGTCCACACCAGCTTCACCGGGATGCCGCCGGCCTGCTTGGAAATGGCCGCGGCCTCGCACACGAAGTCGTTCATCAGGCGCCGGCCGAAACCGCCGCCCACCTTGTTCTGGTGCATGACGGCACGATCGGCCTTGACGCCCGTCACCTGCGCGGCCGAGGTGCGTCCGCCATCGGGGATCTGCACCGAGCCCCAGATCTCGAGCTTGTCGCCCTCGGGATCCTTCTGGTACCAGGCCGTGGTGTTCTGCGGCTCCATCGGCTGGTGCGAGATGAAGTTGAAGGTATAGAAGCCTTCGACCTTCTTCGCGGCGCCGTTGAAGGTGGCGTCGAAATCGCCGACCGGATTGCCCAGTGCCTGCGCACCCGGGCCCCTGGACGCTGTGTCTTTCGCCTGCGCCTGGAAAGCCGTCCAGCTGTCCTTGGAGGCGTTGCTCTCGTCCCATTCGATCTTCAGCTTCTTCTTGGCCGAGAACGCGGACCAGGTGTTGTTGGCCACGATGGCGACGCCGGGCATCACCTGCGCCACCTGGCCGGTGCCCTCGACGATGAAGGCATCGACCACGCCGGGCAGCTTGCGGATCTCGTCGAGGTTCGCCGAGGCCACCTTGCCGCCCACGGCCGGGCACTTCTGGAATACCGCGACCTTCAGGCCGGGAATGTCGCGCTCGGTGATGTCCATGCCGAACAGCGGCTGGCCGGTCACGACCTTCGGGTTGTCCACGCCGGTGGTGCGCTTGCCGAACAGCTTCCAGTCCTTCTTGTCCTTGAGCTTGAGGCTCGCGGCAGCCGGCACCGGCAGCGCGGCGGCAGCCGTGGCCAGCGAGCCATAGCTGGCCTTGCGGTTGCTGGCCGCGTGCATGACCGTACTGTTGGAGGTAGTGATCTCGCTCTCGGGCACGCCCCACTGCTGCGCGGCAGCCGAGACCAGCATCGCGCGCGCGGCGGCGCCGGACTGGCGCATCAGGTTCCAGTTCGAACTCAGCGACATCGAGCCACCGGCGAACTGCTGGCCGTACATGGCCGAATTGATCGGCGCCTGCTCGACGACCACGTCGTTCCAGTTCGCATCGAGCTCCTCGGCGAGCATCAGGCCATTGCCGGTCTTCATGCCCTGGCCGATCTCGGGGGTCTTCGAATACAGCGTGATCTTTCCGTCCGGCATGATCTTGATGTAGGCGCTGGGATTCAGCGGCTGCGCACCGCCAAAGCCACCGAAGCCACCGCCCGG
>DATJXQ010000083.1:0-7461 GCA_035500015.1 Steroidobacteraceae bacterium
CGCTGTGCACCATGTCCTGCACCACCCGTCCCAGATGCTTGATCTCGCGGTACTTGTTTTCCGGTCGTTCCATCGCGGCCAGGCGCGAGGCGATGTTGCCGATCTTCTCGCCCTCGTCGCCGATGCGCTCCAGGTCGGTGATGGTCTTGATGATGGCCACGATCAGCCGCAGGTCGCCGGCGGCCGGAGCGCGCGTGGCGAGGATGCGGCTGCACTCCTCGTCGATGGCGACTTCCATGGCGTTGACGGCCAGGTCGTCCTTCGACACCGAATCCCCGAGCGTGCTGTCGCCCTCGACCAGCGCGTTGATGGACTTGGCCAGCAGTGCCTCCACCAGCCCGCCCATGGCGAGCACCCGTGCGCGGACGCGTTCCAGGTCCTCGTTGTAGCGCCTGGAGATGTGATGCGAGAGATCTGCGGTTTCCATGGTGGGGTTTCCGTGTGCTAGGCCTCGGTGGGATGGAGCGCCGGCGCGGCGCCGATATTACCGCCGGCGTGCGCGACCCGCACCCGACGCGGCGGAAAGACACAGGTGAAGCGGCTGCCCGCGCCGGGCCGGCTGTCGATCTCGAGCATGGCACCGTGATGTTGCAGTACATGCTTCACGATGGCGAGACCAAGTCCGGTGCCGCCGGCATCGCGCGTGCGGCCGGGATCGACGCGGTAGAAACGCTCGGTAAGGCGCGGCACGTGTTCCGGCGCGATGCCCGGCCCCGTATCGGCCACGGTGAAACGCCCCTCGCCTTCCCGGTCGACTTCCCAGATCAGGCGCACGAGCCCGCTGGCCGGCGTGTACTTGGCGGCATTGTCCACGAGATTGGAGAACGCGGAGAGGATCTCCGCCTGCTCGCCGGCCAGGTGCGCATCGCTGTTGAGCTCGACGCGCACCTCCGGGTGCGAGGCGCGCGCCAGCACGTCCTTGCCCAGCACCGCCAGCAGCGCCGGCACGTCGACGTCATCGCTGCCGGCCTCCTGCGTGGCCGCATCCAGCCGCGACAGGTCCAGCAGGCCGCCGACGATGTCGTTCATGCGTCGCGCCTGGCGCTGCATCTCGGCCAGCGGCGCACGCAGCCCGTGGTCCAGTTCCTCCTCGGACAGCAGGGTTTCCAGGTAGCCGCTGATCACCGTCAGCGGCGAGCGCAGCTCATGCGAGGCGTTGGCCACGAAATCCTTGCGCATGGTCTCCAGCGCCATCTGGCGCGATACGTCGCGCACCAGCAGCAGGCGCTGCTCGGCACCATAGGGCACCACCTGCAGCGACAGGTACAGCTGCGGCTCCGTGCCGCGCGCAATCACCAGCGGCTCGTCGAAGCGGCCGCCCGCCAGGTAGCGCGCGAATGCCGGTTCGCGCAGCAGGTTGGTGATGCGCAGGCCGGGATCCAGGCGCCGCCGCAGGTCGAGCAGCCGGCCGGCGGCGCGATTGAACCAGACGATTTCCCAGGCGTCGTTGAGCACCACCACGCCGTCCGGCATGGCCGCGCTGGAGCGGCGCAGCTCGCGGAACACCTCGAGCAGCCGCTGCTTGTGGTAGCGCTTGCGCCGGTGCAGCCGCACCACTCCCGACACCACGTCCTGCCACATGCCTGAAGTGTTCGGAGGCGCCAGTCGCGAGCGCTCGCGCAACCAGCGGTCCAGCCAGTAGAGATTGAAGAGATTCCAGGCCAGCAGCGCCGCCAGCGCCAGCGCCAGGCCGGCCAGCGCATGGCCGAACAGCCAGCCGAGCAGCAGGCCGGCCGCCGCGGCCGCGCCGGCGCGCGAGACGATGTGCCACAGCACCGCGAGAGGTTTCATGGGGCCGCGTCGGCCCGCGTCGAGAACCGGTAGCCCGCACCCCGCACCGTCTGGATGAGCCCATCCAGCCGCACGGCCTCCAGTGCCTTGCGCAACCGCCGGATGTGCACGTCGATCGTGCGTTCCTCGATGTATACGTTGCCGCCCCAGACGCGGTCGAGCAGCTGTGCCCGCGCGAACACCCGTTCCGGATTCTGCATGAAGAATTCGAGCATGCGGTATTCGGTGGGGCCCAGATCGATCTGGCGGCCTGCGGCGGTGACGCGGTGGCTGGCGCGGTCCATCACCAGGCCGCCGACCTCCAGCAGTTCCTCGTCACTGGAGCCGGGCGAACGGCGCAGCACCGCATTGATGCGCGACAGCAGCTCCCGCGGCGAGAAGGGCTTGGTCACGTAGTCGTCGGCGCCGCCATCGAGTCCGGCGACCTTGTCCCCCTCGGTGGCGCGGGCGGTCAGCATGATGACCGGCAGATCGCGGGTCGCAGCCTCGCGCTTGACCAACCGCGTGAGTTCCAGGCCGCTCATGTCGGGCAGCATCCAGTCCACCAGCAGCAGGTCGGGACGGCGGTCGGCCAGCTGCGAGCGGGCGCTGCGGCAATCAGCCGCCTCGCGCACCTCGAAGCCGGCACGGCGCAATCCGTAGGCGATCATTTCGCGGATCGGCAGCTCGTCTTCCACGATGAGTATCTGGCGTGTCATCCCCGGGATTTCATGACGGCATTGTTACCGGGATTTTACAGCGGCTGTTGCGCCACGCTGTCGCGCAGGTAAACCGGCTGGGCGGCCGCCGCATCCAGCCAGCTCGCGCCGGCAGCCAGGTCGCGGACGGCAAGCCGGGCGATCTGTGCGGCGTGTGGCTCGGCCCGCTCAAGGCAGTGTGCGGCGTCCAGCTCCAGGCGCGTGCCCAGTTCGGGGCAGGCGGCCAGACCCTTGCCGGCCGCTGCGGCGATGACCGCGCCCGCGGGAAGCAGGCCACCAAGCTCCGCGGCCAGCGCAGCAGGCGGGGAGAGCCGTTCACCGCCTGCGGCATCACCCACGAACCCGCCATCGCCCTGGAACAGGCCCCAGTACAACTCGCCCATGCGCGCGTCCATGCAGGCCAGCAACCAGTGTGGCCCCGGGCCCGCAAGGGTTGCGCCCGCCGACAATGCCAGCGCGCGCAGGTCGGAAACCGGCAGCACCGGCAGTCCGCTGCCGGCAGCCAGGCCCTGGGTCACGCCGGCGGCGATGCGCAACCCGGTGAAGGAGCCAGGCCCGCGGCCGAAGGCGATGCCATCGAGCTGAGGCAATGTCAGGCCGGTTTCCGCCAGCACCGCATCCACCATGGGCAGCAGCAACTGCGCGTGCCCGCGGGCGGTTCCGGCCGCGCGCAAGACCAGCTGCTCCCCGGCCAGCAATGCCACCGAGCATCGGCCGCTGGCCGTGTCGAGAGCCAGCAGGCGCGGCGTGGCCTGCCCCGGCAGCGCCGTCATGCGCGGCGCCGCGCGGCGTCGCCGCGGCTCAGGACCAGCATCGCGCGCACCTCCGCCAGGTCGCGGGTCTGTCGCAGCGGCGGCAGGCTGGCCAGCAAGCGCCTGCCATAGCCCTTGCCGGTAAGACGTGGATCGAGGATGGCCACCACGCCGCGATCCTGCTCGCCGCGGATCAGGCGGCCCACGCCCTGCCGGAGCAGAATCGCCGCTTCCGGCAGCTGGAACTCCGTGAAGGGATCCCCGCCCTGCTCGCGGGCGCGGGCCAGCCGCGCACGCACCAGCGGATCCTCCGGCGAGGCGAATGGCAGCCGGTCGATCACCACCAGCCGCAGCGCGCTGCCGGGCACGTCCACGCCTTCCCGGAAACTGGCGGTGCCCAGCAGCACCGCGTCGCCGTGTTCGCGGAATTCCCGCAGCAGCTGCTCGCGCGGCGATTCCCCCTGCACCAGCACGCGATAGCGCGCGGCGCCTTCGCCCCAGCGCTTGCGCAACGCACGGGCGCTGTACTGCAGCGCGCGGTGACTGGTGAACAGCACGAAGGCGCCGCCCTGCGCGAGCTCGACCAGTTCGGCCGCGGTCTCCACGGTTGCATCCGCGTAATGCGGCGAGGCCGGATCCGGCATGCCGCTCGGGGTGTACAGCAGCGCCTGCCGCTGATAGTCGAAGGGACTTTCGACGGCCAGCGTCCCGCAACAACCGGCCAGACCCAGGCGCGCGATGAAATGGGTGAAATCGCCCGCGATGGCCAGCGTCGCGGAAGTAAAGATCCAGCTGCGTGCATGCGCCTGCAGGACCGGCCGCAGCTTGCCGCCCACTTCGAACGGCAGCAGCTGGCAGGAAAAGGCGTGCACGCCGGGAACTATCAGCCTGGCTCCCGCATCCGGCCGCGCCTCCAGCAACGCGTCGAGATCTCCGGCAAGGCTCCCCGCGCGCCGTGCCGCCTGCGCCAGCGCTTCCCCGCCGCCCAGTGCCGTCAGCGCATCGGCGAGATCGCACAGCGCGGTCACCAGCGCGCCGGCCGCGCGATCGAAAGCACCCAGTCCGTTCTCCCACGCCAGGCGCTGTCCCGCCGGACCGGCGTCAGCCGCGCAGTGCTGCGCCTGCTGCAACGCGCGGCGCAATGCCGGTTCCGCTGCTGCCAGGCTGTCGACATCGAAACCATTCTGCAGCAGCAATGCCGGCAGGTCGGACAGCAGCTGCTCGACGCCGCGCGAGCCGAACTGCTGGCCGAAGAACTGCGCCGCCAGTTCCGGCAGCTGGTGCGCCTCGTCCATGATCACGGCGTCGGCGCCCGGCAGGATGTCTCCCCAGCCTTCTTCCTTGAGCGCCAGATCCGCCAGCAGCAGGTGGTGATTGACCACCACCACGTCGGCCTCCGCGGCGCGGCGCCGCGCGGCGAATACATGGCAGCGCGCGTACTCCGCGCAGCGCGTGCCGGTGCAGCTGTCGCGCGTGGAGGTGATGCGCTCGCGCAGGGGATGCCCATCGGGCAATTCGGGCAATTCGGCCAGGTCGCCTTCCACGGTCGCCCCGGACCAGCTCCTGATGCGCGCGGCCTGGACGTCGCCGGCGCCGTGCTCCAGCGGCAGCTCGGCCGGAAGGCGCAGCAACCGTTCGCGGCACAGGTAGTTGGCCCGCCCCTTCAGCAGTGCCACGGTGGCTGGTCGGCCAAGGGCGCGGGCCAGCAGCGGCAGGTCGCGATGGAAGAGCTGGTCCTGCAGGGTGCGCGTGCCCGTGGAGATGATGACGCGCAGTCCGGACAGCAGTGCCGGCACCAGATAGGCGAAGGTCTTGCCAATCCCCGTACCGGCCTCGGCGACCAGCCAGCCGGAGTCCTGCAACGCCCGGGATACGGCTTCCGCCAGTTGCAGCTGGCCCGGGCGAGCGCGGAAATCCGCCAGGGCCCGGGCCAAAGGTCCTTCTGCACCGAAGATTTCATCCAGCCCTTGCATAGACTCCAGGCACATTCGTGCAATGCAACATATCGTCGGATGCCGATTCCATCTCCGATCACTGGCTAGGCAGCCGCCGGGCTTTGAGCGCTATACTCGCCGCCTCGTGTCATTCTAGTTGGCTGCAAGGTGGCCCACATGGCGACAGCTCCTAGCGCGTTCAAACCTCTTCCAGGGATTTCTCCGGCGGTGGCCGCCTGGGTGGCCGAAGTCGCGGCCCTGACGACTCCGGACAGGATCCAGTGGTTCGACGGTTCGGCGGCGGAAACCGCCCGGCTGCGCAACGAGCTGATCGCGAAGAAGGAGCTGCTGCCTCTCAACCCGCACACCTTCCCGGATTGCTATCTCGCGCGTTCCAATCCCAGCGACGTGGCGCGCGTGGAACACCTGACCTTCATCTGCACGCCGCAGCAGCAGGACGCCGGCCCCAACAACAACTGGATGGCCCCGGACGAGGCACACGCCCAGATGGATGCGCTGTTCAGGGGCTGCATGAAGGGCCGCACGCTGTACGTGGTGCCCTACTGCATGGGCCCCATCGACTCGCCATACTCACGCTGCGGGGTGGAGATCACCGACAGCGCCTACGTGGTGCTGAACATGGAGATCATGACGCGCTCCGGGCGCGCCGCGCTGGAACGCATCGAGGCCGAGGGCGGCAGGTTCGTCAAGGGCCTGCACTCCACCGGCGAACTGGATCCCAATCGCCGCTTCATCATGCACTTCCCCGAGGAACTCACCATCAAGAGCTACGGCTCGGGGTACGGCGGCAACGCGCTGCTGGGCAAGAAGTGCCACGCGCTGCGCATCGCCAGCTTCCAGGCCCGCACCGAGGGCTGGCTGGCCGAACACATGCTGATCGTCGGCCTGCAGAATTCGCAGGGCGAGACCCACTACATTGCCTGCGCCTTTCCCTCGGCCTGCGGCAAGACCAATCTGGCGATGCTGATTCCGCCGGCTTCGATGCCGGGCTGGAAGGTATTCACCGTCGGCGATGACATCTGCTGGATGCATCCCGGCCCGGATGGCCGCCTGTGGGCGATCAACCCGGAATCGGGCTACTTCGGCGTGGCACCGGGCACCAGCCCGAAGACCAACAAGAATGCCTTCGAGACCGTCCGCAGGGACACGCTGTTCACCAACGTCGCGCTGACTGCCGACAACGAGCCCTGGTGGGAAGGCATGGGCAAGGGCGAACCGGCCGTCGACTGGCAGGGCCGCCCGTACGATGCCAAGAATGGCCCCGCCGCGCATCCCAATTCGCGCTTCACGGTCAGCGCCAAGTACAACCCGAGCTACACGCGCGAAGCGGAAAACCCGAAGGGCGTGCCGATCTCGGCGATCATCTTCGGCGGCCGGCGCCGCGAGACCGCGCCGCTGATCTTCCAGGCGCGCAACTGGGCGCATGGCGTGCTGGTCGGTGCGGGCGTGGCTTCAGAAACCACGGCCGCGGCCACCGGAGCAGTGGGCGTGGTGCGGCGCGACTCGATGGCCATGAAGCCCTTCTGCGGCTACAACTTCGGCGACTATTTCCGGCACTGGCTGGATATCGGCGCCAAGCTGGCCAGGCCGCCGCAGATCTTCCACGTCAACTGGTTCCGCCAGGGAGCCGACGGCAAGTTCCTGTGGCCGGGCTTCGGCGACAACCTGCGCCCCATCGCATGGGCGCTGGAGCGCGTGTCCGGCAAGGCCGGCGCAGAGGAGACGGCCATCGGCTACCTGCCGCGCCCGGAGGACCTCAACACCAACGGCCTCGACATCCAGCCGGGCGCGTTGCGGGAAATCCTCTCGGTATCTCCGGCAGTGTGGAAGAAGGAAGTGGCCGATATCCGCGCCTATCTGGGCGAATACGGCGCCCACACCCCGCGCGCGTTGTACGACGAACTGAACGCCGTCGAAAAACGCCTGGGCTGAGGCGCAAGCGGCCGACAGCCGCCGGGTGCCCTGCTCAGGCGTCCTCGCACACGAAGCGGATCGTCAGCGGCGAATCCGCTTCCGGCATCTTGCCGAGGCCGATGAGCCCGACTCCCTTCAGCTGCATGCTGTCGCGCCGCACGAACGACTCCTCGCCGTCCAGCGAATTGACGAAGGTGCCGTTGGTGCTCTGGTCGATCAGCAGGAACTTGCCGCGCGACAGCTCGATGCGGGCGTGGATCCGCGATATGAGGTTGCCGCGCACGATCACCTCGTTCTCGTCGGCGCGCCCGATGGCGATCTGCGTCCGGCGCTCGTCGACCACCAACTCAC
>DATJXQ010000084.1:0-13046 GCA_035500015.1 Steroidobacteraceae bacterium
TGCGACGATCCGCTGCATCACGGTCGCGTGGATGCCGCGCGCGCCTGCTTCCAGCCGCTGCTGCAAGCGGCCAGCCCGCTGACGCGCGCCGAGGCCGCGTTCGCGCTCGGTGACCTGCGCACCGCCAACGACCTGTTCCGCGCGGCGGTGGCCGCCGATGACCGCAGTACGCTGCCGCGCGTGCGCTGGGGCCGCATGTACCTGGAAGCTGGCCAGTACGGCGATGCGGTGAAGCTGTTCCAGGAAGCCCTGCAGATCGACCCGCAGGACACCGGCGCGCGCGTGGCGCTGGCGCGCGTGGCGGTGGAGCGCTTCGACGGCGACGTGCAGGATGACCTGGACGCGCTGCTCAAGGACGATCCCAACCTGCTCGAAGCGCACCTGATCGCCGCGCGGCTGGCGGTGGAGCGCGGCCGTTACGACGACGCCGTGCGCGAGGCGCAGCGCGCGCAGGCGCTGGCCGTGCAGCAGAAGCAGCCGCCGCTGGAGGCCATCGCGCTGCTGGCCGCGGTCGAGGTGATGCGCGAGCGCGATCCGGCCGCCCAGGTCCGCGAGGCGCTGGACTACAACCCGCGCTATGGCGACATGTTCGTGCTGCTGGGCTACTTCGACGTGATCCGCCGCCTGTACCGCGAGGCCGATACCTGGCTGCAGCGTGCGGTGCAGGTCGAGCCGGAGCTGCCGGCCGCGCAGCGCGAGCTGGGCCTGAACCTGATGCGCCTCGGCCGCGTTCCCGAGGCGCGCGAGCACCTGGTGAAGGCCTACGACGGCGATCCGTACGATGCCGCCACCGCCAACACGCTGAAGCTGATCGACAGCCTGGGCAAGTTCGACACCATCAAGGTGGCGCAGCCGGAGCTGATCCTGCAGCTGCGCAAGGACGAAATCCCCACGCTTGGCCCGTACGTGCAGCAGCTGGCGAGCAAGGCGCTGCCGGAGCTGGCGCGCCGCTATGGCTACACACCCTCCGGCCCGGTGACGGTGGAGATCTATCCCGACCACGACGACTTCGCGGTGCGCACCGCCGGCCTGCCCGGCATCGGCCTGCTGGGCGTGACCTTCGGCAACCTGGTCATCATGGACAGCCCCTCCGGGCGCGCGCGCGGGGATTTCCACTGGGGCACCGTGCTGTGGCACGAGCTGACGCACGTGTTCACGCTGGGCGTCACGCAGAACCGCGTGCCGCGCTGGTTCTCCGAAGGCATGTCGGTGTACGAGGAGTGGACCAGCGGCCCGGCGCCCGGCGTGAACATGACGCCGGACATCATCGACGCCTTCATCGCCGGCCAGTTCCTGCCGGTGGCCACGCTGGATGAGGGCTTCATCCGGCCCACCTACGAAAACCAGGTGCAGGTTTCCTACCAGCAGGCGGGCCTCATCTGCCTGTTCGCCGCGCAGCACTGGAGCTTCGAGCGCGTGGTCGCGCTGCTGCGCGCCTTCGACGGCAGGACCGACACCGCGGCGGCGATCCGCAAGGTGCTGGAGATCTCGCCGGAGGAATTCGACAAGCAGTTCGACGCCTTCCTGCGGCAGCGCTACGCGGCCTACATCGCGGACCCGAAGCGCTGGCCGGAGCTGATGGAGCGCGCGCACCGCATGGTCGACGCGCACAACTGGGCCGAGGCACGCGACGCGGCACAGGCGGCCATCACCCTGTTCCCGGAGTTCACTTCCGCGGGCAGCGCGTATGAAGCGCTGGCGGCGGCCGAGGAGGGCGCCGGCAACAAACCGGCCGCCATCGCCGCGCTGCAGGCCTGGCGCAAGGCCGGCGGCTGGAATCCCGACAGCCTGCGCAAGCTCGGCGCGCTGCTGCTGGAGGCCAGGCGCGACAGCGAGGCCACCGAGGTGCTCGCGGCCGTCAACTACGCCGATCCGCTCGCCACGGCCGGGCACGACCAGCTCGGCCAGTTGCTGCTGGCCGGGAACAAGGGCGATGCGGCGCTGCGCGAATACCAGGTGCTGCTGCAGCTGCAGCCCGGCGACACCGCCATCGCCAACTACGGCCTCGCACAGTCGTATCGCCTGCTGGGTGATGCGCCACAGGCACGCCGCCACCTGCTCGAATCGCTGGAAACCGCGCCGAACTACCGTCCCGCCCAACATCTGCTGCTGGAAATGACTGGAGACAAGAACCCATGACCGAAACCGCCCCGTCCACGCAGGACACAGAAGCCCTGGTCGAGCGCTTCCGCACGAGCTTCGATGCCATCCGGCGCGAGGTGCGCAAGCTCATCGTGGGCCAGGATGAAGTGGTCGAACAGCTGCTGCTCACCCTGCTGGTGGGCGGGCACTGCCTGATCACCGGCCTGCCGGGCACCGCCAAGACGCTGCTGGTGCGCACGCTGGCCTCGGCGCTGGGCCTGTCGTTCAAGCGCATCCAGTTCACGCCGGACCTGATGCCGGCCGACATCACCGGTACCGACATCCTCGAGGAGGACCAGGCCAGCGGCAAGCGCAGCTGGACCTTCGTGCCCGGCCCGCTGTTCGCGCACGTGCTGCTGGCCGACGAGATCAACCGCACGCCGCCGAAGACCCAGTCCGCGCTGCTGGAGGCCATGCAGGAACTCTCCGTCACCGTGCGCGGCAACACGCGGCGCATCGCGCCGCCGTTCTTCACGCTGGCCACGCAGAACCCGATCGAACTCGAGGGCACCTATCCGCTGCCCGAGGCGCAGCTGGACCGCTTCCTGTTCAACGTGGTGCTCGATTACCTGGACGCCGAGCAGGAGCTGCGCGTGGTGGCCGACAACACCTCGCGCGTGGAACCGCCCGCCATCGAGGCCTGCACCAATGCGGAGGAGATCCTGAAGTTCCAGTGGCTGGTGCGCCAGGTGCCGATGTCCGATGACGTGGCCCGCCAGGCCGTGAAACTGGTGCGCGCCACGCGCCCCAGCGATGCCAGCGCCGGCGAGGACGTGAAGAAGTACGCGCGCTACGGCGCCTCGATCCGCGCCACGCAGTTCCTGGCGCTGGCCGCCAAGGCGCGCGCGCTGTCGGCGGGCCGCTACCACGTCACCACCGAGGACCTGCGCGGGCTGGCGCTGCCGGTGCTGCGCCACCGCGTGCTCACCAACTACCAGGCCGAATCCGACGGCGTCACCGTCGATACGCTGCTGCAGCGCGTGATCAGCGGAGTGCTTGGCTGATGAGTGCAGCTCCCGCCACGTCCCTGCTGCGTCCTGAAGTACTGGCGAGCCTGTCCTCGCTGGAACTGGTGGCGCGCTCGGCTGTGGAGGGCTTCTTCCAGGGCCTGCATCGCAGCCCGCGTTTCGGCTTCAGCCAGGAGTTCGCCGAGTACAAGGCCTACGCCGAGGGCGACGATCCGCGCTTCATCGACTGGAACGTGTTCGCGCGCACCGAGCGCACCTACATCAAGCGCTACCTCGGCGACACCAACACGCGGCTGATGATTGCGCTGGACGTCAGCGCCTCGATGGGCTACGGCAATGGCGCGGTGAACAAGCTGCGCTACGCCAAGTTCCTGGCGGCCGCGCTCGCCTACATGGCGCTGCAGCAGCACGATCCCACGGGCCTGATCGCCTTCGATTCGAAGATCAGGAGCTATCGCCCGCCATCGAGCCGCACCGGGAGCCTGTCGGCCATCCTGCACTCGCTGGATTCGCTCGAGGCCGGCAGCCAGACCAACCTCGATGAATCCTTCCGCCAGCTGCGCGAGCACTGCCAGCGCCGCGGCCTGGTGGCGGTGATCTCCGACCTGTATTGCGACCCGGAGGCGCTGACGCGCGCGGTGCAGCCGCTGGCCTGGCGCGGCCACGACATCATGATCTTCCAGGTCCTCGACCGTTCGGAGCTGGCGCCGCACTGGGAGGAATCCGTGCTGCTGGAAGACGTGGAATCCGGCCAGCAGATCGAAGTCTCCCCGGACTACCTGCGCACCACGTATCGCCAGCGCTTCGAGGCGCACCTGGCGCGCATCCGCGAAGTGGCCGCGCGGCACCGCGCCGATCACGCCATGCTGGTCACGGATGAGCCGCTGGACCGCGCGCTACGCGAGTACCTGATGTTCCGCCATGGAGCCGGCCGATGAGCTGGCTCGCCCCATGGTTCCTCGCCGGCCTTGCCGGCATCGCGCTGCCCATCTGGCTGCATCGCTTTGCGCGCAAGACCGACCAGAAGCACCAGTTCGCCTCCTCGATGTTCCTCGAGGCCAGTGAGATCCGCCGCAACCGGCGGCGCGAGATCCGTTACTGGCTGCTGCTGGCCGCGCGCGTGCTGCTGGTGCTGCTGCTCGGGCTCGCCTTCGCCGGCCCGCAGCTGCGCAGCCGCGTGCTGGCCGGGCCGCAGGGCGCAACGCTGCACGCCATCGTGCTCGACACCTCGATGTCCATGCACCAGGACGGCGCCTGGCAGCGCGCCCGCGAGCAGGCGAATGCGCTGATCGGCGCGCTCAAGGGCGCGGACCGCGCCATGCTGCTCGCCGCGGATTATCGCCTGCGCGTGCTGCAGGAGCCGGTGTTCGCCGGCGACGCCGGGCAGCTGCGCGCGGCGCTGCAGACACTGGAGCCGGGCTACGCACGGCTCGACGATGGCGCGATGGTGGCGGGTACGGCGGCGCGCTGCCCCACGGCGCCGGGCGAGCATCTGGTGGTGCACTTCATCACCGACCTGCAGCAGTCGGCCAGCCCGCTGCGCTTCGCGGACCTGGCGCCGCCGCCCGGCGTGCGCTTCGAGCTGGTGGACGTCGCGCCGCCGAAGGCGGCGAACCTGCACGTATCCGGTGTGCGCGAGGATGCGCGCGACCCGGGCGCGGTGCGCATCAGCGTCGACGGCGACGCGGCCGCGCTGGCCAAGCGCGAGCTGGTGCTGGAGGTCAACGGCAAGCAGGTCGAGCGGCGGCCGCTGAAGGCCGGCCAGCCGCTGCCGCTGGAGGAGCGCTTCGTGCTGAACGACCTCGGTCCCGGCGAGCACCGGCTCACCGCGCGGCTCGAGCCGGCCGACGACCTGCCCGAGGACGATGCTTACTACGCGCTGTTGCGACACGTGGAGCCCAAGGTGCTGGTGATCGCCGCCAGCAACGATGGCGATGATGCGCAGTACCTGCGCGCCGCGCTGGGCGCGTTGCCGCAGCCGCATTTCAGCGTGGAGACCGCGCAGCCGGGCGAGCTGGCGAAGCGGCAGCTGGGGGATTTCGCCGCCGTCATCGTCTCCGACGCCGGGCTGCTCTCCGGCACCCCGGCCGATGCGCTGGCCAAATACGTGCAGGGCGGCGGCGCGGCGCTGCTGACGCTGGGCGCACGCGCGGCGCAGCTGGATACCATCCCGGTCAGCGGCGCGAAGCGCGCGCGCGGCGATGCGCGCCAGCAGGCCGACCAGCCCGCCCGCGTCGGCGAGATGGAGCTGAGCCACCCGGTGCTGCGCGAGCCCGGCACCTGGCGGCAGGTGCGCTTCCTGAAGCACGTGGCTACGGTTCCGCCGGCCCAGGCGCACGTGCTGATGCGCTTCACCAACGGCACGCCGCTGATGTGGGAGCAGGCGCCGGGGCAGGGGCGGCTGCTGGTATTCGCCTCGCCGCTGGACCGGGAATGGAACGACCTGGCCATCCACCCGCTGTTCGTGCGTTTCGTCTCCGAGGCCACGGCGTGGCTGGCCGGTACGCGGGTGACCGCGGCCAGCGGCACGGTCGGTGCGATGCTGGATGCCAGCAACCTGCGGCACGGCGGGGCGCAGGTGTTCGATCCACGCGGCCAGCGCGCCAGCATGCTGGGGGATGGCGACCTGCGCTGGGTGCCTGAGCTGCCCGGCTTCTACGAGCTGCGCGGGGGCGGCCACAGCGATTTCGTGGCCGTGAATCCCGACCCCCGGGAATCGCGGCTGGCGCCGCTGGACCAGCAGGCCCGGGATCGCTGGCTGGCGCTGCAGCCTCAACCGGGGGCCGCCCCGGTCGCCGTGGCCGCGGATTCGGGGTCCGAACGGCTGGTCCCGGTGTGGTTCTGGCTGCTGCTCGCTGCGGCGGCACTTGCTTTCCTGGAGCCGCTGGTGGCGAACTACCATCTCAACATCCGCAGAGAGCAGCGCGCATGACAGCCCGTTCGCAACTCGACTCCTATCTGGATGGCGCCCGCCGCCGCCTGCAGTGGATCCTGTCGGCACGCGGCGCGGCAATCCTGCTGGCCGCGCTGCTTGCGGTCACGCTGCTGGCCGCGCTGCTGCTGTGGCGCTTCGCGTTCAGCGGCATCGCCGTCTGGTCGGCAAGGGCGCTGCTGGTGCTGGTGGTGGCGGCTGCGGCTGCGTGGTTCGCGCTGCGCTGGCGCGGCCTGCGCGGAGTGGCCGGCGCCGGCACGCTCGATCGCGCGCTGCCCGGCCAGGCCGGTCGCGTTGCCACCTACCTGGAAGAGGCGGACAAGGCCGGCGGCGCCTCGCCATTGATCGACCTGCTGGCGCGCGATGCGCTGCGGGTCGCCAGCGGCGAATCGGTGACACGCACGATTCCCGCGCGGCGCATCTGGCTGCCGGGGCTGGCGGCACTGGCGGTGCTGGGCTTGTTCGTGGCGCTGTTCATGAACCGCGGCCAGTTCGGCGAGGGCGCGCGGCAGTTGTGGGCCGGGCAGCTGCCCGCGGCGGCGCGCGCGGTGGTTGCCGCGGGCGGCATCGCGGTGAAGCCCGGCGACACGACCATGCGCCGCAACCAGGATCTCGCGATCAGTGCCCAGGTGCTGGGCGGCGCCGGCGACGTGCAGCTGCACGTGCGCTTCGCCAATGACGAGGCGTGGGAGACCACGCCGATGCAGCGCGGCACTGCCGGCGGCTACGCCTTCACGCTGTACGCGGTGCGCGACGACGCGCATTACTACGTGACTGCCGGTGCGCTGAAGAGCGCCGAGCACCGCATCCACGTGGTGGATCTGCCGGCCATCGAGAAACTGCGTCTCACCTACGACTATCCGCAGTGGACCGGGCTGCCGCAGCGTGTGCAGGATTCGGGTACCGACATCCTCGCCGTGGCCGGCACCCAGGTGGGCCTGGAAGTGGTGACCAGCGCGCCGCTGCAGAGCCCGCTGCTGGTCATCGACGGCAACGGCAAGGCGCTGGCGCAGTCGGGCACGAGCAGCCGCGGACAGCTCACCGTGAACAAGAGCGGGCATTACCGCATCGCCACGCGCTTCCTCGGCGAGGTGGTGCCGCTGACACCCGACTACGCCATCGACGTGGCGCCCGACCAGAAACCCGAGATACGCGTGGTGCGTCCGGGCAAGGATTACCGCGCCACCAACATCGAAGAAGTGCCGGTCAGGCTCGAGGCGCGCGACGACTACCGGCTCGAGGGGCTCGAGCTGCATTACTCGGTCAACGGCGGCCCGTGGCGCAGCGAGAACCTGCCGGCCGGCGCCGCCGACATCCAGGCCGCGGCGATGCTGCGGATGGAGGAGATGCAGCAGCGTGGCCCGAAAGGCGAGGCACCGCTGCTGGCTCCCGGCGACCTGGTCAGTTACTACGCCGTGGCGCGCGACCACGTGCACAGCGTGCAGACCGACCTGTTCCTGATCCAGATCCAGCCGTTCGAACAGCGCTACACGCAATCGCAGGCCGGCGGCGGCGGTGGCGGCGGTGGTGGTGGCGGGGACGACGACGGCAACAACATCTCGCGCCGCCAGCGCGAGGTGCTGCTCGCCACCTGGAACCTGCAGCGCAGCCAGGCGGACGCCGCCGGCCGCGAAGCCGAGCGCAATGCCGACAACGCGCGCATGCTGGCCGAGGTGCAGACCACGCTGCAGGGACAGGCCAACACGCTGGTCGAGCGCGCCAAGGCGCGCGAGCTGACCGGCCAGGATGAGGCCGTCACCCAGTTCGTGAAGAGCATGGAGGATGCGGCCAAGGCCATGGATCCGGCCGCGAAGAACCTCACCAACATGAAGCTGGCGGATGCGGTCACGTACGAGCAGCAGGCGCTGCAGCTGCTGCTGCGCGCCGAATCCACCTTCCGCGACATCCAGGTGGCCATGCGCAACCAGCGTGGCGGTGGCGGCGGCGGTGGTGGCGGCGGTTCGCAGGCCGGCCGCGACGTGTCGGAGATGACCGAGCTGGAACTGGACCTCGCCAAGAACCAGTACGAGACCGAACAGCAGGTTGCGCAGCAGCAGCAACAGCAGGGCGGCGACCAGCAGCAGCAGGACGAGCTGATGCGGCGCCTGGAAGAGCTGGCCCGCCGCCAGGAGCAGATGGCGCGCGACACCGCGCACCAGCAGCAGCTCACCGAGGCGCAGAAGTGGCAGCAGGAGCAGCTGCGGCGCGAGGCCGAGGAACTGCGCCAGCAGCTGCAGCAACTCGCGCAGCAGCAGTCCCAGCAGGGTGGCTCGCCCTCGCAGCAGCAAGGGCAGCAGCAAGGGCAGCAGCAGGGGCAGCAGTCGGCGCAGGCCGGTTCGCAGTCTTCCGGCTCGCAATCCCAGTCCCAATCGCAGTCCTCCTCGGCCGCGGCGCAGGCCGCGCAGCAGGTGGCGCAGGCGCTGCAGCAGATGCAGCAGGGCGGCAGCCAGAACCAGCAGCGCGCCAGCGAGCAGCTGGACCGCGCGCGCGAGCAGTTGCAGCGCGGCCGGCAACAGGCCGATGGCCAGCGCTTCGCCGATCTCGCGCAGGACGCCGGCAACCTGGCGGCGCGGCAGCGCGACTCCGAGCGCGAGCTGCGTGACGCCATCGGCCGCAACCGCCAGCCGGGCAACGCGAACTCCGGCCTGCAGCGCGACGACGGCCTGGGCTACGACCAGGAAGAGAAGATGGCCGCCGAGCGGCGGCAGCTGCAGCAGGATCTGGAAGCCCTGCAGCAGCGCATCGACACCGCGCGCCGGCAGAACCAGCAGCAGAGCCCGCGCGCCAGCGGCCAGCTGGCCGAGGCGCGCAAGCAGTTGCAGGATCAGGGCGTGGATACGGCGCAGGTGCTGGGAGAGAGCGCCTACGACATCGAGCGCGGCCGCGCAGTCCAGGCGGCCAGCAATGATCCGGTGATCAGCGACCGGCTGCAGCAGCTGCAGCAGAACCTGTCGGTGGCCGCGGATACGGCGGTGGCGGAGTCCGGTGCGCGCCAGCAGCAGTCGCGCAAGGCCGGCGCCGACGACGTGCTCGCCGAAATGGGCGATCTGCGCCGCGCGCTGGATCGTGCGCGCGAACAGGCCATGGCGCAGAACCAGAGCGGCAGCGGCGATCCCGGTGCGCGCTCGCCCGATGCGCGCGAGGGCCAGCGCGGCCAGAGTGGCGGCCAGAGCGGCCAGCAGGGCCAAGGTAGCCAGGGCCAGCGCGGGCAGCAGGGCCAGGGCGCCGACCAGCGCAACCAGGCCGCCGCGCAGGGCGGAGAGAATGGGCTGCAGGCTGGCGGCTCCGGCAATCTGCAGATCGCAGGCAACGGAGCCCGCAATGGCGGCGGTGGCTGGTGGGGCGGCCGTGTCGGCGGCGTGCTGCCGCTGAATGCCTCGCAGCGCGAACTGCTGCGCAACCAGGAGCAGATGTCGGCGGAACGCCTGGCCCAGATCCGCGCGCAGCTGGCCAATGGCGTGTTCGACGCACCCGACAGTGCCGCGCTGCTGGAGCTCGAGAAGCGCCTGCGGCAGGGCAACGTCGATCCGATGTCGGCCGAATACCAGAACATGACCACGCTGGTAAGCCAGCTGGAGCTGGCGGCGCTGAAGGTGCAGCAGCAGACGAAGGACAGCAGCAAATCCACCCACGTCGACGAGAGCGTCGACGATTCGCGCCGCTACCGCGACAATGTCGCGGACTATTACCGGCGACTGGGTGGGGGAAATGAGTGATGGCGGGGTTCTCGACGACCTGACGGCGCTGCTCGGCGCCGAAGTGGTCCAGGCGCCGGACGCGACGCTGCTCGACAAGCACACCAGGGATTTCTGCGTCACCGGCCGGCGTGACGTCGGCGTGCTCGCGCTGGTGTTCCCGCGCGATACCGCGCAGGTATCCAGGACGCTGGCGTACTGCAATGAACGCGGCATCGCCGTGCAGCCGCAGGGCGGGCTCACCGGCCTCGCCGGCGGCGCCGTGCCCGTGGGGCCGTGCGTGATCGTGTCGCTGGAGCGCATGCGCGCGATCAAGGAGCTCGACACCGCCGCCGGCACCATCACCGTCGAGGCCGGCGTGACGATGGAGACCGTGCAGAAGGCGGCCGATGCCGCCGACCTGTTCTTTCCGCTGGATCTCGGCGGCCGCGGCTCCTGCCAGATCGGCGGCAATGTTTCCACCAATGCCGGCGGCAACCGCGTGCTGCGCTATGGCATGGCGCGCGACCTGGTGCTCGGCGTGGAGGCCGTGCTGGCCGATGGCACGGTGATCGATGCGCTGCGCAAGGTCATCAAGAACAATTCGGGCTACGACCTGCGGCAGCTGTTCATCGGCGCCGAGGGCACGCTGGGCATCGTCACCGCGGTGGTGCTGCGGCTGTTCCCGAAGCCCAGGAGCGCCTGCACCGGCATCTGCGCGGTGCGCGACTACGCCGGCGTGCTCGAGCTGCTGCGGCGCGCGCGTACCGGTTTCGGGGCGTTGCTGTCCGCCTACGAGGTGATGTGGCCGGATTTCTACCAGCTCGGCACCGTGGCGCTGGGCCGCAAGCCGCCGCTGGAGTTCGGGCACGGCGTGTACGTGCTCATCGAAACACTGGGCACCGACCCCGCGGCCGACCAGGCGCGCTACGAGAGCGTGATCGGCGAGGCCATCGAGGCCGGTGTGGTGCAGGATGCCGTCATCGCCCAGTCGCAGCGCGAGGCCACGGAACTGTGGGCGGTGCGCGATTCACCCGGCGAATGGCAGAAGGGCGTGCACTGGCCGCAGCTGGGCTTCGACGTCAGCGTGCCCACCGGCGAGATCGGCCCGCTGGCCGGGGAGATCGGCGCGGCGCTGAAGCGCCGCTGGCCGCAGCTGGTGTCGGTGTTCTTCGGCCACGTGGCCGACGGCAACCTGCACGTGTCGGTGCGCATGTCCGGGCACGATATCCCGGAGCTGGACATCGAGAACCTCGTCTACGGCATCGTCGCGCAGCGGCGCGGCTCGATCTCCGCCGAGCACGGCATCGGCTCGCTGAAGATTCCCTTCCTGCACTTCTCGCGCAGCGAGGCCGAGATCGCGCTGATGCGCGCCATCAAGCAGGCGATGGATCCGAAGGGCATCCTGAATCCCGGCAAGCTGTTTGCGGGCGGCCCGGGCGGCCATTGAGGGTGGTCAGCTGCGCGGGGTATCCCCGCCGCGCAGTGCGTGGCGCTCCTGTTGCGACAACACCCGCGGCGCGCGGATCGGCTCGTCGGTGCCGGGCGTGAAGAATGGACTGCTGCGCCAGGAGCCCGAGATGCGGGCATGCAGGATGTTCCACAGGATTTTCGGCGCCGCGGTCACGAGGCCCAGGCGTGGCACCTTCACCGGCGCGGTCGCGCCCCTGGCGCCAAACACGAAACCCGGCGGCCCGAAGGCGCGATCGACGGCCGCGGACGAGGCGGCCAGCGCGCGCCGGTGCAGCGTGGCGAAAGCGGCATTGCGTGTGCGCCCGCTGTTGCAGATGGCCATGCGGCAGCATTCGGCATACCAGCGATAAGGTCCGCGGCTGGTCAGCGTGATGCAGGCCAGGCGATCCTCCCCGGAAGTGAAGTGGATGCGCGCCGGCAGCGTGCCGATCACTTCCGTGCCGCCGGCGTCGTCGAGCATGCGGCCGGGCCGGCCCAGAAACCGCGCGAAGGCCTGGCAGTCGCGACAGTAGCAGGTACCGTGCACGGCGAGGCCGCGCGCTTCCACCATGCCGGTGACGGCGCCGCATTCACAGCGGATCGACAGGTTCAGGACGGCGTCGCCGGTTTTCATCGGCTGCGGAAGCGGTAGCCCAGTGCCTCGAAGGCCGCCTTCGACTGCGCCGCGGCGCGGCGCGGCGTGGATGGATCGGCCTTGTTCTCCGCGGCATCCGGGTTCAGCTCGGCCATCACCATGAATTCGCCGGGCAGCGCCTCGAGCGCATCCATGATCGGCGCGAGCTTCAGCCTGCCGTGGCCGACGGGCGTGAAGCCGTCGTGGTGCGCGCCGCCGTCGTAATCCTTGATGTGCACGTGCGCGATCTGCTCGCCGAAGTGCTGGATGACCATGAGCGGATCCACGCCTGCGGCCAGCAGCTCGCCGGTGTCCGGGCACAGCTTCATGTCGCGCGCGTTGGTGCCCTCCATCACCGCCCAGATCTCATCGCGCGTCATGATGCAGGAGCCGCTGTGCGGATGCAGCGCCGCGGTGATGCCCGAGGAGGTCATCGCCAGGCCAATGTCATTCAGCGTGGTGATGATGTCGGCGCGGTGGGCGGCGAAGTCGAAGCCCTTGCGGTCCACGTTGTCCGGGCCGATCACCGCGACACGCCCGCCATAGCTGCTGATCAGCACGCCCCAGCGTATCGCCTTGCGCACTTCATCCGCGCGCTGCGCGGGATCGGTGAGGTTCATCGGGCAGTACGCGGCGACCAGCGGCAGCTGCTGCGTCCGCAGCTGGTCCATGAGGCCGCCGCGCGAATCCCAGGCTTCCAGCACGTTGCCGAAGGATTCGAAGCCCTGGAAGCCGAGCTCGCCGATGTCGCGGATGGCATTGGGCGCATCGTCCGGCGAATAGCCCCAGGTGATGCCCGTGTGGCCGATGTGGCGGTAACGGGTGGGCGGGGCGGTTGCGGCGGACAGGGCACGGCCGCCCGCGGCCAGCGTCGCGGCGGCGGCCACCGCATTGGTCAGCAGGGTGCGTCGATTGATCATCTTCAGTGCTCCAGGTGAGTCTGTGCCGGCAGTGCGAACACCACGTAGCCGCCCTGGCCCGCCGGCAACGTCGAGCCGATGCCGCTCTCGCGCGACTTCGCGCCCCAGGTCAGCGGCGTGGTGGCGTCGACGACCAGGTACTGGCGTCCGCCCAGCATGTACATGGCGGGCAGGCCTTCGGTGCCCATCGGCAGCTGGCCCGACCACAGCACCTGGCCGTTGCGCGCATCGAAGGCGTACACGTGGCCATCCTTCGCGGTGGAGAACACCAGGCCGGTGTCGGTGACGAACATGCCGTTGCGCTGCGTGCCGCGCGGCACGCCG
>DATJXQ010000085.1:0-3458 GCA_035500015.1 Steroidobacteraceae bacterium
GCGGGCCAGACCTTGAAGCGCACACCGGAGCGCTCGACCTGCCGCTCGCGCGCCAGCGGGCCGAAATCCCAGCGACGCCAGGTGTGCTGCGCGGCCGGCGCCTGGGACGGCCGGCGCACCTGCCGGCGCAGCAGCACCAGATCGCGTCCCTCGGCCAGCACCTGCGGTACCGTGTGGCCCGGGGCCGGCTCGCCCAGGACCCTGATGTTCAGCTTCAGGTGCGGCGGCAGGGGCGCGGCGGCCAGTTCGGCGGCTGTCACCAGCGCGCCGGTGCGCGCGCTGATCCATCCGGCGAGCCAGGCGTGAAAGGGCGGCAGGGGACCGGTGGTGACACTCTCCAGCGCCACGCGCGCCTGATCCGTGACCGGCACCAGCTGGCGGCGCAGGGCCTTGGGCAGGCTGCGCAGCAGCTCGGCGATCTTCTCCTGGCGCACGCCCGGCACCAGCCATGCCAGCTGCTCGGCGTCGAGTTCCGCGAACAGCGGTTCGGGCACCTCCAGCGTAATGCCATCGGCCGCGGCTCCCGGCTCGAACACGTAGTGCAACGGCAGGAAGTTGCCCGCCACGGCCAGCTGCTGCGGAAAATTCTCGCCACCCGCCTCCGGCGCCTCGCGGCGGCACAGATCGGCGCGGCTCATGTGCAGGGCATCCGGGGTCGCGCGTTCGGCCTGCTGCCACCAGCGCCGGAAGCCGGCCACCGAGTTGATCTCGGGCGGCACGCGCGCCAGGTAGAACTGCGCCTGGGTGGCCTCGTCCACCAGGATGTCGCGGCGCCGGATGCGCGCCTCGAGTCCTTCGATGTGAGCCTTCAGGGCCCGATTGGCGGCGACGAACGGCGCGTCGATGTCGCTGCGGCCGCCGACCAGGGCCTCCTGCACGAAGATCTCATGCGCGGCAGCGGGCGCCACCGCCCCATAGTTGATGCGCCGGCCGCTGGCGAGCGGCAGCCCGTACAGGGTCACCGATTCCAGCGCGCCCACTTGGCCCCGGGAACTCACCCAGTGCGGATCGGTGTACTCCCGGCGCAGCAGATGCCCCGCGGCGGCTTCGATCCAGCCCGGCTGGACCGCGGCGACCATGCGTGCGTAGAGCCGCGTGGTCTCCACCAGGTTTGCCGCCACGACCCACTTGGGAGGTCGTGAGGCCAGGGGCGTGCCGGGTGCGATCACGAAGCGCGTGCCGCGGGCGCCGAGGAATTCGCGCCGCTCGTCCTGAAGACCGATCGAGCCCAGCAGTCCGCTGAGCACGGCGCGATGCAAGGTGGCGTGGCTGGCCGCGGTCTCGTTGCGCTTGAGATTGAGCTCACGCGCGGCACCACCGAGCTGGGCATGAAGATCCTGCCATTCGCGCATGCGCACGAAGGACAGAAAGTGCTCGCGGCACCATTTGCGCAGCGCCGCGCCGCCGAGCGTTGTGGCCTGGTCCTGAAAATCGCGCCACAGGTTCAGCACCGTGACGAAATCCGAGCGCGCATCGGCGTGACGGCCATGGGCCTCATCGGCCTGCGATTGCGCCTCGGCGGGTCGTTCGCGCGGATCCTGTACGGCGAGGAAGGCGGTCACGATCAGCGTCTCGGACAGGCAGTGCAGCCGTGCGGCCTCGAGCAGCATCCGTCCCAGTTTCGGATCGCAGGGCAGGGCGGCGATGCGCCGGCCGAGAGGCGTGATTCGCCGCCGCTCGTCCATGGCGCCCAGTTCCTGCAGCTGCCGCACGCCATCGTTGATCTGGCGGGTATCGGGCGGATCGGGGAACGGGAAATCCTCCGGGTCCCCCAGCGAGGAGGCGGCCATCTGCAGCAGTACACTGGCCAGATGGGTGCGCAGGATTTCCGGAGGCGTAAACGCCTCGCGGGCCTGGAAGTCCTCCTCGGAGTACAGCCGGATACAGATACCCGGAGCCTCACGGCCACAGCGGCCGCGGCGCTGATTGGCGCTTGCCTGTGACACCTTCTCCAGCGGCAGGCGCTGGACCTTGCTGCGGATGCTGTAGCGGCTGATGCGCGCCAGGCCGCTGTCGATGACGTGGCGCACCCGCGGCACGGTCAGGGAGGTCTCGGCCACGTTGGTGGCGAGAATCACCCGCTGCGTGGTGTGCGCGGCAAAGATCCTCTCCTGCTGCTGAGCGGTGAGGCGCGCGTACAGCGGCAGCACCTCCAGGCGCTGCAGGTGCGCATGCTGCAGGGCCTGCGCGGCCTCGCGGATGTGCTTCTCCCCGGGCAGGAAAACCAGGATGTCGCCGCGGGGGTCGGATTCGGTGAGCTCGCGGACCCCTGCGACCACTGCCTCGGGCAGTGACAGCTCCGCGCCGTCCTCATCGGTTGCCTCCAGCGGCCGGTAGCGCACCTCAACCGGATGGCTGCGGCCCTCGACATCGATCACCGGGGCGCCGTCGAAGAACTGCGCGAGCCGCTCGGTGTCGAGGGTCGCGGAGGTGACGATCACCCGCAGCTCGGCCCGCCTGGCGCACAGCCGCTTCAGCGCCCCGAGCAGCAGGTCGATGTTCAAACTGCGCTCGTGGGCCTCATCGATGATGAGCGTGTCGTAGGCCGACAGCCGCGCATCGAAGGTCAGCTGGCGCAGCAGGATGCCATCGGTCATCAGCTTGAGGCGGCACTGCGGCCCGGTGCGATCCTCGAAGCGCACCTGGCAGCCCACCGCCTCGCCCACCCGGGTCCCGAGTTCGGCCGCGATGCGGTTGGCCAGGGCCCGCGCGGCGATGCGCCGCGGCTGGGTGTGGCCGATCAGGCCCGCCGCGCCGCGGCCGGCGGCCAGGCACAGCTTCGGCAGCTGTGTGGATTTGCCCGAGCCGGTGGCGCCGCACACGATGAGGACCGGGTGGCGAGCCAGGGCGTCGCGGATCTGCTGCGCATGGGCGCTGATGGGCAGGCCCGGATCGCAGCCGAGGTTGAGCGGGGGGCGTTGCATAGGGCGCGGATTCTGGCCGAACATACGCCGGAAGCAAGGAGCGGCCCATGACATCCCAGGCAACCCAGCCGACCCCGCCGGGCTGGCCCCGTATGTCCTCCTCCCTGGCCTATCAGGAGCCGGTGCGGGCGATCGACTGGCTGGTGGCCGCCTTCGGTTTTTCGCTGCGCATCAAGGTTGTGGACGGCCACGGCGCTGTCCTGCATTCGGAGCTCACCTTCGGGGATGCCGTGGTCATGGTGGCCGGGGAGCGCACACACGGGCCCACGGCGGCCCGCTCGCCCAGGTCCCTGAATGGCACCACGACCCAGGGACTCTTCATCTATGTCGATGACATCGAATCGCACTATCAGCGGGCGCTGGCGGCCGGCGCCGTGGTGGCGCGCGAGCTGGCGACGACTGACTATGGGGCCGACCACTGGGTGGACCGCGGCTACAGCGTGACCGATCCCGAGGGCCACAGCTGGCACTTCGCCCAGCGCCTGCGTACCGGTCGGCCGTGAACGCGGGGCCGGGCTGGCGTTGCGGCCGCTG
>DATJXQ010000086.1:0-4520 GCA_035500015.1 Steroidobacteraceae bacterium
CAGGATACGTTCACGCGGTGACCCTCGAGGGAAAGGACCAGGTGATTCCCCTGGGACCTGCCGCATCACAGATCGCCATCAAGCAGCTCGGCACCAACGGCGGCGGCTTCTTCAACGTCAACTCCGCGCATCCGCTGGAGAATCCCACGCCGTTTTCCAACTTCCTCGAGATGCTCTCGATCCTGCTGATCCCGGCGGCGCTGTGCTTCACCTTCGGGTCCATGGTGGGAGACCGCAGGCAGGGACTGGCCGTGCTCGCCGCCATGCTGGTCATTCTCCTGCCACTGGTCTTCGCGGACTGTTCGCTGGAGCAGGCCGGTAATCCGCTGCTGCATTCCACCGCGGTGGACCAGCTCGCGTCCGCCACCCAGGCCGGCGGCAACATGGAAGGCAAGGAAGTGCGTTTCGGCATCGCGGACTCGGCAATCTGGGCCACCACCACCACGGCGGCTTCCAATGGTTCCGTCAATTCGATGCACGATTCCTTCACGCCGCTGGGCGGCATGGTGCCGATGTTCCTCATCCAGCTGGGCGAGGTGGTCTTCGGCGGAGTCGGTTGCGGCCTGTACGGCATGCTGATGTTTGCCATCGTCGCGGTGTTCATCGCCGGCCTCATGGTCGGCCGCACACCGGAATACCTCGGCAAGAAGATCGAGGCCTATGAAATGAAGATGGCATCCCTGACGCTGTTGATTCCCTGCGCGGCGGCGCTGCTGGGCACGGCAGTGGCCAGCGTGCTGAAGGTCGGCACCGCCAGTGTCGCCAATCCGGGCGCGCACGGCTTCTCCGAAATCCTGTACGCGTTTTCCTCCGCCGCCGGCAACAATGGAAGCGCCTTCGCGGGCCTGTCGGCGAACACTCCGTTCTACAACTACGCACTGGGCATCGTGATGTGGATCTGCCGCTACTGGCTGATCATTCCCGTACTGGCCATCGCCGGCAGCCTGGTGCGCAAGCGCCAGGTCGCCGTCACCGCGGGCACACTGCCCACGCACACGCCGCTGTTCGTGCTGCTGCTGGTGGGCGTGGTGCTGCTGGTCGGCGCGCTGAATTTCGTGCCGGCGCTGGCGCTTGGGCCGGTGGCCGAGCATCTGCAGATGGTGCATCCATGAATCCCGCGAGATCCTTCGTCAGTGGTCCGCTGCTGACCGCGGGCATCGCCGATTCGTTCCGCAAGCTCGACCCGCGAGTACAGCTGCGCAACCCGGTGATGTTCGTGGTGTACGTGGGCAGCATTCTCACCACCGTGGTCGGCGTGGCGGCCGCGTTCAACGCGCACGCGGGGCTCGGCAGCCCCGGCTTCGTGCTGGCCATCGCCGCCTGGCTGTGGCTGACCGTGCTGTTCGCCAATTTCGCGGAAGCGGTGGCTGAAGGTCGCGGCAAGGCACAGGCCGCGGCGCTGCGTTCCACGCGCCGCGATGTGCAGGCGCGCAAGCTGCGTGAGCCGGGCAACAAGCTCGCATTCGACAAGGTCTCGGCCGCGACGCTGCGCAAGGGCGATCACTACCTGGTATCGGCCGGCGAGCTGGTTCCGGCCGACGGCGAAATCATCGACGGCGTCGCGTCGGTGGACGAAAGCGCCATTACCGGCGAATCCGCGCCGGTGCTGCGCGAGGCGGGCGGGGATTTCTCCTCGGTCACCGGCGGCACGCGTGTGCTGTCGGACTGGCTGATCGTGCAGGTCAGCCGCAATCCGGGCGAATCCTTCCTCGACCGCATGATCGCGATGGTGGAGGGCGCGAGCCGCGGCCGCACCCCCAACGAGATCGCGCTGTCCATCCTGCTGGCCATGCTCACGCTGGTGTTCCTGTTCGCCTGCGCCACGCTGGCGCCGTTCTCGCAGTTCGCCGTCACCGCTTCCGGACAGGGTGCCGTGGTGCCGGTGGTGGTGCTCATCGCGCTGCTGGTGTGCCTGATCCCGACCACCATCGGCGGCCTGCTGTCGGCCATCGGCATCGCCGGCATGGATCGCATGGTGCGCGCCAATGTCATCGCCACCAGCGGCCGCGCCATCGAGGCCGCCGGCGACGTCGACGTGCTGCTGCTCGACAAGACCGGCACCATCACGCTCGGCGACCGGCAGGCCTCGGCCTTCCATCCGGCGCCCGGCGTCAATCCGCAGGAGCTGGCCGACGTGGCCCAGCTCGCGTCCCTGGCCGACGAGACTCCGGAAGGCCGTTCCATCATGGTGCTGGCCAAGCAGCAGTACAGCCTGCGCGGCCGTGACCTGTCGGGCCAGCCGCATACCTTCCACAAGTTCTCCGCGCAGACCCGCACCAGTGGCGTGGACCTGGAAGGCCGGCGGTTGCGCAAGGGCGCGGCGGACGCCATCCGCCGCTTCGTCGAATCCGCCAATGGCCTGTGGCCCGCGCCGGTGAACCGCATCGTGGACGACATCGCCCGCCAGGGCGCCACGCCGCTGGTGGTCGCGGATGGCGCGCGCGTGCTGGGCGTGGTGGAACTGCGCGACATCGTCAAGGGCGGCATCCGCGAGCGTTTCGCGGAACTGCGCCGCATGGGCATCCGCACGGTCATGGTTACCGGCGACAACCGGCTGACTGCCGCAGCCATCGCCGCCGAGGCCGGCGTGGATGATTTTCTCGCCGAGGCGACACCGGAGACCAAGCTGGAACTGATCCGCAAGTATCAGGCCGACGGCCACCTGGTGGCCATGTGCGGCGATGGCACCAATGATGCGCCGGCGCTGGCGCAGGCCGACGTGGCGGTGGCCATGAACTCCGGTACCCAGGCCGCCAAGGAAGCGGGCAACATGGTGGACCTGGATTCCAACCCCACCAAGCTGATCGAAGTGGTGGATGTGGGCAAGCAGATGCTGGTGACGCGCGGCGCGCTGACCACCTTCTCGATCGCCAACGACGTGGCGAAATACTTCGCCATCATTCCGGCCGCCTTCGCCGCCACCTATCCCGCGCTCGATGCGCTGAACGTGATGCACCTGGCCACGCCGCAGAGCGCCATCCTGTCGGCGGTGATCTTCAACGCGCTGGTCATCGTGGCGCTGGTACCGCTGGCGCTGCGTGGCGTGAAGACCCGCGCAGCCTCGGCCGCCGCGCTGCTGCGGCGGAACCTGCTCGTTTACGGCCTCGGCGGCATCGTGGTGCCCTTCGTCGGCATCAAGCTCATCGACATGCTGCTGGCGGCGACCCATCTCGCCTGAAGGTGCAACCATGAAGACACTGCGCAATGCCCTGGGCCTGTTCCTCATGCTGACACTGGTCACCGGCGTCATCTATCCGCTGCTGGTGACGGGGGTGGCGGCGGTGACGATGCCGGCGCGCGCCGGCGGCAGCCTCATCATGAAGGACGGCAGAGCGGTGGGTTCGGAGCTGCTCGGCCAGCCCTTCTCCGACCCGAAGTATTTCTGGAGCCGGCCTTCGGCCACCGGTCCACAGCCATACAACGGCGCATCATCCAGCGGCAGCAATCTCTCGCCCACCAACAAGGCGCTGCTGGACGCTATCGATGCGCGCGTGAAGGCATTGCGTGACGCCGATCCCGCCAATACCGCGCCGGTGCCCGTGGATCTCGTCACCGCATCGGGCAGCGGCCTGGATCCGCACATCTCGCCGGCCGCGGCACTGTACCAGGTGCCGCGCATCGCGCGCCTGCGCGGTATTCCGCAGGAGAAGCTGCGCGCGCTGGTGGCCGCGCACACCGCGGGCAGGACATTCGGTATTCTGGGCGAACCGCGGGTCAACGTGCTCGCGCTGAACCTGGCCCTGCAATCCGGAGCGCAGTGAGCGGCGAACCACCCCGGCCAGACCCCGACGCACTGCTGGCCGCCGCGCGGCGCGAAGCCGAACGCGCGCGCCGCGGCAAGCTGCGCATCTTCTTCGGCGCCTGCGCCGGTGTCGGCAAGACCTACGCGATGCTGGAGGCGGCGCTTGCGGCACGCGCGCGCGGCATGGATGTGGTCGTCGGCTACGTCGAGCCGCACGGGCGCGTGGAGACGGAACGGCTGCTCGAAGGGCTGGAGCGGCTGCCGGTGCTGCCGGTCGCCTACGCGGGTATCACGCGCCACGAATTCGATCTCGACGCCGCACTGGAACGGCGCGCGCAGATCACGCTGGTCGATGAGCTGGCGCATACCAACATCGAAGAGGGTGAGCCGCGGCAGCGCCATGCAAAGCGGTGGCAGGACGTGGCCGAGCTGCTGGATGCCGGCCTCGACGTATGGACCACGGTCAACGTCCAGCACCTGGAAAGCCTCAACGACGTGGTGGCCGGCATCACCGGCATCCGCCAGGCTGAAACCATTCCCGACAGCGTGTTCGACGAAGCCGACGAGATCGAGCTCATCGACCTGCCACCCGACGACCTGCTGGATCGCCTGCGTTCGGGCAAGGTCTATCTGCCCGAGCAGGCCGCTACCGCGCTGGAACGCTTCTTCCGCAAACCCAACCTGATCGCGCTGCGCGAGCTGGCCCTGCGGCGCACCGCCGACCGCGTCGATGCGGCCGCGCGCGAATACGCGGGCCGCGAACCTGCCTCGCGGCCGT
>DATJXQ010000087.1:0-2928 GCA_035500015.1 Steroidobacteraceae bacterium
GTCTCGTCTCCAAGCTTTCGGGCATTCCCGCCGTCTGAAGGGATAACGGCCACAATAAAGAAGCCCATGGACAACCCGCAACTCACCGGCCTGATACGGCGCGCCCAGCACGGCGACCGCGGCGGCTTTGCCGAACTGGTGGACCTGCACTACGACACGATCTTCCGCTTCGCGTGGAAGTGGTGCGGCCACCGTGCCGATGCCGAGGATATTGCCCAGCAGGCCTGCATCAAGCTGGCGCAGAGCCTGGCGCAATACCGCTTCCAGGCGGCATTCACCAGCTGGCTGTACCGGCTGGTGGTCAGCTGCGCGCAGGACTGGCAGCGCGCGCAACGCCGCCACCTGCACGCGGACCTGCCGGATGACGAGCCGGCCGCCGACGCCGGCCGCGCCGAGGACGCCATCCACCTGGCGCAGTTGCTGCAGCAGCTCGATGCCCTCGGGACCGGCATGCGCGAGACCGCGCTGCTGGTGCACGCGGAGGGCATGAGCCATGCCGAGGCCGGCGAAATCCTCGGGGTTTCCGAATCCACCATCTCCTGGCGCATCCACACCATGCGCAAACACATGAACAGGCGCGAGCAGATCGCGAACAGCCTATGAACACGCAATCCTTCGAACGGCAGCTGCAGACACTGGATCCTCCGGCACCGGATCCGCACGCGCGCATGCAGGCACGGCGCGCGGCACTGGAGGAATTCGACCGCGTGCGCCGCGAGCGCGAGTCGGCGCGCAGCCGCTGGCCGGTGCCGAAAGCCTGGCTGGGCGGTTTCGCCACGGCCTGCCTGCTGGTCGTGGGCGCATCGCTGTACTGGCTGATGCCGGCTTCCGAGCGCGCCATTGCGCCCCGCCCCACCGTGCGGCCAGTAACCGACGCGGCGCCATCGCCGGCGACGACGCCATCCACTGCCGAGGTGCCGGCAACTGCGACGCGGCCCGCAACACCGCTGTCTTCGAAGCAACGCCGGACCTCACCAGCTGCCGCGCCGGTGGCCGTGGCGGAAAGCCAGGCCGCCGGCGCGCGGGCCTTGGCCAGGACCGCCGCTCCGGCTCCAGCCCCGGCTGCGGCTGCGCCCGGCGTTGCGCCAGCGTCCCCGGTGCCGCCGCCGGCGGTCATCATCGCGCAGACCACGGTGGAACCATCGGCTGACTTGCAGCTCGCCGAAGTCCAGGTCAGTGGCACCCGCATCCTGGCGCCCAATGTCACCAGCGCGAACCCGGTGACCTCCATCTCCGCCGCGGAAGCGCAGCGCCTCGGCATCGTCAACGTGGCCGACGCATTGACGACGCTGGTGCCGCAGAACATCTCGACCTACGCGCCAACCCTCGCGAGCAGTGCCCCAGCCGCCGGCGCCCCGGCCGCGGGCGGAGCGGCGCCTGCCGGCGGCGGCGGCGATTCCTACTTCGTGGGCAATACCATCGCCAACCTGCGCGGCCTGGATCCGACGTTCGGCACCCGCACGCTGACGCTGGTGGATGGCTCACGCGTGCCTTCGACGTCCAACCAGGCCGACGTGGTCGACCTGAACACCATCCCCGCGAACCTGCTGGACCGCACCGACGTCGTCACCGGCGGGGCTTCGGCCACCTACGGTTCGGGCGCCATGGCGGGCGTGGTGAACCAGGTGCTCAACCGGCCTGCCTACGGCATGCCGCAGCCGGCGGCCGCGGTGACCGCCAACGACAAGTTCGAGCAGTTCGCCATCAACCCGGTGAAGCGCGCCGCCGACGAGCCGGTCTCCACGTTCTCGCTCGATGTGGATACCGCTTCCTACAGTTTCGTGCGACGGCAACTCAATGAGGGCCGGCTGCCGCCGGCCGGCGCGGTGCGTACCGAGGAGATGATCAATTACTTCGACTATGACTGGCCGGCCGCGGATGCGCGCGAGCAGCCGTTCATGCCCACCATCACCGTCAGCGACTCGCCCTGGGGCCAGGGCAAGAAGCTGGTGCACATCGGCATCAAGGGCTATGAACTGCCCGCGCGGCAGCGGCCCGACGTGAATCTGGTGCTGCTGCTGGATGTCAGCGGCTCGATGAACGAACCAGACAAGCTGCCGCTGGCGCAACGTTCGATGGCGCTGCTGCTCGACAGCCTCAAGCCCACCGACACCGTCGGCATCGCGGTCTACGCGGGCGCGGCCGGCGAGGTGCTGCCGCCCACGCCGGTGAGCCAGAAGGACACCATCCTGCGGGCGCTGTACTCGCTGCGGCCGGGCGGTTCCACCGCCGGCGCGGCCGGTATCCAGCTGGCCTACCAGATGGCCATGCGCAACTTCCGCAAGGAGGGCGTCAACCGCGTGCTGCTGGCCACCGACGGCGACTTCAACGTCGGCATCTCGGGCGCGAACGACCTGAAGCACTTCGTGGAGCAGCAGCGCCAGCAGGGCATCTTCCTGTCGGTGCTGGGCTTCGGCGAGGACAATTACCGCGACGACGTCGCACAGGCGCTGGCGCAGAACGGCAATGGCGTGGCCGCGTACATCGATACGCTCAACGAGGCGCGCAAGGTGCTGGTGGAACAGGCCGGCGCGCAGCTGTTCACCATCGCGAAGGACGTGAAGGTGCAGGTCGAGTTCAATCCCGCGACCGTGGCCGAATACCGGCTGGTGGGTTACGAGACCCGGGCGCTGGCCCGCGCGGACTTCAACAACGACAGGATCGACGCCGGGGACGTCGGCGCGGGCCATACCGTGACCGCCATCTATGAAGTCACTCCGGCGGACTCCGCCGCGCAGCTGGTGGATGGCCTGCGTTATGGCAGGAAGGAGCAGCCGCCGGCGGCAGACAAGACCGGGGAATACGGTTACCTGAAAATCCGCTACAAGCTGCCCGGAAGCGACACGTCGCAGCTGATCCAGACGCCGATTTCCGTCAAGGCCGGCGTGCCGCGCGCGCTGCGGCACGACGTGGACTTCTCCACGGCAG
>DATJXQ010000088.1:0-21877 GCA_035500015.1 Steroidobacteraceae bacterium
TATCTGTGCGCTGGGAGAAGGCCCGCAGCGCGTCGAGATCGATCTCATGCAGCCGCTCGATCCGCAACGCAAACCGGCGGTACATCAACCACCGCTGAACCACATCGGCCTGTGGGTCGATGACCTGCAGCGCGCGATGGAATGGCTGGCGGCGCAGGGGCTGCGTTTCGCGCCGGGCGGCATCCGCAAGGGTGCGGCCGGCCACGACGTCTGTTTCATCCATCCCCGTGCCGGGGAGTTTCCGCTGGGCGGCGAAGGCGTGCTGATCGAACTGGTTCAGGCACCCGCAGAGGTCATCGCATCGCTGACTGGTGCTTCGCGGTACTGAGCACGCGAGGTACTGGCCCGGTCGATCGCCGCGCCGAGCGAGTTCACCAGCAGCTCGGCGTTCGTGCCCAGCAGCAGGCTGTCGTGATCTCCAGGCACCATGATGAGCTCCACGCCGCCGAGCACATCGCCGGACCAGCCGTAGGTCGGATCGCCATATTGCATGAAGGAACTCAACTTCCTGGCACGAAAGAGTACTGCCTTCCCATGCCATGGCTGGATGCGGTATAGCTCTTGCGCGCGTCCGAAATTGCGCCACAGCTGGCGCCCGCGCAGCTCGGAGGGAATCGGCTCGCCGCGAGCGAGCAGCCCGTCGATGGCGTGGTCTTCACGGACCGCCTGTGCCTGGAGTTGCCGCCGGTGCAGCGCGCCACGCAGATAGGGCAGCCCTTCACGGCGCAACCGGTCCAGGCGTGTGAAGAAGGTGTCTTCTCGCATCCGCATCCGCGGATGGAAGGTATCGATGAAGGCAAGCAGGCCAACTTCCTGACCCAGGGCGGTCAGCTGCCGCGCCATTTCAAAGGCCACGATGCCGCCGACGGAAAATCCCCCCAGCAGGTAAGGCCCTGCGGGCTGCAGCGCCCGGATTTCGCCGATATAGGCCTCCGCCATCTCCTCGATCGTCTCGTGCGGGCGGCTGATGCCATCGATGCCCGCGGCCTGCAGGCCATAGAACGGCTGGTCGGGATGCATGGCGCGCGCCAGGTCGCGGAAGTTGAGCACGTTGCCACCGGCGCCGTGCACGCAGAAGAATGGCAGCCGATTGCCGCCGCGTTGCACCATCACCAGCGCGCGGAACGCCGGCTTCACGGGCGGCGCCTCCGCAACAATGGCTGGCGCCGGCACCGAGGCCTGCGTATCGCCCGGATGCGGCCGGCCGAGCAGGTCGCGCAGCAGCGCCGCGCACTCCGCGATGGTTGGCGCCTGGAACAGCGTCGAGAGCGGCATGTCGACGCCATACTTCTTGCCGATGCGCTGGAACACCCGCACCGCTATCAGCGACTGCCCGCCCAGCTCGAAGAAATCGTCGTTGATGCCGACCTCGGCAACGCCGAGCAGTCCCTGCCACAGCGCGGCAAGCTCGCGCTCGATTTCGTCGCGTGGCGCGGCGAAGGTCGCGCTCACGCTGGGGCGCGTGAATACCGGTCCGGACTCCTCTTCGCCACCGCTCCGCAGGGCGGCCCTGGCCTCGCTGTCGAGCCGCTCCAGCCAGTGTTCGAGCGGCAGGGTGCACGCGACTGCCTGGGGCGAAAAATCCGCCAGCAGCAGTCGATCGAGCGCGTCGACGCCTTCATCCCCGGTCATGCCGGCGCGCAACGCCGCTTCGGAGGGGGTCTCGGGACGCTGTGTCGCCCGCCCAGTTCCCGCAGGCACCGCACCGCGCGCGCCCTCCCGCTCGAATCCGGAGGATACCCTGCGCATCACGAAGTTCTCGATGGTCGCGATCTCTGCGCCGGTTTCGTCGAGAAGCGTTGCGTCGAAGACGACGGTGTCCTTGTTCGTGGCGTCCCGCAGACGCACGTGGCTGAACACCCGCTGCGGCATGGGCCGGCGGATCAGCACGCGTCCATAGGCAAGTGGCACGTAGAATGTGCCCTGCGGATCGAAGCCGGGGATGATGGCCTGCGCGCCACCGGTGGCCAGATCGAGCATCGCCGGATGCAGGCGGTAGTGCTCCAGATCCCTGGCGAATTCAGCCGGCAGTTCGAGGCTGACCAGCGCCTCGCGCTGGCCCAGGTCGATGCGCTTCACGCTGCCCCAGCGCGGCCCGAAATCCATGAAATGCTGCACCAGCTGGCCGCGCTCCACCAGCCCGCGCGTCAGGCAACGCGCCCGGATGGCATCGAGATCCACGAGCGGGGCAGCCGGCATGTCCACGTAGCGTGCCTTGCCCGTGACGAAGGCCTGCTGTTCGGTGTCGCCATACACCGTGAACGTGCCCTCCCCCGTCCGTTCCAGTCGCAGGTGCATGGTCCGCTCGGCGCCCGGCGCGACGCTGAAGGGATTCATGAACAGCACGTCGCGGAGTTCCACGCTGTGTGGTTCCGGAAGGTATTCCAGCGCGGCACGTGCGAGCTCCAGCATGCCGGTGCCCGAGATCAGCGCGTCGCCGCCGCGGACGACATGTTCGGCCAGCAGCCACGAGCGGTCGCGGCGGAACACGGTGCGGAAGACAGTTGCCGCGGCATCGCCGGACAACACCTCTTCGAGCGCCGGATGGGTGCCGGGATGCCCCGTGGGCCGCGCCGCGGGCGTGCCCTGCTCCTGCGGCTCGTTCTGGCGACGCACGTGGTTCTCCAGCATGCCGAGGCCCTGCCAGGCATTCCAGTCGATGGCGAGGGTACGTCCGGCACCGCGGGCGACGCGCGCATGCGCCATGGCGTCGAGGAACGCATTCGCGGCGGTATAGTCCGCCTGCCCCGGCAAGCCGAGGATGGACGCAACCGACGAAAAGAGCACGAGGAAGTCGAGCGGTTCGTTGCCGAGGACGGCATCGAGCACCAGCGCCGACTTCATCTTCGAATCCAGCACGGGCGACGCGGCGCGCGGCGCGCGCAATGCGATGATCTCGTCCTTGAGCGTACCGGCCGCGTGGAATACGCCGTGGATCGCGCCGAAGCGGGCATGTACCTGCGTCAGCACCCCGCGCATCGAATCGATGTCGGAGGCATCGGCCGCCAGCGTCATCACCTCCGCGCCCCGGGCGCGCAGCGCGGTGACGCCGCGGATGCGGCGGCTGGTCTCGTCGGCGGCGGGATGCGTGGCCAGCCATTCCGCGAAGCGGGTTTCCTCGGGCAGCGTGCTGCGACTGACCAGCACCAGCTTCACGCGCGCGTGCGCGGCCAGATGATCGGCGACCCGCAGCGCGATGCCTCCCAGGCCGCCGGTCAGCAGGTACACGCCGCCCTCGCGCAGCCACGGCCGCTCACCCGCGGGTGCGAGGTGGACCTGGTCGAAGCGGCGGACCCAGCGGTCGTTGCCGCGCAGTGCAACCTCGGTCCCGGCGCCGTCTGCGTCGAGTTCGCGCAGCAACCGGTCCACGACCTGCGGTTCGTTGCCGGCCGTGGGCGGCGCGATGTCTATGCTGGTGCAACGGACGTGTGGGTACTCGCGTGGAATGACCTTGCACGGCCCCAGGATGACCGCCTTCTCGGCATGGATGACCGCATCGCCGGGTGCCGACTGCATGCAACTGGATACGCACACGACGCGCAGTGCCGTGGCGTCGGCGGCAAATTCCTGCGCGGCAAAGATCAGGCTGTAGTAGTGCCGCGCGAGACCCTGTTGGTAAGCGGCGAGCGGATCGCCTGATGTGCGGTGAAACAGACCCCCGGACCGCGGGCGATCGGCCGTCGCCCACAGGTGCAGCATGCCGGTGAGCTGCACACCGCGATCGCGCAGTGCCCGGGCCAGCTCGCCGAAATGTGGCCGCTGCGCGGGGTCGAGGCTGAAGCGCAGATCGCCCAGATCCGCGAAGCGCGACCCTGCCATGATGCTGACGACAGTGTGGCCGGCCTGGCGCAGGCCCTGCAGCACGGCTGCGGAAAGCGGCGACTCGTCGGCGAAGACCAGCCAGGTCGAGCGCGCCGCACCGGCGCGGGCGGGAGGAGCCGAACGCGCCCAGGACGGCGCGTAGAACCACTCGCTGATGTCGGTGCGCTTCTCGAAGGCGATGCTGCGGTCCGGGCCGGCGTGCTGCGGATCAGGGTCGATCCAGAATCGCCGCCGTTCGAATGGATAGGTCGGCAGCGGTACGCGGCGCCGCGCCTCTCCGGCGAACAGTCGCGCAACGTCGAGATCCACGCCCGCGGCCCACAGCCGGCCGACGGCCCCGAGCAGGAAGGCGACGTCGGAGGCCTCCTCCTTCGCGTGACGCATCGTCGGGGTAATGGCCGCGAACCGGCCCATCTGCCGCGCGAAGCTGCTCAGCGCGCGCCCCGGGCCGACTTCGACGAGCGCCGCCTCGCCGGACTGCAGCAGGGTCTGCACCCCATCCGCAAAACGGACCGTCTGGCGCAAATGCCGCACCCAGTAGGCGGGATCGGTGGCTTCGGCATCACTGATCCAGGTTCCGGTGACGCTCGAAACGAATGGCACCGCCGGGCGCTGGAACGGGATGGTGCGGCAGAACCGCTCGAACTCCGGCAGCAGCGGATCGAGCATGGCGGAGTGCGCGGCGACGCGGATGTGCACGCGCGTGCAGTCGGCGCCGCGTGCGCGCAGCGCCTGCTCGGCTGCGGCCACGGCGCCGGCCGGTCCGGAAAGAACGCACAGTGAGGACGCATTCACCGCGGCCAGCGACAACCCGGCGCCGGCGATTGCCTGCGCCTCTTCCGCCGGCAGCTGCACGCTGAGCATCCCGCCTTCGGGCAGCGTGTCAAAGAGGCGGCCGCGCAGTGACGCCAGTGCCACGGCGTCGCGCAATGACAGCACGCCCGCGAGGCAGGCCACCGCGTACTCGCCGGCGCTGTGGCCGATCATCGCCGCCGGCTCGATGCCCCACGAGGCAAGGAGCCTCGCGAGCGCGTACTCGGTGACGAAAAGCAGTGTCACCGCGCGCGACGGCGCCTCGAGGCGGTGGCTGGCGGCAACCGCCTCCGCCGGCGGCGCCAGCGACAGCGCGCGCAGTTCCGCGCGCAATGCCGGCTCGACGTGGGAGAGCGCGGCCTCGAATGCCTCGCGGTAGACCGGTTCGCGCTCATACAGCTCCAGACCCATGCCTGCGTACTGCGCGCCACCGCCCGGAAACATGAAGTACACCGGCGGTGCGACCTGCTCCTTCTGGTGCAGCGTGACGAGTCGCTTGCGGTCCGGCGCCGCGAGCGCCGCGAGCGCATCGGCAACATCGCGCGCCACCACCACCCGGCGATGGGCGAAGCGCTTGCGGCCGGCCAGCAGCGTGTAGGCGACATCGGCAAGTTCCACTTCCGGATGCGCGCGCAGCTGGGCGGCGAGATCCTGCGTCGCGCTGTCGAGCGCGGTTGGCGTTCGTGCCGACAGCATCAGCAGCTGGCAGGCGCGCGTCGGGGGCGTTGGCGGCACCGCGACCGGCGCCTCCTCGAGCAGGACATGTACGTTCGTGCCGCCCGCGCCGAGACCGGTGACCCCGGCGATGCGCGGCTTGCCTGCAGGCGAACTCCACTCGCGCAACTTCGCGTTGACGTAGAACGGACTGTTGGCAAAGTCGATCTGCGGGTTGGGCGACTGGAAATGCAGGCTCGGCGGCAGCTCGCGGTGCTGCAGCGCCAGCACCGTCTTGATGAAGCCACAGATGCCGGCCGCCTCACCGGCATGGCCGATGTTGCTTTTCAGCGAACCGAGCGCGCAGTACTGCCTGGCGTCGGTCGAGGCGCGGAAGGCGTCGGTCAGCGCCGCGACCTCGATCGGATCCCCGATGAGTGTGCCGGTGCCGTGCGCCTCGACATAGGAGACGTCGGCCGGATCCACGCCGGCGATCGCCAGCGCCTCGGTGATGACGCGCGTCTGCCCCGACGCGCTCGGCGCGAGATATCCGACCTTCTGCGAACCGTCATTGTTGGCGGCGGAGCCGCGGATCACCGCGAGCACGCGATCGCCGTCGCGGATCGCATCTTCGAGCCGCCGCAGCAGCACGCAGCCGACGGCACTCGCCATGACCGTGCCGGCGGCCCGGGCGTCGAAGGGCCGGCAATGGCCGTCCGGGGAGAGGATCTCTCCCTGCTTGTAGAAATAGCCGTGGTTCTGCTCGACGTAGATCGTCGATCCGCCCGCCAGCGCCATGTCGCACTCGCCGCTGAGCAGGCTCTGGCAGGCGATATGCACGGCCAGCAGCGATGAGGAACAGGCGGATTGAACGCTCATGCTCGGGCCGGTGAGATTGAGCTCGTAGGAGGCGCGCGTGGCGATGAAGTTCGGGTCGTTGCCGTTGTGCCGCACCAGCCATGCGCCGACCGTCTCCATGGTCTGGCGATTGCGCAGCAGGTTGTGCATGAAGTATTCGGCAGCCCCCGAGGAGGCGTAGACGCCCACCGAGCCGTCGAACTTCTCGCCGACATAGCCGGCGTCCTCGAAGGCCTCCCAGGCGCATTCCAGGAAGAACCGGTGTTGCGGATCGAATACCGCGGCATCCCGCGGACTCATGCCGAAGAACGCGGCGTCAAACAGGTCGATATCCGAAAGACGGCCTGTTGCTTTTACATAAGCTGGGTCGCGCAGCGTTTCCGCGGATACCCCGGCGGCCTTGAGCTGCTCATCCGCGAGAAAGGTGATGGATTCAACCCCGGCGCGGACATTGGCCCACAAGGCCTGGGGATTCTTCGCGCCAGGAAACCGCCCGGCAAGGCCGATGACGGCAATGGTTCCGGGGCGGACCGCTTCACCCGAGTCGCTCATGACCTTCTATTTTATGATTTTTATGGGAACCGGGTTGAGACGGCGCTCGCGAAGCAGCTGCCCTGCGTCGGCGATAATAACAACATCAGGGTGCCGGCTTTCGGTGCCCGTACGAGAGTTACGTCACATGCCAGGAAAGATTGCCGAGACTGCTGCCGACGCCCCCGAGCAGTACCCGCTGTCGCCTTTGCAGCACGGCATGCTGTTTCACCAGATCCACAGCGGACCGAACACCGGCGTGGACATCGAGCAACTGGTGGCCCGGCTGCATGAGGCCATCGACGAGGCGAAGCTGGAGCGCGCCTGGAACCTGGCTGCCGCCCGCCACGCCGCGCTGCGCACGGGTTTCCGCTGGGAAGGCCTCGATACGCCCTGCCAGGAGGTACTGAATTCGATCGCGGCTCCCTTCCACTTCCGGGATCTGGCCTCACTGCCGGAACCTGGGCAGGAATCGACCCTAGCCGCCTTCCTCGCCGAGGACCGCCGCCGTGGGTTTGATCTCGCGGCAGCGCCGCTGTGGCGCGTCACCCTGTTCCGGCTCGCCGCCGCGGAATACCGGATGGTCTGGACGTATTCGCACGCCATCCTCGACAGCTCGTTTGCGGAAGTCGTGCGTGAGGTGTTCGCCCTCTACGAGGGGTTGCGCCGCGGGGAACAGCCGGCGCTCCCGGATCGGCCCGCCTACCGCGACCACATCCTCTGGCTGCAGGAGGATCTGCGCGCGCGGCACGAGGCGATCGTCGCGTTCTGGCGCAGCCAGCTGGCGGGTTTCTCGACACCGACCAGCCTGGATTCCGTCAGGCTTGCGGCAGGACCGGCCGGGAACCTCGACAGCGGCCACGACACGGTGCACCTGCGCCTGTCGCGCGACACGACGGAGCGCATCCACCGGATCGCCGCCGATCGCGGCCTGCGCCCGTCGACTTTCGTCGATGCGGCGTGGGCGCTGGTGTTGAGCGCATTCTCCGGTGAAGAGGACGTTGTCTTCGGTGTCACGCGGGCGTGCCGGCGTTCGTCCATCGCCGGCGCCCAGGACATCATCGGGCTCTTCATCAACACGGTGCCGATGCGCGCCCGGGTGGCTCCCGGCATGCCGGTGCCGGCACTGCTCGACGAGCTGCGCGCCATGCAACAGGCGCTGCGTCCTTTCGAGAACACGCCGCTGGTCGACGTGCTCGCCTGCGCGGCCGTGCCGCGCGGCACGCCGCTGTTCGACACCATCATCGTGTTCAACGAGGCCGGGAACGACGCGCGCTTCAAGGGCTTCGGCGATGCCTGGGCCGCGCGTGATTTCGAGCTGCACGACCAGACCAACTTCCCGATGAACGTGATGGCCTATGACGGAGCGCAGCTGGCCTTCAAGCTGTCGTACGCCCGGCAGCAGTTCGAGCGCGCGACGGTTGAGCGGATCGCCAACCTGTTGGCGTCGCTTCTCGAGGCGATGGCGGCCAGGCCCGACGCCACCGTTGGCGAACTGCCGCGACTGCCGGATCAGGACGGCGCCATCCTCGCGGCCTTCAACGACACCGCTGCGCCGGTCCCCGGACCGCCGTGCATGCACGCGGCGTTCGAGACGCAGGCGGACCGGACACCCGATGCAGTCGCGGTGGTCTTCCGGGGTCGCTCGCTGACTTACCGCGAGCTCGATGCGCGGGCCAACCAGCTCGCGCACCAGCTCATCGCGCTCGGCATCGGCCCCGACCGCATGGTCGGCATCTTCGTCGAGCGCTCGCTGGAGATGGTCGTCGGGCTGCTCGGCATTCTCAAGGCCGGCGGTGCCTATGTGCCGCTGGATCCGGCCTATCCACGCGAGCGCATCGGCTGGATGCTCGAGGATACCGCCGCACCGGTCGTGCTGACGACGGAGCGTCTGCGTGCCACGCTGCCGCCGACTGGCGCGAAGATCCTCGCGCTCGACGCATTCGACAGCCCGGGATCGCCGCAGCGTCCCGCGCCGCGCGCCGGCGCAGACAACCTGGCCTATGTGATCTTCACCTCGGGTTCGACCGGCCGCCCCAAAGGGGTGCTGGTCGAGCACCGCAATGTCGCCAACTTCATGGCTGGCATGGACCGCCAGCTCGGCACGACGCCCGGTGTCTGGCTCGCGCTGACCAGCATCTCGTTCGATATCTCGGTGCTGGAGCTCTTCTGGACACTCGCCCGCGGCTTCACGGTGGTGGTGCAGGAGGAGGGAGATGGCGCCATGCGCGCGGCGCGTTCCGCGGCGGCGGCGCGCCCCATCGGCTTCAGCCTGTTTTATTTTGCCGCCGATGCCGGCGGGAGCGGCAACAGGTATCGCCTGCTGCTGGAAGGCGCGAAGTTTGCCGACACGCATGACTTCGAGGCCGTCTGGACGCCCGAACGGCATTTCCACTCCTTCGGCGGTCTTTACCCCAATCCATCGGTGACCGGCGCCGCGATCGCGGCGGTCACCGGTCGCATCGGCATCCGCGCCGGCAGCGTCGTGCTGCCCCTGCACAACCCGATCCGCTGCGCCGAGGAATGGTCGGTCGTCGACAACCTGTCGAACGGCCGCGTCGGCCTGTCGTTCGCCTCCGGCTGGCACGCCAGCGACTTCGCGCTCGCGCCGGACAATTTCCGGCAGCGCCGCGAACTCATGTCGCGTGGCATCGAGACCGTGCGCGCATTGTGGCGCGGCGAAGCGGTGCCGGCCACGAGCGGCGACGGCAGGGAAATCCAGGTGCGGATGTATCCGCCGCCGGTGCAGCGCGAACCGCGCATCTGGGTCACGGCGAGCGGCAACCCGGAGACCTTCGCGATGGCGGGACGCCTGGGCGCCTGCATCCTCACCAACCTGCTGGTGATGAAGCCCGAGGAGCTCGTTGCCAACGCGGCGGTGTACCGCAAGGCATACCGGGCGGCGGGGCACGAGGGCGACGGACACATCACGCTGATGCTGCACACCTTCGTGGGGCGGACGCTCGAAGAGGTGCGCGCGAAAGTGCGCGCACCGTTCCTGGAGTATCTGCGGACCTCGACCGACCTGATCAACAAGGCGCGCTGGGAGCTGTCGGCGTTCGCCAAGGCCGATGATCGCACCGCGACCGGCGGCGCGACCATGGATCTCGACGATCTGCCGCCGGAGGACATGAACGCGCTGCTCGACCACGCCTTCGAGCGGTATTTCGCCACGGCCGGACTCTTCGGCACGCCGGACAGCTGCCTGGCCACGGTCGACCGGCTGCGCAACCTCGGCGTGGACGAGATCGCCTGCCTGATCGATTTCGGCGTCGACGCGGACGCCGTGCTCGCCAGCCTGCCGCAGCTGGACGAACTGCGCCGGCGCAGCACGCCCGCGGCGGCGGATGAGCACGACAGCGAGGACTACACCATTGCCGCGCAGATCCGCCGTCATGGCGTCACCCATCTCCAGTGCACACCTTCGCTGCTCGGCGCGCTGGTGATGGACGCGGATGCCGTGGACGCCATCGGCACACTGAACACGCTGCTGGTCGGCGGCGAACCGCTGCCCGCCGCGCTCGTCGAGCGCCTGCGGCCGCGGTTTCCCGCATCGCTGCGCAACATGTACGGCCCCACCGAAACGACGATCTGGTCGACGACCTCGCGGATCGAACCGGGAGCGCGGATCACACTCGGCAAACCCATTGCCAACACGACCATTCACATCGTCGATCGCCGCCGGCGCCGGCTGCCGGTCGGCGTGCCGGGCGAGTTGCTGATCGGCGGTGCCGGCGTGGTCCGTGGCTATCTTGCACGGCCGGAACTGACGGCGGAACGGTTCATTGCCGATGCCGCGTCGGGCAATGCCGGGCGCCTCTACCGCACGGGCGACCTGGCGCGCTGGCTGCCCTGCGGCGAAATCGAATTCCTCGGCCGGCTGGATCACCAGATCAAGATTCGCGGCCACCGCATCGAGCTCGGCGAGATCGAATCGGTGCTCGGCGAGCACCCGTCGGTGCGTGAAACGGTGGTGGTCACGCGCGAGGGCCCGGGCGGCGATGCGCGCCTGGTCGCCTATGTCGTGCCGCGGGAGGATGGCGAGGCCGGCGGCGCAGGCATTCCTTCCGATTGGGAAGCGATCTGGAACGAGACCTACAAGGACACCCAGGACCGTAGCGCCGGTTTCAACACCGCGGGCTGGAACAGCAGCTTCACCGGCCTGCCGTTGCCGGAAAGCGAGATCCGCGCCTGGGCGGATGCCGCCGCGGGGCGGATTCTCGCGGCCGCCTGCGCCACGCGATCCCGCCCGCGGATCCTCGACGTGGGTTGCGGCACCGGCATGCTGCTCTTTCGCCTGGCACCGCAGTGCGAGCAGTATGTGGGCGTCGATTTCTCGGCCGCGGCGCTCGCCTATGTCCAGTCGCAGCTGGGCGTGCAGCACGCAAACGTATCGCTGGAACGGCTGGCGGCCGACGGCCTGGATCATCTCGCGGCGAGCGGATTCTTCGATGCCATCGTGCTCAATTCGGTGGTGCAGTATTTTCCGGATGCAGCGTACCTCTCGCGGGTGTTGAAAGCCGCATACGCACGGCTGGCGCCGGGCGGCGCGCTCTTCGTCGGAGACGTCCGCGGCCTGCAGCACCTGCACACCTTCCATGCCGCGGTTGAAATCGCGCGATCCGGCGGCACCGCGTCCGTGGCCGAGCTCCAGGCACGGATACGGCGTCGTGCTGCCGAGGAGGGTGAGCTGGTCGTTGATCCGCAATTCTTTGCGTCAATGGCACGCGAGCTTGGCAATGCGCTCTTCGAGCGTGCCGAGCTCAAGCCAGGCCGTGACCGCAACGAGATGACCCGCTTCCGCTACGACGTGATCCTGCGCAAGCCGGCCGATGGGACACCGATGAATGCGCCGGCGGTGCGGACCGTGACCTGCCCCGAGCCGTGCACGCTGGGCGCGATACAATCGCTGCTGCAGGACGGCCCGCCGGCAATTCGCGTGACGGGTATCCGCAATGCGCGGCTGGCCGCCGACGTCGCGGCTGCACAGCTCCTCTCGAGCGGCAGCGCCGCAGGAACCGTTGGCGAGCTCGTGGAGGCCGCCAATGCCACCGCGGATGGCATCGATCCGGAAGACCTGCGCACGCTGGATGCTCGCTACGATGCGGTGATCGAATTCTCCCGCGCGGGCGCGGACCGCATGGATGTGACGTTCCGCAATCGCACCATGCCATCACTGCCGATGCATGCGGCGCCGGATGCCGATGCCGCGGTTGCGGCGGAGACCTGCGCGAATGTCCCGGTCAGGGCCGCCGCCACCGGCGCGGCGCTGGTCCCGGCGCTGCGCGAACAGGTGCGCCGGAAGCTGCCCGAGTACATGGTACCGGGCTCGTTCGTCATCATGGACGCACTGCCGCTGACTCCGAACGGCAAGATCGACCGACGCGCACTGCCTGCCCCGGAACCGCTCCGGTCTGAATCGAGGACAAGCGAGCCACCCCGCAACGACCTCGAGCTCGGCGTGGTGCGCGTGCTCCAGGAACTGCTCGGCGACGGCGCCATTGGTGTCGAGGACAATTTCTTCGACCTGGGCGCCAACTCGCTGATGCTGGTGCAGGCGAGTGTGCGACTGCGCGCGCTCCTCGGACGGCCGGTGCCCCTGGTACGGATGTTCCAGCACCCGACGGCGCGCAAACTGGCGGCGGCGCTCGGCGAGAGCGCGCCGGCCGCGGATGCGACGGTCAAAGACAGCCAGGACCGGGCGCAGGCGCGGAAAGATGCGATGCAGCGGATGCGGCGCGGGATTCGCACCGGCCCGCCGCGGCGTTGAGGAAACGCTGCACTGCGGTGCCGGGATCAATGGTCCCGCAGGTTGGCATTGAAGAACGCAGTCAGCCTGGTCGCGTATTGGGCGCCGGCGACAGACGAATAGTTGCCGTGCCCTGCGCCGTCGACAATCCACACCGCCTTCGGATTGCCCGCTGCCGCGAACATCCTGGACACGAGCGGGCTCGGGATTTCCGTATCTTTCGTCCCGCCGAGCAGCAATACCGCCCGGGGGGCAATCCGGGGGATGAGGCGCAGCGCGTCGAAGGCGTGGTCCAGGAGCCCCGAGTTGTGGATCGCCAGCCACGCTGGCCAGTAACTGAGATATCCCCAACGGCGTGCGTGCACCTGCATGTAGTCCTCGAAGCTGGGGGGTGGCGCCTCGAGCACCACGGCCCGCAAACGCGGATCCTGCGCGGCAACCTGGGTCAGCACGTAACCGCCTATTGAAAACCCCAGGCCTCCCATGCGCCCGGGGTCGACCTCGCTGCGGGATGCAAGCCAATCCACCGCCGCGGTCAGGGCGCGGCGGGCTTGCCCATCCCAGCGGACTTCCCCCTCGCTTTCCCCCAGGCCCGGCCAGTCGAAGGCCAATACCCCGAATCCCGCATCCGCCAGCAGGCGGATCTCCGGGAGCATGGAGCTCCGGTCGCTGTTGGTGCCATGAGCAAGCACCACGGCTGCGCCGTTCCTCGAAGGCACATACCACGCGGCGAGTCGCAGGCGGTCAGCCGACACGAAAGACACCGCGGTGAGACCGGCGACACCGGCGAGCCTGGGCGACGCGAGAAGCTTCGACGGCGGGTCCGCCTCGAGCAGGGAATGCGCACTGCGATAGTTGCGCCACGCGATCAGACCCGCGACACCGAGGATGGCAACCGCAAGTACACCGGTCAGGACCGTGGCGCAACGGACCAGGGTTCGTCTGGACATGGAATTGTCCGCAGCCCTAGCTGCGGCGCCTCACCAGCCAGGTGATGCGGCCCACCAGCGATTGTGGCGATACACGACGCAGTGCGGCGGCAAGCCCGCCGCGCAGGAACCGTTCGCGGCCGGCCGGGGAACGCATCACGAAATCCCGGGACACGCTTTCCGCAGGCTGCCAGCGCAACTTTGCATGGTCCCTGCCGGTGGAAAGGTTGAACATCGAAAGCTTCGATTCGAGTGACGAGATAAGGCATCTGTCACTTGGATTCTCAGGCAAACAACGGTGCACTTCATAGGTGGATGCCGGCGACGGGGTTCACATGGTGACGTCGAACGAGGCAGCTCCGTGTCAGAGGCTGGTCCCCTCTCTTCCGTACCGGTCCTCAAACCGCACTATGTCATCCTCCCCCAAGTACCCTCCCGACTGCACCTCGATGATATGCAGCGGCACCTTGCCCGGGTTCTCGATGCGATGCTTCTCGCCGATCGGGATGTAGGTGGACTGGTTCTCCTCCAGCAGGAAGATCTTCTCGCCCAGCGTGATGCGCGCGGTTCCGGACACCACGATCCAGTGCTCGGCCCGATGGTGATGCAGCTGCAGGGAAAGCTGTGCGCCGGGCTTGATGGTCAGGCGCTTCACCTGGAAGCGATGGCCATTGTCGATGCTGTCGTAGCTGCCCCAGGGCCGGTAAACCTCGCGATGCAATGAATGCTCGTAGCGGCCGTCAGCCTTCAGTCGCGCCACCAGCTTCCTGACATCCTGCACGCGATCCTTCGGCGCGACCAGCACCGCGTCCTTGGTCTCGACGATCACGTGGTCCCGCATGCCCACCGCCGAGACCAGGCGGCTCTCGGCGTAGAAATAGCAGCCGCTGGAATCCTCCGCGATGACATCGCCGCGGGCGACGTTGCCGTTGCCATCGGCGGGCAACGCCTCGTGCAGCGCGGCCCACGAGCCGACGTCGCTCCAGCCCGCGGCCAGCGGCACGACTACCGCGTCGCGCGTTTTTTCCATCACCGCGTAATCGACGGAATCGGCACGGCAGGTTTCGAAAGCCGCCCTGTCCACCCGCACGAAATCCAGATCGGGTTTCGCGCCGGCCAGCGCGGTGCGGGCGGCCTGCACGATATCCGGCGCGTGGCGCGCCAGCTCTTCCAGGTAGCGGTCCGCGCGGAACAGGAACATGCCGCTGTTCCAGTAATAGCCGCCTTCCCTGATGAAGGCCGCGGCCTGCGCCGCTTGCGGCTTCTCGACAAAGCGCTCGATCGCGAAGACACCGTCGCCCGTGGCCGCAGCCTGCTTGATGTATCCGTAGCCGGTTTCCGGCGCCGTGGGCACGATGCCGAAGGTGACCAGCTTGCCGGACCGCGCGGCAGGCAGTGCCGTCCGCACGGCGGCGTGGAAGGTGGCCACGTCGCGTATCACGTGATCGGCCGGCAGCACCAGCAGCAGCGCGTCGGGCGGCGCGCGCAGCGCCGCCAGCGCGATCGCCGGCGCGGTATTGCGTCCCAGCGGTTCCAGGATGATGGCCTGCGGCACGACCTCGAGCTGGCGCAGCTGCTCGGCGACGAGGAAGCGGTGGGATTCGTTGCACACCACGAGCGGTGCCGCGGCGTCGAGGCCACGGAGGCGCAGCACGGTCTCCTGCAGCATGGTGTGCTCGCCGACCAGGGGCAGCAGCTGCTTGGGATACAGTTCGCGCGACAGCGGCCACAGCCGGGTGCCGGCGCCGCCGGACAGGATTACGGGAGTCAGCATAGGCCGGCATCATAGCAGCCGGCAAAGCAGCGCCAATGCCGCGTCCGCGCGGCTCCTTATGTCGTCAGCGCTTCGCCGACTCCACGTAATCGCGCCTGGTGGCGCCGGTATACAGCTGCCGCGGCCTGCCGATGCGCATGGCCGGATCGGAAATCATCTCCTGCCAGTGCGCCACCCAGCCCACGGTGCGGGCGATGGCGAACATCACCGTGAACATCGAGCGCGGAATGCCCAGCGCGCTGTAGATGATGCCGCTGTAGAAATCCACGTTCGGATACAGCTTGCGCGCGACGAAGTAATCGTCCTTCAGCGCGACCTCCTCGAGCCGCACCGCCAGTTCCAGCAGCGGATTACCGTGCTGCCCCAGCCGCTCCAGCACCTTGTAGCAGGCCGCGCGGATGATGGTGGCGCGCGGGTCGAAGTTCTTGTACACGCGGTGCCCGAAGCCCATCAGGCGGAAGTGGCTCGCCTTGTCCTTGGCCATGGCCACGTACTTCGGGATGTTCTCGACGCTGCCGATCTGCTCCAGCATCGCCAGCACGGCCTCGTTGGCGCCGCCATGCGCCGGGCCCCACAGCGCCGATACGCCGGCCGAGATCGCCGCGTACGGATTGGCGCCGGTGCTGCCCGCCAGGCGCACCGTGGAGGTGCTGGCGTTCTGCTCATGATCGGCGTGCAGGATGAACAGCAGGTCGAGCGCCTCGGCCGCCACCGGATCCACGTGGTAGGCCTCGCAGGGCACCGCGAAGAACATGTTCAGCACATTGGCGCAGTAGGAAAGATCGTTGCGCGGATAGACGAAAGGCTGGCCGAGGGAATGCTTGTAGGCCGCGGCCGCGATGGTCGGGATCTTGGCGATGATGCGGTGCGCGAAGATCTCGCGGTGCCGCGGGTTATGGATATCCATCGAGTCGTGGTAGAACGCCGACATCGAGGCGATCACCGCGGAAACCATCGCCATCGGGTGCGCGTTGTGGTGGAAGCCGCCGAAGAAGCGCAGCAGCGACTCGTTGATCATCGTGTGGTGGCGGATGTCCTCGTTGAACTTGTCGAGCTGCGGCTTGGTGGGCAGCTCGCCGTTCAGCAGCAGGTAGCAGCACTCCATGAAGCTGCTCTTCTCGGCCAGCTGCTCGATCGGATAGCCGCGGTACATCAGCACGCCGGCGTCGCCGTCGATGTAGGTGATGCGGCTCTCGCAGCCCGAAGTCAGGCCGAAGCCCGGATCGTGCGTGAACACGCCGTGGTCCTTCTGGATATTGGCGATGTCGAGCACCGAGGGACCGACGGTGCCGGTCTTGACGGGGAGCAGGCTCTTCTTGCCCGAGGCGAGGTCGGTGAGTTCGAAGTTCTTGTCGGCCATTGCGTGTCGGTTCCGTGGGTTTTTACCCAAGCCTACACGCTCCCACCGGTCAATGCATAAGCAGCCGACAGCGCGGCGCGGCCTAACGCGCGGCGGCGCCCTTCGTGGCGTACTTCCTGCGGAACTTGTCGACGCGGCCGGCGGTATCGACGATCTTCTGCTTGCCCGTGTAGAACGGATGGCAGGCGGAACAGACTTCGATATGCAGATCCTGTCCCAGCGTCGAACCGGTCTTGAACGTGTTGCCGCAGCTGCAGACCACGTTGATTTCGGTGTACTGGGGATGGGTATCGGCTTTCATGGCGGCTCCAAGGGGGGGCGCGCAGTCTACCGGCGGCGCCCGCGGTGGGCAACACCGCCTGAAGCGCATGTAGGAGCTTTCCTAGTTATCCCCAGATTCTGTGGATAACTCTGTGCATGGCGCTACGGCCGCTGCGCCGGAATTGCTGAAATATTGCATTTCTGCTGCATTGGTCAAATTATGACCAGCAAATTTAGCCCTTTTATATCAACAACTTGTAAGTCCAACATCGCGTGACATGATGCGATTCGGGCGTAATTCTTTCAAATCCATTTAGCCGCCGGATGCTGTGGATAGGTGATCGCTGCCTTTGCAGAAAAACAGCTAAATGCCTGCCCGGCTTTGCGATTTCGGGTCGGGCAGGAACTGGGCGACCACATCGTTCAGATAGCGGAAACCCGTGGCAGTCGCGCGCCAGACACCTGATTGCTTCCCCAGCAATCCCTGGATTGCCAGACGCTCCAGTTGCGCCCTGGCGGCCGTAACGGCTAATCCCGTCCGTTGCTGGAACAGTTGCTCCGTGAAGCCTTCCGTCAGGCGCAGCGCATTCATCATGAACTCGAACGGCAGGTCGGCGCCGGGCACCGTGCTCCACGGCGGTCCGCCTGGTGCCGCGTGCAGGTAGCGGCGCGGTTCCCGCGGCTGCGTGCTGCGCTCGACGCGCAGGCCGGTGCCCTGCCCCTCGTGCGTCACCTTGCCATGCGCGCCGGCGCCGGCGCCGAGATAGTCGCCAAACTGCCAGTAGTTGAGATTGTGGCGGCACTGCCTGCCCGCTCGCGCATAGGCCGACACCTCGTACTGGACGAGTCCATGGGCGGTGAGCAGCCCCTGGCATTCCAGCTGCATCGACCAGGCGACATCCTCGTCGGGCAGTGGCGGCGGCCGCGCGGCGAACAGCGTCCCGGGTTCCAGCGTAAGCTGGTAATGCGACACGTGGGCCGGTTGCAGCGACAGCGCCGTGGTGAGATCCGCCAGCGCGCCCGCGACGCCCTGCTGCGGCAGCCCGTACATCAGGTCCAGGTTGAAGTTGGCGAGCCCCGCGGCGTGCAGTTCCGCCGCGGCGCGCAGCACATCTGAGGTCTCGTGGATGCGCCCCAGCGCGCGCAGCGCCGCCGCATCGAAGCTCTGCGCGCCCAGCGAGACGCGCGTGATGCCGGCGTCGCGGTACTCGGCGAATCGGCCGCGCTCCACCGTCGCGGGATTGGCCTCGAGCGTGACTTCGGCATCGGGGGTCAGCGCGAGCAGGCCGCGGATGCCGGCGAAGAGCCGGCCGAGCGAGTCCGGCGTGAACAGGCTCGGCGTGCCGCCGCCCAGGAAGATGCTCTGCACCTCGCGGCCGGCCGCCCGCTCCGCCTGCCCGCCCACATCCGCCAGCAGCGCCTCGATGTACTGCGCCTCGGGCAGCTCGCCGCGCAGCGTGTGCGAGTTGAAATCGCAGTACGGGCACTTGCGCACGCACCACGGGAAGTGCAGGTAGAGCGCCAGCGGCGGCAGGCCGTTCATGGCAACAGCCCCAGCAGCGCGGCCAGCGCGAGCGCGCGGTGGCTGACCGTGTTCTTGGCATCCGGCGGCAGCTGCGCCGCGGTCAGGCGGCCGCCGGCGGGGACGAACAGCGGGTCGTATCCAAAGCCGCCGTCGCCGGCCGGCACCGCGGCGATGGCGCCTTCCCAGGCGCCATGGGCCAGCAGCGGCGAGGGATCATCGGCCGCGCGCACCCAGGCGATCACGCAGCGATAGCGCGCGCCGCGGCGGCCGGCCGGCACGCCGGCCAGCTCACGCAGCAGCAGCGCATTGTTGTCGGCGTCGCCGGCCCCGGGGCCGGCGTAACGCGCCGACCACACGCCCGGGCGCCCGCCCAGCGCATCCACTTCGATGCCGGAATCATCGGCCAGCGCCGGCAGGCGGGCGAGCCGGGCCGCGTGGCGCGCCTTGAGCAGCGCATTGGCCTCGAAGGTGTCGCCGGTCTCTTCGGCGGAGGCGATGCCGAGCGCGCCCTGCGGGATGACTTCGATGCCCAGCGGCGCCAGCAGCGCGCCGAACTCGCGCAGCTTGCCCGGGTTGCCGGTGGCGATGACCAGCTTGCCGGCCACGCCGCGTGGCGCGCGCATGCCTCAGCCCGTTGCCAGCGCTGCACGCTGCGCGGCGAACAGCTGCGCCGTTCCCTGCTGCGCCAGCGCCAGCAGCGCGTCGAGCTCGTCGCGCCGCATCGCGTGACCCTCGGCCGTGCCCTGCACCTCGATGAAGCCGCCACCGCTGTTCATCACCACGTTCATGTCGGTCTCCGCGGTGGAATCCTCGGCGTAGTCGAGATCCAGCACCGGCCGGCCGCCCACGATGCCGACCGAGATGGCCGCAACCTGGCCGTGGATGGGATCCGCGCCGCCCTTCTCGCGCACCAGGCGCGCGCAGGCATCCGCCAGCGCCACCCAGGATCCGGTGATCGCCGCCGTGCGCGTGCCGCCGTCGGCCTGCAGCACGTCGCAGTCCAGCGTGACCGTGCGCTCGCCCAGCGCGGCCAGGTCCAGCGCCGCGCGCAGCGAACGGCCGATCAGCCGCTGGATCTCCTGGGTGCGGCCGGATTGCCTGCCTTTCGCGGCCTCGCGCGCGCCGCGGGTATGCGTGGCGCGCGGCAGCATGCCGTATTCGGCGGTGACCCAGCCCTGGCCCTTGCCGCGCAGGAAGCCCGGCACGCCTTCCTCGATGCTGGCCGTGCACAGCACGCGCGTATGGCCGAACTCCACCAGCACCGAACCTTCCGCGTAGCGGGTGAACGAGCGGGTGAACTTCACCGGCCGCAGCGCATCCGGCGCGCGCCCGTCGTGCCGTGGCGCGCTCACCGCACCCTCAGCGCGGCGACCGAGGAATTGTCGGCGCCGGGACCGCCGCGCTTCACCGAGAATTCCGCCAGCGATTGCAGCGCCGCCTTCAGCGGCGCGCCGGAATACAGCGAGGCGGCGATGTCCTCATCCAGCAGGTTGGCCCAGAAGCCGTCGCTGCACACCAGCAGCGCATCGCCGCTCTGCACGCGGATGCAGCGGCCGATCTGCATCTCCGGCAGCAGCGGGTCGCCGCCGAGGCAGGTCTCCACGTAATTGCGCATCGGATGATTCTGCGCCTGCTGCGAGCTGATCAGGCCCTCCTGCACCAGCAGCTCCACGTGGCTGTGGTCGCGCGTGCGGCGGATCACACGGCCGGCGCGCAGATGATAGATGCGGCTGTCGCCCACGTGCGCCCACCAGGCCGTGCCATCCTGCACCAGGCACACGGCGCCGGTGGCGCGCGGCCGGTGTTCCAGCGGCATGTGCAGGCCCAGCGCCACCATTTCGGCGTGCGCCGCACCCAGCGTGATGTGCAGGAAGGCCAGCGGATCCGGCAGCGGATGGACCTGGGCGGCGAAGCGGGCCAGCAGGATGCACCGCGCCAGCTCCGCTGCGCGCGCGCCATCGGCGTGACCGCCCATGCCGTCAAAAACGGCGATCAGCGCCACCTCGGACTCGACAGTGACGGCGACGCGATCCTGATTTTCCTCCCGCGCGCCGATCAGACTGCACTCGGCATGTTCGACTTCCAAGACCGGCACCTTCGGGCTTCGGCTAGACTGGCCGGCAATTATTGCATTGCGCAGGTGCGGACGGGGCGGCATCGATGATAGTGAGCATGACGGGTTTCGCCCGGATGGAGCGGCAGCTGCCGACCGGCACGCTGGTATGCGAACTGCGCAGCGTGAACCACCGCTTCCTCGAGATGGCGCTGCGCCTGCCGGACGAACTGCGCAGCCTGGAACCGGAGCTGCGCGCCGCGCTGCAGAAGGAACTGCGACGCGGCAAGGTGGACTGCAGCTTTACTTATCGCGCACTGGCCCACGCGGAGCGCCCGCTGGCGCTGGATGCCGCCGTGGTGGACCGGCTCGCACCCGTGCTGGCCGAGCTTGCGGCCAGGATGCGGCCCTCCGCCGCGCATCCCGGGCTGGACCTGGTGGAGCTGCTGCGCTACCCCGGCGTACTGCTCGAGGCGGGCGCAGAGCCGAAGGCCATGCTCGACGCCGCGCGCGCGCTGTTCGGCCAGGCCCTGGGGGATCTCAGGGCCATGCGCGCCAGCGAGGGTTCGCGGCTGCAGGAACTGCTGCGCTCCCGTTGCGGGCAGCTGGCAACGCAGGTGGCGCAGGTGCGCGCGCGCCTGCCGGAAGTGCATGCCGCGATCCGGGCGCGCTATGCCGAACGCCTCGCGGAGCTCTCCACCAGCGTGGATGCCGGGCGGCTCGAGCAGGAGATCGCGCTGCTGCTGCAGCGCATGGACGTGGCCGAGGAACTCGACCGCCTCGATGGGCATATCGAGGAGACGCGCCGCATTTTCGACACCCCGGAGGCAGCCGGGCGGCGCCTGGATTTCCTGATGCAGGAGTTCAACCGCGAGGCGAATACGCTGTCTTCCAAGTCGCAGGACCTGGCCACCACGCGCCTGGCGGTGGACATGAAGGTGCTGATCGAGCAGATGCGCGAGCAGGTGCAGAACATCGAATAGCTTTCAGGGGCGTCCGGAGACGTTCGCCAACGCTTCCGTAACTTATTGAGTTATTGACTGTTTTGCCCGAAATCGTCCATAGTCGTCCAATCTGATCCGGTGCTACCTTTGCAGCTAAATGTGTAGCTAGTGTGTAGCTAGACGTGTAGCTAGAGACTCCAGGAGCACGTTTCTGCACGGCTAGCTACACACCCCGGATCAGCGAGGGTGACGACCATGGAACACGTGAAACTGACAGCGCTCGAAGTTGAACGCGCGTACCGCTCTGGCAAGCGCTTGTTGCTGGGTGACGGCGATGGGCTGTACCTGCGCATGCAGACCGGCAACAACGCCTCCTGGGTGCTTCGATATCGCCACAGCGGCAAACAACGCTGGCTGACGCTGGGCAACTTCCCCGACATGTCTCTTGCCATGGCGCGCGTCGAAGCGCGACAGGCGCGTGTACTGCTCGACAAGCAGCAAGACCCCATGAAGTTGCGGCGCGCCGCGAAGGACGAGGCGCGGCAGCGCGGCTCGTTCAAGGAACTGTGCGAGGACTGGTTCCGCGGCGAGATCGAGAGCCGCG
>DATJXQ010000089.1:0-3719 GCA_035500015.1 Steroidobacteraceae bacterium
CTCGAAGATCAAGGCCACGCGCGCCGAAGTGCGGCTGTCCGAGCTCAACGGCATCGAGGGCGTGATCGACCTGGCCGCGCTGAAGAAGGCCGGCGTGGTGGACGTGTTTGCCGAACAGGCCAAGGTGATCCTGTCCGGCGAGCTCAAGAAGGCCGTTACGCTTTCGGGCATCAAGGCGACGAAGGGCGCCGCCGAGGCCATCGCCAAGGCCGGCGGCAGCATCGAGGGCGCCTGAGGAAGCCATGGCCGACCGTCCCGCAATGAACCCCGCAGCTGCCCTGGGCGATGCCGCGCGCTTCGGCGACATCCGTTCGCGCCTGCTGTTCCTGGTGGGCGCGCTGGTGGTCTACCGCATCGGCACGTTCATTCCGGTGCCGGGCATCGATCCGCAGGCGGTGGCCAAATTCTTCAGCGACCAGTCCGGCACCATTCTGGGCGTGGTGAACATGTTCTCCGGCGGCGCGCTGTCGCGGCTGTCGATTTTCGCCATGGGCGTGATGCCCTACATCTCGGCCTCGATCATCATCCAGATGCTGTCGATGGTGGTGCCGTCGCTGATGGAGCTGCGCAAGGAGGGCGAGTCCGGCCGCCGCAAGATCACGCAGTACACGCGCTACGGCGCGGTGGTGCTGGGCGTGTTCCAGTCCTTCGCGGCGGCCGCCACCCTGCAGAGCAACGGCATGGTGCTGCAGCCGGGCCCGCTGTCGTGGCTGTTCCCGGCCACGGTGACCATGACCACGGGCACCATCTTCCTGATGTGGCTGGGCGAGCAGATCACCGAGCGCGGCGTCGGCAACGGCATCTCGATGATCATCCTCACCGGCATCCTGGCGCAGCTGCCGGGCGCGCTGGGGCGCACCGTGGGGCAGATCAACAGCGGCGAGCTCGCCGGCTTCTGGGCCGTGCTGCTGGTGGGCATCGTGGTCGGCGTCACCGCCTTCTGCGTGTTCATGGAGCGCGCGCAGCGCCGCATCACCGTGAACTACGCCAAGCGCCAGATGGGCCGCCGCATGATGGGCGGGCAGAGCACGCACCTGCCGTTCAAGCTGAACATGTCCGGCGTCATCCCGCCGATCTTCGCCTCGAGCCTGCTGCTGTTCCCGGCGACCATCGCCAGCTTCGCCGGCACCAATGCCAATTCGAAATTCGGCGGCGTGATGCAGCGGATCGCCGCCTCGCTGTCTTACGGACAGCCGCTGCACCTGGTGCTGTATGGCGCGCTGATCATCGGCTTCGCGTTCTTCTACACCGCGCTGGTGTTCAATGCGCGCGAGACGGCGGACAACCTCAAGAAGTCCGGGGCGTTCATCCCGGGCATCCGGCCGGGCCAGCAGACCGGCGAGTACATCGACACGGTGCTGACGCGGCTGACGCTGTGGGGCGCGCTGTACGTGGCGGGCGTCTGCCTGATTCCCGAGCTGCTGATGGCGCGCGGGGGCATGCCTTTCCAGTTCGGCGGCACGTCGCTCCTGATCGTCGTCGTGGTGGTGATGGATTTCGCGGCGCAGCTGCAGGCGCATGCCATGTCGCACCAGTATCCGGGCTTGATGAAGAAGGCCAACCTGCTGGGCGGCCGCGGCAGCGACAGCTGAGGCTTCAAGAGAGTAATCGCAATGAAAGTACGTCCATCCGTCAAGAAGATCTGCAAGAACTGCAAGATCGTGCGCCGCCGGGGCATCGTCTACGTGATCTGCTCCGACACGCGCCACAAGCAGCGCCAGGGCTGATCGCAGGGTATCGGAGAGCAACATGGCACGTATCGCCGGCATCAACATTCCGATGAACAAGCACGTGTGGGTGGGCCTGACGCACATCTACGGCGTGGGCCGCACGCGCTCGAAAGACGTGTGCGTGGCCGCGGGGGTCAGCCCCACCACCAAGGTGAAGGATCTCACCGAGACCGAGGTGGCCGCGCTGCGCTCGCAGATCGCCAGGTTCCTGGTCGAAGGCGACCTGCGCCGCGAGGTGTCGATGAACATCAAGCGGCTGATGGACCTGGGCACCTGGCGCGGCATGCGCCACCGCAAGGGCCTGCCGCTGCGCGGCCAGCGCACCCGCACCAATGCGCGCACCCGCAAGGGCCCGCGCAAGCAGGCGGTGAAGCTCAACGCGCCGCCGGGCAAGGCTTGATCGCGCCAGCGGGCGCGCACACTGGATTACACCAAAGGCACTGAAGCAAGATGGCCGAACAGAAAACCGCAGCAGCAGCTCCTGCCGCCGGCGCAGCCGCCGGCGCCAAGAAGCCCAAGAAGGCGCGCAAGAACGTGCTGGACGGCATCGCGCACGTCCATGCGTCCTTCAACAACACCATCATCACGATCACCGATCGCCAGGGCAACACGCTGTCCTGGGCGACCTCGGGCGGTTGCGGCTTCCGCGGCTCGCGCAAGAGCACGCCGTTCGCCGCGCAGGTGGCCGCCGAAAAGGCCGGCAACGCGGCGCAGGAGCACGGCCTGAAGAACGTGGAAGTGCGCGTCGGCGGCCCCGGCCCCGGGCGCGAGTCCGCGGTGCGCGCGCTGAACAACTGCGGCCTGAAGATCACCAGCATCGAAGACATCACGCCCATTCCGCACAACGGCTGCCGGCCGCCGAAGAAGCGCCGGGTCTGAGGTAAGCCATGGCCCGCTACATTGGTCCCAAGTGCAAGCTCTCGCGCCGCGAGGGCACCGACCTGTTCCTCAAGAGCGGCGCCAAGCCGCTGGAGAGCAAGTGCAAGCTGCAGGTGCCGCCCGGCGGCATCAAGGGCGAGCGCCGCCAGCGCCTGTCCGACTACGGCACGCAGCTGCGCGAGAAGCAGAAGCTGCGCCGCATGTACGGCGTGCTGGAGCGGCAGTTCCGCAACTACTACCAGGAAGCCGCGCGGCGCCCCGGCGCCACCGGCGAGACGCTGCTGAAGCTGCTCGAATGCCGGCTGGACAACGTGGTGTACCGCATGGGCTTCGCCGTCACCCGCGCCGAGGCGCGGCAGCTGGTCAGCCACAAGGGCATCGAGGTGAACGGCGCGCCCGTCACCATCGCCTCCTACCAGGTGAAGGCCGGCGACGTGGTGCAGATCCGCGAGAAGTCCCGCAAGCAGCTGCGCGTGCAGCATGCGGTGACGGTGGCCGCGCAGGTCGGTTTCCCGGATTGGCTGGAAGTCAACGAGAAGGAATTCCGCGGCGTGTTCAAGGCGGCCCCGGGCCGCGACGACGTGCTGCCGGACATCAACGAAAACCTCGTTGTCGAGCTGTACTCGAAGTAATGCTGGAGGTCTGATGACATCCTCTGTAAATGAATTCCTGAAGCCCCGTGTCGTGAAGGTGCAGCCGGTGGCGCCGCGCCAGGCGCGCGTGGTCATCGAACCCTTCGAGCGCGGCTTCGGCCACACGCTGGGCAATGCGCTGCGGCGCGTGCTGCTGTCCTCGATGCCCGGCGCCGCCATCACCGAGGTGGAGATCGAGGGCGTGCTGCACGAGTACACCAGCATCGAGGGCGTGCAGGAGGACGTGGTGGACGTCCTGCTGAACCTCAAGGCGGTGGCGATCCGCATGCACTCGCGCGATTCGGCCGAGCTGCGCCTGAACAAGAAGGGCCCGGGTCCGGTCACGGCCGGCGACATCCAGGTGGACCACGACATCGAGATCGTGAATCCCGAGCTGGTGATCGCCAACCTGACGCAGGCCGGCAGCCTCAGCGCGCTGCTGAAGGTCGAGCGCGGCCGCGGCTACCGCCCGGCGCTG
>DATJXQ010000090.1:0-15297 GCA_035500015.1 Steroidobacteraceae bacterium
GATGTCGGCGGGCAGCACGTCGTTCATGCCGCGCACGGCGGCGAGCGGGGGCGCGCTCAAGCGGTCTTCACCCGCATCGCCCACCACACCAGCGCGGCCAGCACCAGCAGCGCGGCCAGCACCAGCAGCGGCCAGCGCGCGCGCCGCGCGGCGGACTGCGGCGCCAGCCGCGGCACGGCGGTGATGTCCGGCGGGCCGGAGGATTCCGCCAGTGTCCGGTAACGCCCGGTGACTTCCTCGATGGATTCGCCCAGCAGCTCGGCATAGTGCCGCAGATAGCCGCGCGCAAACACCGGCGCGCCCAGCGCGAAGAAGCGGCCGGCCTCCAGCGATTCGATGACGGCGGCATCCACGCGCAGGCTCTCCGCGGCCTGCGCCACGCTGAGCCCCTGGCGCTCGCGCGCGGCGAGCAGCTGCCCGCCGATGGCCACCGCGTCGCTCATCAGTTGGCGGTGCCGCCGCAGGCGCCAAGCTGCTGCGGCAGCGCGGCGGCCTGGCCGGAATTCGGGAAATCACGCCGCAACAGCCGCGCGTACAGCTGTGCGTTGGGACAGTCGTGCTGCGCCACGCTGGCGCGTACGGCGACGACCAGCACGTCGGGGGATTTGTTGCCGTCCTGCATGTAGCTGCGCGCGGTCTGCAGCGCCGCGTCCGCCTTTCCCTGGACGATCTGCAGGTCGGCCAGCCCGACCACGGCATCGACGTAACCCGGCCCCAGCGCCACGGCGCGCTCGAAGTAGCGCTGCGCATCGGCATTGCGCTTGTCGTCGCGCAGGCACATGCCGGCGTTGGTGGCGGCGACATAGGGCTGCGCATAGAGCTTGTTGGCGATGAGCTTCTCGAAGATCGGCAGCGCGCGATCGACCTCGCCCTGCTTGCAGAGGAAGGCCGCATAGGTGTTCTGGATCTCGGGCTTCTCCGGCGCGAGGTCCATGGCCTTGCGGTAATCCTGCTCGGCCTGCCGGGGCTGGTTCAGCTGCTCCTGCAGCACGGCCATGGTCCAGTACACGTCGGGATTGTCCGGATCCTGCTTTTCCGCACGGTCCAGCTTGTCCTTGGCAACCTGCAGGTTGCCCTGCTTCAGGTACTCGACGCCCAGCTGCACGTTCGCCTGCGCGGCCGCCTTGTTGTCGACGGGGCGATCGCCCGTCGTGACGCAGGCGCCCAGCAGCAGCAGCGGCAGCGCCGCGAGCACTGCGCGGCTCATGAGCGCGCCACCGGCACCGCGATGCGCCTGGCCCCCAGCCGCGAGGTGATCCGGTCGGTGACGCGGCCGGCCAGCTGGCCGCAGGCCGCATCGATGTCGTCGCCACGGGTTTTCCTGATGGTAGCCATCACTCCTCCCTTGAGCACCTGGTCGAGAAAGGCACGGATCGCCGCCGGGCTGGAACGCCGGTAGCGCGTGCCCGGAAACGGGTTGAAGGGGATGAGGTTCACCTTGGCCGGATGGCCGCGCAGCAGCCGTGCCAGCGCACGTGCCTGCGCGGGCGAATCGTTCACGCCCTCGAGCATCACGTATTCGAAGGTGACGCTGCGGCCATTGGCCTCGTCGATATAGGCCCAGCAGGCCTCGAGCAGCTCGGCGATGTTGTGCCGGCGGTTGATGGGCACCAGCTGGCTGCGCAGCTCGTCGTCCGGCGCATGCAGCGACACGGCCAGCGCCACGTTGCTCTCTTCCGCCAGCTTGTGGATCTGCGGCACCAGGCCGCTGGTGGAAAGCGTCAGGCGCCGCCGCGAGAAATCCAGGCCCAGCTCATCCAGCAGGATGCGCAGCGCCGGCACCACGTTGCGGACATTGGCCAGCGGCTCGCCCATGCCCATCAGCACCACGTTGCTGATGAGCCGGTCCCCGCCGGCCTGGAAGCCCAGCTCCTGCTGCGCCAGCAGCACCTGGCCGACGATCTCGGCGGTGGAAAGATTGCGGTTGAAGCCCTGCTGCGCGGTGGAGCAGAAGCTGCAGTCCATGGCGCAGCCCACCTGCGAGGAGATGCACAGCGTGGCGCGGCCCTCCTCGGGGATGTAGACCATTTCTATGCCCTGGCCGCCCTCGCCGGCGCGCAGCATCCACTTCACGGTGCCGTCGGCCGCGTCCTGCCGCGTGATGATTTCCGGCAGCCGGACCTCGGCCACCTGCGCCAGTTCCGCGCGGAAATCCTTCGCCAGGTCGGTCATCGCGCCGAAATCGGTCGCGCCGCGCTTGTAGATCCACTGGAACAGCTGGCGCGCACGGAAGGCCTTGCCGCCACGCTCGAGGCACCAGGCTTCGAGCTCGGGGCGGGTCAGGTCCAGCAGGTTGAGGCGCGCGTCAGCCATATCCTTCAGCGGCTGTGGATCTCGGTCTGCGCGAAGAAATAGGCGATCTCGATCGCGGCGTTCTCCGGGGAATCCGAGCCGTGCACGGTGTTGGCCTCGATGCTTTCGGCCAGGTCCGCGCGGATGGTGCCGGGCGCGGCCTTCTTCGGATCGGTGGCGCCCATGATCTCGCGGTTCTTCGCCACGGCATTCTCGCCTTCCAGCACCTGCAGCACCACCGGCCCGGAGGTCATGTACTTCACCAGGTCGTTGAAGAAGGGCCGGGCCTTGTGCACGGCATAGAAGCCCTCGGCCTCGGCCTTCGAAAGGTGCACGAGCCTGGCGGCAACCACGGACAGGCCCGCCTTCTCGAAGCGGCGGTAGACCTCGCCGATCAGGTTGCGGGCGACGCCATCGGGTTTGACGATCGAAAAAGTGCGCTCCAGCGCCATGACTGACGGACTCCGGCTGTGAAAAGGGCCGGATTTTACCCGATTTGGCGGCCTTCCGGCCCGCTCCCCGGCGCTTCAGACGCTGAAGCTCTCTCCGCAGCCGCATTCGCCCCGGACATTGGGGTTCCTGAAGCGGAAGGCCTCGTTCAGGCCCTGCTTGACGAAATCCACCGTGGTGCCGTCGATCAGCGGCAGGCTTTCGGGATCGACGAACACCTTGACCCCGTGGTCCTCGAACATGAGGTCGCCCGGGCTGGCCTGGTCGGCGTAGTTGATCACGTAGGCGAAACCTGAACAGCCGGTCTTGCGGACGCCGAGCTTCAGGCCCAGCCCATGCCCGCGGGCCGCGAGGAACTTCTGGACGCGTTCGGCGGCGGAAGGGGTCAGCGATATGGCCATGGGCGTCTTTAAGCTCGAGCTCCCGGGGGCACCGCGCGCAGTGCCGATAGCGCATCCTCGATAATGAGGAAACGGCCGAGTTTTTCAACCGGCGCACCAACAGTTGTGCGCCACTCCTCTGGGGTGCCCGGCGCCAGCGCCGCCACCGGCCGGCCCACCAGCCGCCGCTGCAGCAGGGCACAGGCAGCGGCCGTGTGCGGGCAGCCGTAGACCTGGATGCGGGCCTGGCCCACGCTGCCGTCCGCGACGGCCAGCGCCACGCGAACCCAGGTGCCGAGGCGCTGGGCGCCGGCCTCGCCGAGCCAGCGCTCACCGGCGTCTATGAGGGGCGGCGGCCGCGCCGGCGAGGCAGACCACAACGCGCCATGTACGCGGCGCACGACGGCAATCGCCGCGTCGATGTCGGCGGCCGTGGTGGCCGCCCCGAAGCTGAACCGCAGCGAGCTCTGTGCCTGTTCGCTGTCGCGGCCCAGCGCGCGCAACACGAACGACGGCTCGCCGCTTTGCGAATTGCACGCCGAACCGGTGGAGAGCACCAGTTCGGGCAGTGCCGTGAACAGGCTTTCCCCTTCCACGCCGGCGAAGGTGACGTTGAGGATATGCGGCGCGCCGGGCCGGCCATTGCGCAGCACGCCGGGCAGGTCGGCGAGGCCGTTCCACAGCCGCTCGCGCAAGGCCGCCAGGCGCGCAGCCTCGTGTTCGCGGCGACCCGCGGCGATTTCGCAGGCCAGGCCGAAGCCGGCGACCTGGTGCGTGGCCAGCGTGCCGGCGCGCAGGCCGCGCTCGTGGCCGCCGCCGCGCACTTGCGCAATCAGCCGGCCGCGATGCGCCGGCGCCACCCACAGCGCGCCGATGCCCTGCGGGCCGCCGAGCTTGTGCGCGGTGAAGGACAGCAGCGCGATGCCGGTGAGATCCAGCGGCAGCTTGCCGGCGCCCTGCGCGGCGTCCACGTGCAGCGGCACCGCGCGCGCCGCGCACACCGCGGCCAGCACCGGCAGGTCCTGCGCGACGCCGGTCTCGTTGTTCACATGCAGCAGCGACACCAGGCAGGTCTCCGGCCGCAGCGCCGCGGCCAGCGCCGCGGGAGCCAGCAGGCCGTCCGCATCCGGCTGCAGCACACTCACCGCCACGCCCTGCGCGGCCAGCGCGCGTACCGGCTCCAGCACCGATTTGTGCTCGGTGGCCAACGTCACCACGTGCGGCCGGCCGCCGCGCGCCAGTGACGCCTGCGCCGTGCCGGTGATGGCGAGGTTGTTGGATTCGGTGGCGCCGGAGGTGAACACGATGTCCACCGGCTGCGCGCCGACCAGCGCGGCCACCTGCGCGCGCGCCGCCTCAATCAGCCCATGCGCCGCGCGGCCGGCCGCGTGGCTGGCGGCGCTGTTGCCCAGCCGCATCGCGAGCACCTCGGCCATGCGCGCCGCCACGCGCGGCTCGACCGGTGTCGTCGCGGCGTGGTCAAGATAGATGGGCTCAGCGCTCATCGCCCGCGCGCCGCCGGCGGTTCTGCACCGCGGTGAGGATGCCGCGCAGGATGTTCACCTCGTTGCCATCGAGCTCGGCGCGGTTGAACAGGCGACGGATGCGGCCCATCAGGTGCGTGCCGCTGTGCGTGCGGTCGCGGAAATCCGCCTCCTCCATCACCTGTTCCAGGTGCGTGTAGAACCGCTCCATGTCCTCAGGCGCCGCGAGCGGCGTGTCGCGCGGCGGCTGCGGCGGCGGCGCGCCTTCGAGGGCCGCCATGCGGATCTCGTAGGCGATCAGCTGCGCGGCCATGGCCACGTTCAGCGATTCATAGTCCGGATTGGCCGGGATGCGGATCAATGCGTGCGCGGCCAGCAGCTGCTCGTTCGACAGCCCGAAGCGCTCGGTGCCGAAGAGCACCGCCACCGCGCCCGACCTCGCCTCCGCCACCATGCGCTCCGCGGCGGCGCGCGCGCCGACCACGCGGAAGTACTGCTCGCGCGTGCGCGCCGTGGTGGCATAGACCAGGCCGCAGCCGGCAATGCCTTCGGCCAGCGTCGCCACCACGCGCGCGGCCGCCAGCACGTCGTCCGCGCCCGAGGCGCGCGCGGTGGCCTCCGGATGCGGGAATTCACGGGGCTTCACCAGCACCAGCTCGGTGAGACCCATGTTCTTCATGGCGCGCGCCACCGCTCCGATATTGCCGGGATGGGTGGTTTCCACGAGGACGAAGCGGATGGCCGGCGTCACTCTGCTATTCTAGCGCGCTCCCCATGCACGCCTACGTCAACACCGCCGTGAAGGCCGCGCGCCGCGCCGGCGATCTCATCGTGCGCGGCCTCACGCGCTTCGAGGGCATGGAGGTCGCGAGCAAGGGCCTGAACGACTACGTCACGAACACCGATCGCGCGGCCGAGGCCGCCATCCTCGAGACGCTGCACACCGCCTACCCGAGCCATGGCTTCCTCGCCGAGGAAAGCGGCGAGGCAAAGGGCATGGTGGACATCGTGTGGATCATCGATCCGCTGGACGGCACCACCAACTTCATGCACGGCTTCCCGCAGTTCGCGGTGTCCATCGCCTGCCAGGTGGAGGGCCGGCTGGAACATGCGGTGATCTACGACCCGATGCGCCAGGAACTGTTCACCGCCACGCGCGGGGATGGCGCGTACCTGGAGAACAAGCGCCTGCGCGTCAGCAGGCAGCGCACCCTGGAAGGCGCGCTGATCGGCACGGGCTTTCCGTACCGCGACAACCTGCAGCTCATCGATCCCTACATGGCGATGATGAAGGCGGTGATGCAGAAGGCCGCGGGCCTGCGCCGGCCCGGCGCCGCCGCCCTCGATCTCGCCTACATCGCGGCCGGCCGCACCGATGGCTTCTGGGAGATCGGGCTCAAGCCCTGGGATACCGCGGCGGGTACCTTGCTGATCCGCGAGGCCGGCGGGCTTATCGCCACGCTCGACGGCGGGGAATACAAGCAGAAAGGCAACATCGTCGCGGGCACGCCGCGGGTGTTCAACGAATTGCTGGAGACCATCGCGCCGCACCTGGTGCCGGAGCTGCGGGAAGCCGCACCGGCGCCGTAGCCGGCGAGTTTCCGGGGAAACGCACCGCAAATGCCGGCTTGGCGGCGACGGGACGCCGTGGTGGAATGTATGTCCGAACGGCGCCGGCCGGTTCGCCGGAGCGGCCATGGCAGCATTGGCGGAGAGCATCATGGAAGCGCGTATCGCCCGACTCGAATCCGATGTCGGCCACCTGCGTGAAGACGTCGCGGACATCAAGCAGGACGTGCGTGGGCTGCGCGACAAACTCGACGCCGCCGAGATAAGGCTGGTCGCCAAGATGGATGAAATCGATCTGCGCCTGAACGGCAGGATCGATGCACAAAGCCAGCAGCTGCAGGGAAAGATCGACGCACAAAGCCAGGAACTCCAGGCAAAGATCGACGCACAAGGCCAGCTGTTTGGGGGCAGGATCGACGCGCTGAAAGATTCCCTGCATGCCACGCGCGTCTGGGCTTTCGCGCTGTACATCGCGCTCGCCGGGGCCATGCTGGGCACGATGGCGCGCGGTTTCGGCTGGCTCTGAAATCCACGCCGGCATTCAGCCGGCGCGCAGATGATTCGCGATGGCCAGCCCGCAGGCCACGCTGGTGAAGGGATCATGGCCCTCCACGCGCCGCGGGAACAGTTCTTCCAGCAACGTTCGCACCGCCACTATCTCTGAGGTACCGCCGGTGCGGATCACCACGTCCACCTCGGCGGCAGTCAGGCAGGCGCGTTCCAGCACGGTCTGGATGCACTCGCGCGTGCGCGCCAGCACCGGCATCAGGATGGCATCGAGCCTCGCGCGCGGGAACGGCACGTTGAGGTTCAGCTCCGCAATGTCGATGGAGGCATCTTCCCGCGACGACAGCGCCACCTTGGCGTGCCGGATCGCCTGGAAGCAGTTGTAGCTGTAGTTGAACGAGATCAGATCCAGCAGGCGCCGGAACTTCTCCGTGCCGGCGCCACCGCGCGCGATGCGGTCCACCACCATGGCCCGCCACTGGTTCTGGTTCAGCAGGAAGGTGGTGGGCCAGTTGATCAGCCCGGCCTCGAACTCGTGGAAGGGAAACAGCGTGTCCACGGTGCGGCCGTCCACCTCGCGCACCCAGCGCTCGCCCTTGCCGAGTTCCGGGAACAGCATCTGCTCGAAGATCAGCTGGTCGATGCGGTCGCCGCCGAGGGCCATGCCGTGGGTGGCCAGCACCTCGAACCGGGCAGCGTCGAAACGCACCACCGCCAGATCCAGCGTGCCGCCGCCGAAATCCACGGTCAGCGCGACACCGCGCCGATGGCGGCGCGCGCCGTGCAGCCAGCTCAGTGTCGCGGCCACCGGTTCGGGATAGAAGGCCGCGACCTGCAAGCCGGCATGCTCATACGCCTCGGTCAGGCGCTCCACCGCGACCTCGTTGCGATTGCCGGCGCGGCCCTCGAAGGCCACCGGCCGGCCGGCGTGGATGGCGGGCAGTGGCGGCCCCTGCTCGCGTTCCAGCGCTTCGCGGATGTGCAGCAGCATGGGCGTGAGCAGCGCGACGAGGCGATAGTGCCGCTCGAACACCGACAGCCGCTCCAGCTCCGGATCGCCGAGCAGGCGCTTCAATCCGAGGAACAGCCGGCCGGGCAGCGTGCGGTCGTACAACGGCCCGTACACCGCATGGCGCTGGGTCTGCAGCCGCGAGATGTCCTCGCCGGTCTCGTTGCCACCGACCGAGGACGCCGATTCGCCGATCACCTCGGCCACCAGCTCCACGCGCCGGCCGCGGTTCTCCTCCACATAGCGGTCGATGGCGGCCTGGCCGGTGAGCGCGGCGTAGTGCCGGTCCAGGTGCACCGCCGTTGGCATGATGGGATCGGCGCCTTCCAGTTGCACGCGATGCAGCGTGGTGCCATCGAACCAGGCGGCGGCCGAGTTCGACGTGCCGAAGTCCAGGCCGATGCCGATGCGCTTCACGGGGCCCTGGAGCGTGCGTCAGCCGCCGAGATAGGCGCTGCGCACCTGCGGATCCGCGCGCAGCGCGGCGGCCGCGTCGTGCAGGATCACGCGGCCGGTCTCCAGCACGAAGCCCTCGCCGGCGATCTCCAGCGCGAGGTTGGCGTTCTGTTCCACCAGCAGGATGGTGATGCCGCGCTCGCGGTTGATCGCCACGATCTGCCGGAAGATGGCCTTCACCAGCAGCGGCGCGATGCCCAGCGAGGGCTCGTCCAGCATCAGGAATTTCGGGCGGCCCATCAGCGCGCGGCCGATGGCCAGCATCTGCTGCTCGCCGCCGGAGAGCGTGCCGGCCAGCTGTTTTTCCCGCTCCGCCAGGCGCGGGAAAACGCCGAGCACGTAGTCGCGCTCGCGGCGGATGGCCTCGCGGTCGCGCTGCAGGTAGGCGCCCATCAGCAGGTTCTCGTGCACGGTGAGGTTGGCGAACACCATGCGGCCCTCCGGCACGTGGCACAGCCCGCGCGCCACGATGTCGCTGGGCGGGAGCGCATCGATGCGTTCGCCCGCATAGGTGATGGCGCCGGCACGCGGCCGCACCAGCCCCGACACCGCGCGCAGCGTGGTGCTCTTGCCGGCGCCATTGCTGCCGATCAGCGTGACGATGCCGCGCTCGGGCACGGCCAGTGATACCCCGTGCAGCGCACGGATGGCGCCGTAGTCGACCGACAGGTTGTCGATGGCGAGCATCACTGGCCGGCCGCGGCCGGCGCCTCCTCGCCCAGATAGGCCTCGATCACCTTCGGATCGGCGCGCACCTCGCCGGGGGTGCCTTCCGCGATCTTCACGCCGTAGTCGAGCACCACGATGCGCTCGCAGATGTTCATCACCAGCGGCATGTCGTGCTCGACCAGCAGGATGGCCACGTCGAACTCGGCGCGGATGCGCGCGATCAGCCGCGTCAGCTCGCCCTTCTCGGTCGGGTTCATGCCGGCGGCGGGTTCATCCAGCAGCAGCAGCCGCGGCCGCGTGGCCAGCGCGCGCACGATCTCCAGCCGCCGCTGGCTGCCGTAGGGCAGGCTCTTCGCGGGCTCTTCCGCCACGCGCACCAGGTCGAACAGCCGCAGCAGTTCGGTGGTGCGCACAGCGACCTGCCGCTCTTCTTCGGCAAAGCCGCGCCCGCGCAGCAACGCGGCCACCGAGTGCTGCCGCAGGTGCGGATGGAAGGCCACGCGCACGTTGTCGGCCACCGACAGCGAGCCGAACAGCCGGATGTTCTGGAAGGTGCGCGCGATGCCGCAGCGGGTGATGGCGTGCGGCTTCATGCCCGCCAGCGAACGGCCGGCGAAATGCGCCTCGCCCGCGGTGGGCCGGTACACGCCGGTGATGAGGTTGAACACGCTGGTCTTGCCGGCGCCATTCGGGCCGATGAGGCCCACCAGGCCGCGCTCCTCCACCGCGAAGGAGAGATCTCCCACCGCGGTGAGACCGCCGAAGCGCAGCGTGCAGTGTTCCAGTTCCAGCAGCGGCGCGCTCATGGCCGCATCCTGGCGCGCGCGTTCCAGCGGAACAGTCCCTGTGGCCTCGTGATCATCAGCACGATGATCAGCAGCGAGTACAGGATCATGCGGTAGTCGCCGAAGCTGCGCAGCGATTCGCCGAGCACGGTCAGCAGGATGGCCGCGGCGATCACCCCCGGCGTATTGCCCATGCCGCCGAGTATCACCATCACCACGATCTCGATGGAGCGGTCGAAGCCGAAGCCCTGCGGTGCGATGTACTGCTTGAAATGCGCGTACACGCCGCCGGCCAGGCCGGCGAAGAAGGCGCCGACCAGGAAGGCGGTGATCTTGTAGCGCGTGGCGTTGATGCCCATGGCTTCGGCCGCCAGCTCGTCGTCCGCCACCGCGATGAAGCCGCGCCCGTACGTGGAATGCACCATGGCCCACACCACGTAGACGCAGATGGCGGCCAGCCCGAAGGCCCAGGCGAGGTTGGCGTAGCCGGGAATGCCGATCAGCCCGCGCGGGCCGCCGACGGCGTCGATGTTCTGCAGCACCACGCGGATGATCTCGCCGAATCCCAGCGTCACGATGGCGAGGTAATCACCCCGCAGGCGCAGCGAGGGCACGCCGACGATGAGGCCGGCCAGTGCCGCGGCAAGGCCGCCGGCCAGCAGCGCGACGAGGAACAGCAGCCAGGCCTGCCCACCGGCCAGCGCCAGCAGCGGCGCGCCGTACAGCGTGGTCAGCACGGCTGCCGCATACGCCCCCACGCCCATGAACCCTGCGTGCCCCAGCGAGAACTGGCCGGTGTAGCCGTTGATCAGGTTCAGCGACACCGCCAGCGTCACGTTGATGCCGCAGCTGACGGCGATGTCCAGCAGGTAGGGGTTGTAGAAATTCGAGAACGCCGCCAGCAGGCCGATCACCAGCAGCGCGCCGAGCAGCAGCAGCTGCGGCCGCGCCACCCTCATGCCTTCTCCGCGATGCGCCGGCCCAGCAGCCCTTCCGGCCGCAGCAGCAGGATCAGGATCAGCACCGCGAAGGCCACCGCGTCGCGGTAGGTGGAGCCGCCCAGCGCGACCACCGCCGTCTCGACCAGGCCCAGCACCAGTCCGCCCACCGCGGCCCCGGCGATGTTGCCGATGCCACCGAGCACCGCGGCGACGAAGGCCTTCATGCCGGGCAGCGTGCCCATCAGCGGATCGATGGAGGGATAGTTCGACGCGTACAGGATGCCGCCGGCCGCCGCCAGCGCCGAGCCCAGCGCGAAGGTGAAGGAGATCACGCGGTCGTTGTTCACGCCCACCAGCGAGGCGGCCACGGGGTTGAACGACAGCGCGCGCATCGCGGTGCCGGTGCGCGTGTGCAGCACGACGTGCCGCAGCAGGAACAGCAGCACCAGCGCCACCGCGAACACCATGATCTGCGCACTGGAGACGACGATGCCGCCCGCGTGGAACTGGTGCACCGGGAACAGCGCCGGGAAGGAGCGCGGATTGGCGCCGAAGATGCGCTGGCCGAGGTTCTGCAGCAGCAGCGACACGCCGATGGCGGTGATCAGCACCGTCAGCGTGGAACGCCCGCGCAGCGGCCGGTACGCCAGCTTCTCGATCACCACGCCCAGCAGCGCGCAGATGGCCATCGCTCCCAGCAGCACCAGCACGCCGGTGAACACCGAATCCGTGGGCAGCGGCCTGGCCAGGAAATAACCGGCGAAGGCGCCGACCATGAACACGTCGCTGTGCGCGAAGTTGATGAAGCGCAGCACGCCATAGACCATGGTGTAGCCCAGCGCGATCAGTGCATAGATCGCGCCGAGCGAGAGCCCGTTGATCAGTTGCTGCAGCAGCTCGGTCATCAGCGCCGGCGCCGGGAGGACGCGGACTTCAGGGCGCCACGGTTTCCAGGTACTGGAACTTGCCGTCCTTCACCGTGATGATCACCGCGGGCTTGGCCGCGTCGCGCTTCGCGTCCAGCGTGGTCGAGCCGGTGACGCCGGGGAAATCCTTCGTCATTGCGATGGCGTCGCGCAGTGCCGGCTCATCCGTGGTGCCGGCGTGTTTCATCGCGTCCACCAGCACCATCACCGAATCGTAGCCCAGCGCGGCCATCGCGTCGGGCACCTTGCCGCCATACTTCGCCTGGTACGCCATGACGAACTTCTGCACGCGCGGGTCGGTGCTCTGCGGCGAGAAGTGCGTGGAGTAGTAGGTGTTCTTCAGCGCATCGGCGCCGGCGATCTGGATCAGCTCGGGCGCCTCCCAGCCATCGCCGCCGAACATCGGCACGGTGATGCCGAGCTGGCGCGCCTGCGCCACGATGAGCCCGACGTCGGTGTAGTAGCCCGGCACCATGATGGCATCGGGATTGGCGTTCTTGATGACGGTGAGCTGCGCCTTGAAATCCTTGTCGCCGCCGGTGTATTTCTGGTCGGAGACCACCGTGCCGCCGTCGGCGAGGAAGGGCTCGCGGAAGTACTGCGCCAGGCCCACGCTGTAGGGCGCGGCCACGTCGGAGAAGATCGCCACCTTCTTCGCGTGCAGCGTGTCCTTCGCGAATTCCGCCAGCAGCTTGCCTTGGAAGGGGTCGGTGAAGCACACGCGGAAGATGTAGTCGCCGGTCTCGGTGACCTTCGGATTGGTCGAGGACGGCGAGATCATCGGAATGTGGTTCGCCTGGGCAATGGGTGCGGCCTCCAACGATCGGCCCGACGCCACCTCGCCCAGCAATGCCACGACCTTGTCGCTGTTGATCAGCTTCTTGGCGATGGTGGCCGATTCGCCCGGCGTGCTGCGGTTGTCCTCGTAGATCAGCTCGAGCTTCTTGCCGAGCACGCCGCCCGCGGCGTTGACCTCGTCCACGGCCAGCAGGGTGCCCTCGTGCGAGGAAGTGCCAAAGGTGGCCTCCTTGCCGGTGAGCGAGGCGTACTCGCCCACCCTGATGGTGGCGCCGCCGCCGGACTTGCCGCACCCGGCAACGCACAGCGCGCCGGCCAGCGAAACGGCCACGAGGGAGAAACGGAGATGCTTCATGGGGAGGCCTTCCTGCGGTCCAGCAGCTTGCGTAACCGGAGGTTAATCATTTCCACGCCGACGGAAAAGGCCATCGCGAAGTACAGGTAGCCCTTCGGGATGTGCAGTCCCCAGCCGTCGGCGACCAGAGCCACGCCCACCAGGATCAGGAAAGCCAGTGCGAGGATCTTGATGGTCGGGTGCGTGTCGACGAAATCGGAGATCGGCCCGGACAGCAGCATCATCGCCAGGATGGAGATGACGATGGCGGCCACCATGATGGGCACCTGGTCGGGCCGGGCCAGCCCCACGGCGGTGAACACCGAATCCAGCGAAAACACGATGTCGATGATGGCGATCTCCACCACCACCGCCACGAAGCCGGCGAGCGCGCGTACCGCACGCTCTTCGGCCGCGCCCTCCAGCGTGTGGTGGATCTCCAGCACGCTCTTGCCGAGCAGGAACAGGCCGCCGGCGATCAGCACCAGGTCGCGGCCGGAGAACTGCTGCCCGAGGGCGGCGAACAGCGGCCGGGTCAGCCGCGTGAGCCACACGATCGACACCAGCAGCGCGATGCGCGTGAGCATGGCCGCCAGCAGGCCGAAGATGCGCGCGCGCGGCCGCTGCGCGGCCGGCAGGCGCCCCACCAGCACCGAGATGAAGATGATGTTGTCGATGCCGAGGACGATCTCGAGCAGCGACAGCGTGAGCAGCGCCACCCACGCGGCGGGATCGGTCAGCAGATGCAGCATCGCCGCCCGATCATCCGCGCTTTACGGCAGGCTGTCGACTTCCCGGCTGCGCGCGGGCGGAAACACGTGCTCGGCCTTCAGGCCAAAATCCAGCGCCGCCGCGGAGGAGATGTAGATGGAGGAATAGGTGCCGGCCAGGATGCCGATCACCAGCGCCTCGGAGAAGCCGCGCAGCGCGTCCCCGCCCCACAACAGCAGCGCCACCACCACGATCAGCGTGGTCACCTTGGTCATGATGGTGCGCGACAGCGTCTGGTTGATGGATTGATCCAGCACCAGCCGCGGCTCCAGGCGCCGGTTGGCCTCGAAGCGCTCGCGGATGCGGTCGAACACGATGATGGTGTCGTTCAGCGAGTAACCGACCACGGCCAGCAGCGCCGCCACCACGGCGAGGTCGAACGGCGTCTGCGACAGCGCGAACCAGCCGATGATCAGGATGGGATCGTGCAGCAGCGCCAGGATGGCGCCGGCCGACAGGCGCCAGGTATGGAAGCGGAAGGCGATGTACACGAACACCAGCAGCATCGTGAGGCCAAGGGCGAGGATGGCGCTGTTGCGCAGCTCGCTGCCCACCTGCGATCCGACGAACTCGGGCGGACTGATCTTCACGCCCGCATCCACGCCCTTCAGCGCCTTCTCGACGCGCGCGCGCACCTGCTCGATGGTCTGTTTCGGTTCCGGCGCGAGGCGGATGGAAATGTCGTGCGAGGTGCCGAAGGCCTGCACGGTCGGGTCGCGGAAGCCCGCCGCTTCCAGCGCGCCGCGCACCTTCTCGACATCGGCCGCTGCCGGATAGGTGGCCTCGACGGTGGTGCCGCCGGTGAAATCCACCGTCAGGTTCAGCCCGCGCAGGAAGAACAGCGCGATGGAGGCCACTACCAGCAGCGCCGACAGCACGTACCAGACGCGCCGCGTCGCCATGAACGGAAAGCTGGTGGCCTTGTGAAAGAATTCCATCGTGTCCCCGCCCCGTCAGCCGATCGAGAGCTTCGCCGGCCTGTGCCGGCCGCCATAGATGAGAGTCAGCAGCGCGCGGCTGCCCAACATCGCCGTGAACATCGAGGTGAGGATGCCCAGCACCAGCACGATGGCGAAGTTGCGGATCGGGCCGGTGCCGAACACCCACAGCACCAGGCCCGCGATGAAGGTGGTGACGTTGGAATCCCAGATCGCGCTCCACGCCTTCTCGAAGCCGGCGCGGATCGCGGCCTGCGGCGAGACGCCGTTGCGCAATTCCTCGCGGATGCGCTCGTAGATGATGACGTTGGCGTCCACCGCCATGCCGACGGTCAGCAGGATGCCGGCGATGCCGGGCAGTGACAGCGAGGCCTTCATCAGCGACAGCAGCGCGGTCAGCAGCACCACGTTGCAGAGCAGCACCACCGAGGCCACGACGCCGAACAGGTGGTAGTAGAACATCATGAACAGGAACAGCGCGGCCGAGCCGATCAGCAGCGCGGTGACGCCGGAGCGGATGTTCTGCTGCCCCAGCGACGGCCCGACGGGCCGCTCGCTCACCGGCACCAGCGGCGCGGCCAGCTGGCCGGAGCGCATCAGCAGCGCCAGTTCCCGCGCCTGGCTCAGCGTGAGGCCGGTGATCTGGAAGCGGTCGCTCAGCACGCCCTGGATGGTGGCGTCGCTGATCACCTCGCGGCTGGTGACGGTCTGCTGCGCGGCCTGCCCGGCGGAGCCCTGCTGTCCGCGGTTCTCCTCGATCAGCACGATGGCCATGCGCTTGCCGATGTTCTGCTGGCTGACGCGCAGCATCTCGTCGCCGGCCTTGGAATTCAGACGGATCGACACGCCCGGGCCTTCCTGCGTGGTCGTGGAAGTGGCATCCACTAGGTCCGCGCCGGTGGCGATGATCTCGCGCTTGAGCAGGATGGGCTGCCGGTAGCCGTTGACCTCGCGCATGTATTCCAGCCGCGAGCCCAGCGGCGCGTGG
>DATJXQ010000091.1:0-8686 GCA_035500015.1 Steroidobacteraceae bacterium
GGTGTCCGTCCGGCCCGCGGCACCAGGCCAGGTGCTCGGAGAATGCCTGCGGCTCATAGCGCGCCAGCAGCGCGCGCAGTCGCGCCAGGTGCGCGGCAGCGGGTGGTTCGGCGCCGCCCAGCGACAGTCCCACGCCATGGATGGACAGCGGGTGGCGCTCCCGGAACTCGGTGAGATACCGGTGCCGCGGGCCGCCATCGCAAAAGAAGTTCTCGGCGTGGACTTCGAAGAAGCCCACGCCGGGAGGTTGCGCGAGGATGGCCGCGTAATGCTCGGGTTTGAGCGAGCAGCCCGCGGCCTGTGGAAGGGCCTCGCCCATCCTTACATCTTCTCGGTCAGCGAGCCGCCCTTGCCGTCGGGCGTCTTCATCGTCGTGCAGGTGCCCTTGGCCACGTACTTCCAGGAATTGCCCTGGTAGTTCCTGGTCGAGGTGCCCGCGCAGGTGGTGCCGGGGCCGGCCTTGCAGTCGTTCTTGCCGGCCATCGCAACGCCAAAGCACTTCTCCTGCTTGGAATGGTCGGCGTCGGGCTTCTTGTCCATGGTCTTGTCGGCGGCCAGCGCTGCGGTGCCGATGCTGCCCAGCATGGCGGTCAGCGAGCCCAGCAGGACGATACGGGTACGGTTCATGACGTGGTTCTCCTTGAATGTTGTCCGGATGTTGCGATGGCGGCCGGTGCCGGCCGTCCCCTGGCTTCTCGTTGGCCACGCGCCGTTCGTTACAGCGGGAATTCTGGCAACATCATGCCCGTGCGGCTGCAAGACCGCTGTAACACAAACCGTTCCCGCGACGACAGTACTGCAAGGTCCAAGTGGATTCCCCTGAACCGGCCGGCGACTGGACTGCCTGGATGCGGCTGGCGCTGGCTGGCGACGCCGCCGCCTATCGCCGCCTGCTCGCGGCCGTGGCCGACCGGCTGCGGGGCCAGGTGCGCGCGCGGCTGGCCCGCTGGGGCGCCACGGACGTGGATGCGGAGGATGTCGTGCAGGAAACCCTGCTGGCGGTTCATCTCAAGCGCCATACGTGGAACCGTGTGGAGCGCTTCGAGCCGTGGCTCGCGGCGGTGGCGCGCAACAAGCTCATCGATGCGCTGCGCCGGCGCGGCCGGCGCGTGGAACTGCCGCTGGATGACTTCGAGATGGCGCTGGCCGACGAGGCCAGGCCCGACGATGCCGACGCACTGGATGTGCCGCGGCTGCTCACGCACCTGAACGAGCGCTCGCGCGAGATCGTGCGGCTCATTTCGATCGAAGGCGAGGACGTGCGCACCGTCGCGGGGCGCCTGCAGATGACCGAAGTGAACGTGCGCGTGAACCTGCACCGGAGCCTGAAGGCGCTGGCGGCACTGTGCCGCAAGGATGGCACCTGAAAACCGGGGAACTCATCGCCGCGCTCGCGCAGGATCGGCTTTCCACGCCTTCGCCGGCGCGGCTCATCGCGCGCACGCTGCCACTGGCGGTGCTGGCCGCGGCCGTGCTGCTGCTGGCCACCGCCGGGCCACGCCACGATTTCGCGCAGGTGCTCGGCGCGCCGCGCTTCCTGTTCAAGTTCCTGGTGACACTGAGCCTGGCGGTGCCCGCGGTGGTGTTGCTGCCGCGCGTGGCGACGCCGCTGCCGCGCACCGGCGGCTGGATGCGCGCGCTATGGCTGGCGCCCGCCGTGCTGCTGGCCGGCGTGCTGCTGGAGCTGGCCGCGTTGCCCGGCGCGCGCTGGGTGCCGTCGGCCGTCGGCCACAACGCGCTGTGGTGCCTGGCCATGGTGCCGATGCTGGCGGCCGCGCCACTGGCAGCCAGCCTGTACTGCCTGCGGCAGGCGGCGCCGGCCGATCCGGCGCGCGCCGGCATGGTGGCAGGGCTGGCCTCCGGCGCGCTGGCCGCGACCGTCTATGCGCTGCACTGCACCGACGACAGCCCGCTGTTCGTGGCGCTCTGGTACACCATCGGGGTGCTGTTTACCGGCGCTGTGGGCGCCTGGCTGGCCAGGCGCGTGGCGCGCTGGTAAGAAAATCGGGCCGCGGCCCGGTCGGTGAAATTCATTCCGCGAGAACCTGTTCCAGTTTGTCGGCCGCCTCCCGACCGAACCGGCGCGTTACGGCGCGCAGCAGATCGAGGTCCACAGGGCCCTGCGCACTGCGGCAGGCAGACACCGCGTCCAGGATGTCCTGGGGACCGCCGGCGAAGCATTTCATCGCAATGAAGTCTTCGCGTCCGGCGATGCGCAGATTCATGCCCAGAAACGGAACTTCCACGGTTCGAGAGAAGACTTCAGGGTCCATGCCACGGAGTCCGCCCAGCAGCTCGACCTGATTGTCGTGGATGTCGCGGAGCACGAGCATCGCTGTTACGGGGTCATCCGGATCTCCGCGGCGCAATTCGGCGTGGAAGCCAGCCTTCTCGAATATTGTTCGCAGATTTGCCAGCTGGCGGGTGGATGCATGCACGACCGCATCCACGTCCATCGTGCCCCTGATTGCGCCGTGCACCGAGAGCGCAAAAGCGCCTATGACGGCGTAGTCCACTTTCTCACGCTGCAGGATCTCGACTGCATCCAGGAACAGCAGCGCGGATTGGCCTGGCTGGCTGGTCCTCACGGCGTCCGAAGTGCCGCGCGCTTGCGCTGCGTCCCGGCGGCGCGACCAGCCTGATGCAGGGCGCCCAGCAACTGATTGTGTTCGAGAAAGGCCTGCAGTCGCTCCGTGGGAGTGAGACGACTCGTGGACTGGATCATGGATTCCCGCGCCTCTTCTCCAAGCCTGGACCGGGAGGTGCGGGAAGTGCGCAAGTGAGCACCGGAGACAAAAGCGCCGGCTTCCTGCGGGACACGACCAGTCTGCAGCGTGATTGGTAAACCTGCGCGCGCGGCGGTGCGGATCAGCAACTCGAGCGAGAGGTCCGATACACGGCCATTGATGATCTTGCTCAGGGTGGGCTGGGGCAGGCCGAGCTGTTTGGCAGCTACGACCTGGGAGACGCCCAGGCGCTGGACAAGGCGGGCGAGCTGCAGGGCGACGTCGCTGCGCAATGCTTGAACTGTGGCCGTGTCAGGGGAGGCGTTGCTCATATAGTAAATCTACTATAATCCGCAACGGCTGTCATTTCATGGCCGGGCTCCTGATCCCGCTCATTGCCTGGCGCGGCGCTTGGCCTCCCCGCCGACGCAGGAAGCGCAGCGCCGCCACCATCACGTCCGTGTCCAGCACCATAGACATATTGCCGGCAATACATCATGTGCCGGCATTGGCTTCCTAGCCGATGTAATCCTTCTTGCCGATGTCCAGCCCATTGTGCCGCAGCAGCGCGTAGGCCATCGAATAATGGAAGTACACATTGGGCGTGGCGAAGCCCATGAGGTAATCCAGGCCCGTGAAGTTGCGTTCGGTCTGTTTGCCCGGCGGCCCCAGCATCAGCTTGATCGGCCGGTCCTCGGCGCCTGCGAAGCTGGCCGCCGGCACGCTCTCCAGGAACGCAATGGTCTTCGCCACGCGCGCCTTCAGCTCCGCGAAGCTGGCCTCGTTGTCCTCGAAGGAGGGCGGCGTCATGCCCGCCAGCCGTGCGGCGGCGCCCTTGGCGTTGTCGCTGCAGATCTGGATCTGGCGGGTGAAGGTGAACATGTCGGGCGCGAGCCGCGATTGCAGGATGGCGTTCGGGTCGATGCCGCGCGCGGCGGTCCATTGCTCGGCCTTCTCGAGGATGGTGGACAGGTTGCGCAGCACGCGGGCAAATACTCCGGTGGATGCGTTGTGCATCGAGATGTTCATGCGGGACCTCACAGCGACAGGGGAGCGCATGATAGCCGCTCGCGGCGCCGCGCCCTAATCCCCGCCCTTCTGGTGCTCGCGGCAGGCAAGGCTCACCGCCGGGGCCTCCGGATCGTCCAGGTTCACCGCGGTCAGCGCGCCGCCCCACACGCAGCCGGTATCCAGTGCCAGCAGGTCGTTCCGGCGCAGCAGGCCCAGCGTGGACCAGTGCCCGAAGATCACGCGCGTGCCGGCACTGCGGCGGCTGGCATGGCTGAACCAGGGCGCGAAAGGACCGGGCGTGTCGCGCGGCGCGCCCTTGAGCTTCAGGTCCACGCGGCCTTCGGCCGTGCAGTAGCGCAGCCGCGTGAGCACGTTGATGGTGAAGCGCAGCCGGTCCTTCTTCTTCAGGTCCTCGCTCCAGGTGTCCGGTTCGTTGCCGTACATGCCGGCGAGGAATTTCTCCGGATCCTCGCGCAGCGCGCGGCCGGCGCGCGCGCCGTGTTCCGCGGCATCCGCGGCCGACCACTGCGGTACCAGCCCGGCATGCACCACCAGTTCGTTGCGCGCGGCATCATGGATGGCCAGCGGCAGCGCCAGCAGCCACTCCATCAGCGCCGCGCGGTCCGGCGCGCCGAGCACCGCCTGCAAGGTATCGCCGCGATGCAGCTTGCGGTGCGGATCGAAGTGGTGCGCCAGCAGGTGCAGGTCGTGGTTGCCGAGCACGCACTGCGCCGCGGCGCCCAGCGATTTCACGTGGCGCAGCACCTGCAGCGACTGCGGTCCGCGATTGACCAGGTCGCCGACGAATGTCAGCCGGTCGCGGTCGGCGTTGAAGCGCAGCCGCGCGAGCAGTTCCAGCAGCTCGTCATGGCAGCCCTGGACATCACCGATGGCATAACGCGCCATGCCGGCCGCGTCACTGCAGCACGCCGGGCATGGCCAGGCGGAAAGGGGCAATGGGCGCATCGAAGCTGCGGCCGGCCGCAGTGACCATCTGGTAGCTGCCCTGCATGGTGCCCACCGGGGTATCGAGGATGGCGCCGCTGGAGTAGCGGAAGTCCTCGCCGGGCGCCAGGTGCGGCTGCTCGCCGACCACCCCGTCGCCGCGTACCTCCTGCACCCTGCCGTTGGCGTCGGTGATGATCCAGTGCCGGCGCAGCAGCTGCGCGGCTTCCATGCCCTCGTTGCGGATGGTGATGGTGTAGCTGAATGCATAGCGTTCCCGGCGCGGATCGGATTGTTCCGGCAGGTAGCTGGTTTCGACGCTGACGCGGATCGGGGATGTCATCCGCCGCGGCCCGCCGCGGCGAGCCGCACCGCCAGCACGTCGCAGGGCGCCCCATGCAGCACCGTGTCTTCCGTCATGTTCACCAGGATGGACAGTCCATGGCGCTCGTGGCTGCCGATCACGATGAGATCATGGCCGCCCTCGCGCGCGGTGCGCAGGATCTCGTTCTTCACGTTGCCGGCCGCCACGCGCCACGGCGGCACGGGCGGACCGAGACGCGCGGCCAGCGCGGCCATTCTCGACCGCGCGCGTGCCAGCAGCTCGGCTTCCAGCTGTGCCGCCGGCAGCAGCGAATCATTCAGTGGCTCAGGGGGCACGTACTCGACCACGTGCAGCAGGGTTGGCGGCGCCGCCCCGGCGGCCATCGCGATGGCCAGCGCGCGGCGGGCAACCTCTTCGTCGCCACTGGCGAGGTCCAGCACTGCCAGGATGCGCTGATATGTTGTCATGCAGGCAATATATCGCCGGGCGCGGAAGCTGGAAAATCATCCGGTGCAGTGCCGGGTGGCTCATGCACTGGCTGCCGTCCGCTCGCCGCCCGCGGCTGCCGCCAGCGCCGCGAACTGCCCGGGATGCAGGGTTTCCGGCCGCGCGCCGGGATCAACGCCCGCCGTTTCCCACCCCCGGCCGGGTACCAGCCCGCGCAGGCTGTTGCGCAGGGTCTTGCGACGCTGCGCGAAGGCGCGCGCCACCAGCTCGCCATAACCGGCGGGTACCGCGAAGCGTGGCTGGTCGAGCACGGTGAGCTGCGCCACCGCGGACCATACGCGCGGCGGCGGCTGGAACGCGCCGGGGCCCACATCGAACAGGTGCGCGATGTCGAACCATGGCGCCAGCATCACGGTCAGGCGGCCGTAATCCGGCGTGGCCGGCTGCGCCGCCATGCGCTCGACCACTTCCTTCTGCAGCATCAGGGTGAGATCGCGGAGGGCGGCACGGTGTGCGAGCAAGTGGAACAGCAGTGGCGTGGAAATGTTGTAGGGCAGGTTGCCCACCACGCGCAGCCGCGCGCCGCGCATGGCGGCCAGCCGGCTGAAATCAAAGCGCAGCGCGTCCCCCTCGTGCAGTGTCAGCGCCTGCGGCCAGCGCTGGCGCAGCGTTGCGGCGAGGTCGCGGTCGATTTCCACCGCGTCCAGGTGCGCAACGCAGGCCAGCAGCCCGGCCGTGAGCGCGCCGGCGCCGGGGCCGATCTCCACGAGCTGTTCGTCCGGCCGCGGGGCCACCGTGGCCACGATCCGCGCCAGCACTGCCGGATCGTGCAGGAAGTGCTGGCCGAAGCGCTTGCGGGCGTGGATCACGCGCGCGCGGCGATCTCTGCCGCGAGCCGCAGCGCCGCGAGCAGGCTGCCTGCATCCGCGCGGCCGGTGCCGGCCAGATCCAGCGCCGTGCCATGGTCCACGGAAGTGCGGATCACCGGCAGGCCAAGCGTGACGTTGACCGCCTCGCCGAAGCCCGCATGCTTGAGCACCGGCAGGCCCTGGTCGTGGAACATCGCCAGCACCACGTCGAAGTGTGCGAGCTGGCGCGGCGTGAAGATGGTGTCGGCGGGCCAGGGGCCGCTGGCCTCGATGCCGCGCGTGCGGGCGCGCTGGATCGCCGGACCGATCACTTCAAGCTCTTCGCGGCCGAGATGTCCGGATTCGCCGGCGTGCGGATTGAGCCCGCAGACGCCGATGCGCGGCCGTGCCAGTCCGAAGCGCGCCACCAGGTCGCGCTGCAGGATGTCCAGGATGGTATCCAGCAACTGCCCCGTGATCGCATCACCGACGGCGCGCAGCGGCAGGTGCGTGGTGGCGAGTGCCACCCGCAGGTTGCCCGCGGCCAGCAACATCACCGGGTGGGACACTCCGCAGGCCGCGGCCAGGTACTCGGTGTGCCCGGTGAATGCAATGCCGGCGTCGTTGATGACGCTCTTCTGCACCGGCGCGGTCACCATGGCGGCGAACTCGCCGCGGCGGCAGCCGGCCAGCGCACGATCCAGCAGCGCCAGCACGTAGCGCGCGTTGCGCGGATCGGGACGGCCGGCAGCAGTCGGCACGGCGAGGGGAATGTGCTCGACACGAAAGCGCGCGTCGGGCGGCGGGAAGGGCAGGCCGAGTTGCCTGGCGCGTGCCGCGAGCAGCGTTGCATCGGCCAGGCACACGATCTCGCAGTCCACGCCGGCGGCCGGCGCCAGCGCGGACTGCAGGCAGATGTCCGGACCGATGCCGGCGGGTTCCCCCGAGGTCAGTACCAGGCGCGGTCGGGGGCCAGCCACTGCGCGATCAGAGCTTGGTGTCGATGTAGGCCTCGTCGCGCATCTCGCGCAGCCACGTCTCGGTCTCCTCGTCGTCCTTGCTTTTCCTGAGCTGCTGGAAGGCGCGGTCGCGCAGGTTGTCCTCGGTGACGTCGATCCTGCGGCGCCCGAGCAGCTGCACGATGTGCCAGCCGAACTGCGTCTTGAACGGCTCGCTGATCTCGCCATCCTTCAGGCTGGCGACCGTGTCGGCAAAAGGTCCCACGAAGCTGCTCGGACTGGCCCAGTCCAGTTCGCCGCCATTGACGGCGGAGCCGGAATCCTGCGACATGCTGGAGGCGAACACCGCGAAATCCTCGCCATTGAGGATGCGTTGCCGCACCCCGGCGAGCTTCAGGCGCACCGTGGCGTCATCCTGCAGCGCGTCGGGCTTGATGAGTATGTGCCGCACGTGCACCTGGTCCTGCACGGGGTCGCCCTCCGCGAGGCGCACGCCATTGAGCTTCACGATATGAAAGCCGTTGCTGGTGGCAATAGGCCTGGATATCTCGCCCGGCTTCAGCGCGACGATGGCTTCCGCGCAGCAGCTCGGCAGGTCCGGCCCCTTGCGCCAGCCCAGCTCGCCGCCCTGCAGCGCCGTCGGCGCGTTGGAGTCGGCGACCGCCACCTGTGCGAAGTCCTCCCTCGTGACCCGTTCGTAAACCTGCTGCGCCTTCTTGCCGACCTCGTCCACCTGCGCCTGGGTGGCTTCCGAAGGCAGGGCGATGAGGATGTCGGAAACATCGTATTCGTCGTTCTCGCCCGGCTGCTTCTTTATACGCTCCATGAACTGGTCGAGTTCCCGCGGCGTGATGCTGATGTGCGACACCACCTCGCGCTCGTGCAGCAGGTCCAGCAGGATCTCGTTGCGCCGCTCGTCGCGCCAGGACGCGTAGTCGCCGCCCTGCGCCGCGATCGCGTCGGGCAGTTGCGAGAGCGTCAGCTTGTGCTCCTTGGCGATGTTGGAGATATAGGTGTTGAGCTGCTCGTCGGGCACCGTGATGCCGGCGCTTTTGGCGTGCTGCAGCTGCAGCTCCTGCATCACCAGGTAGTCCAGCACCTGGCTGCGCAGCACATCATCCGGCGGTGCCTTCGTGCCGTTCTGCTTCAGCTTGGCGAGGGCGCTTGCCGTCGCATCATCGAGCTGGCCCTGGGTGACGATGCCGTCGTTGACGATGGCGACCACCTTGTCGAGCAGCTCTCCGGGGGGTGGGGTGGGGGCCGTCGCGGGGGTATCGGCCGGCGCGGCGGCCGGCGCGGCGGTTGCGGCATGGTCATTCTTTCGGTGGCGGCCGCCGGAGTCGGCCTTGGCGGGGGATTCGGCCATGGCCACCGGAACGGCGAGCAGGCCGGCCATCAGCAGGGCACCCAGGACGGCGAATGACG
>DATJXQ010000092.1:0-22597 GCA_035500015.1 Steroidobacteraceae bacterium
GCGCGCGTGGCCGCGCGTGGCCGCGAGGCGGAACCACAGCAAGGCCGCGCGGCGGTCCTGCGGCACGCCGCGGCCATGGGCCAGCAGCTGCGCGTAGTTGTAGATCGCCCAGTCGCAATCGAAGGTGGCGGCGCGGTGATACCAGCGTGCCGCCTTGACGTGGTCCACCGGCGTGCCCAGTCCATACTCGTGGCAGCGGCCGACCATGTTCATCGCCATCGGCACCCGGGCGCGCGCCGCGGCGCGAAACAGTCGCAGTGCCTCGCGGGGATCTCGCCGCGCGCCGACGCCGTTGATCAGCAGCTGGCCCAGCAGCAGCTGCAGCTGCGGTTCGTCCGCTTCGCGGCACTCGTGCAATAGCCTGATGGCCGCTGCCGGATCGGTCGCCAGCAACACGCGGATCTGGCCGGCGACCTCCACTTCAGCGTCGGCCGTTGAACCTGTATTCGGCCGTCAGCAGCCAGGTGCGTCCCGCCGCCGGCGTTGCATACCAGTAGAAGCTCTTGGCGTAATAAAGCTTGTTGGCGAGGTTCTGCACGTTCAGCTGTACGGCAAGATCGGGTACCGCCTGCCAGCGCGCCATGGCGTCGAGGCGCCAGTAGCTGTCGATCGACTCCGGTGTTCCCCCGTAACCGCCATAGCCGATCTGCCGGTCGCGGTAGTAGGCGCCGCCACCAACGACAAGTTGCGGCATGGCGCGGTACGTGGACCACAGGCTGAACGTGCTCGGCGGAGTGTTGGGCAGCTGTTCGCGCGGGTTGTCATCGTCGGCGCCGCGTGTGATGCGGGCATGGAGATAGGAATAGCCGGCGATGACGTTCCAGTTCTCGCTGATCGAACCATTGGCGGAGATCTCCGCACCTCGGACCCTGGACTTGCCGAACTGCTCCACCGCGTCATCGGAAACGTAGACCGCGGTGTTCCTGTGGCGCTCCTCGAATACGTCGCCGCTGAGCAGCAGGTGATTGCCCAGCAGGTTCCATTTGGAGCCCAGCTCCAGCGAGCGCGTTCTTTCCGGCTTCAGGCCGATGGTGCCGGCCCATGAGCCTGGCTGTGTGGGGTAGGGCTCATCCTGTCCGGCACCACTGGCGGCCTGGCTTTCGGGAATGGCAGCCGAACTGGTGGCCAGGTAGAGGGTGCCTTCGCCGGTGGGCTTGAACATGATTCCGAGCTGGTAGCTGAACAGGGAGTCGTGATCGCTGCCGCCCCAGTTCGTGGGATTCACCGGATCGCTCGCCTCGGTCCTGTAGCGATCCCACCGCAGGCCCGCATTGAGCTTCCAGTGCGGAGTCAGCGTGATCGTGTCGAACGCATAGGGTGCGTATACCCGCGTGGTGAAATTCGCGATCTCCGCGGTGTTGAGGGTGACCGTGCCCTGCCATGGGTCATGCGGGTCCGGGTTGGCGAGACTGGTGCAGTCGTAACTCGCCAGCAGCGCGGGATCGGAGCAATCACCGCCGTTGAATCCCTGCGGACCTGCCGGCGAGACCACGTTGTAGCCGAGATAGGAGCCGCCGCCCAGGAGCCGCTCCTTTTCCTGTGAAGCCTCGAAGCCGAGGTCCACGTCGTGGCGTAGCCCGCCGGTATCGAAATGTCCGGACAGATCGGTCTGGCTGATCAGGCCACGCGTGCGGTCGTTGTTGGTGATCGGCAGTCGGTAGACCAGGCCGGGCTCCGGGTTGTAGTCCGCATCGACTGCCTGGTAGGGCAGGGTCAATACGTAGTCATTGTGTGAGGCCGTGTAGCGGAGCTGGCTGCGTAGCGTGAACGCCGCGAAGTCGTGCTCTACGCGCGCGGTGCCGGAGTTCACCGGATTGCGGCGGAAATCGCGATCCTTCAGGCCGTAGAAATTCTTCGGGTCGATGCCCTGCGTCTCGGTCAGCGGTTTGCCCGTGCTGAAGTAATCCACCGGCACACCGTAATCGGGCGTGCTCCTGTCCTCGAAGTGGTAGTAATCCAGCACCAGGCGCGTCGGGGACTGCAGGCCGAAAGTCACAGTGGGAGCGATGCCCCACTTGTCTGTGCGCACGGCCGAGTCACGTCCCGGCACTCCGCCTCCCATGTGCATGAGATCGAGGCGCGCGGCGATGCCCTCCGCGAGCTGCAGGTTGCCGTCGAAAGTGGCGCGGAATTGTCCGGCAGTGCCGTAAGTGCCGGTGACCGCGGCGAACTGGCCCGCCTCGGCGGTCTTGGACACCATATTGATCGCGCCGCCACCGGCGCTGCGGCCGGCAATGGAAGAATCCGGTCCCTTGACGACCTCGACCTGCTGCAGGGCGAAAACATCGCGGTCCTGCAGGCCAATGTCGCGCATGCCGTCCACGTAGATGCTGCCTGCGGAGTTGAAACCGCGGATCGAGGGCAGGTCGCCGGTCGGGGTGCCACCTTCGCCGGCGGCGAAGGTGATGCCGGGCACGTTGCGCAGTGCATCCTGCAGCGATGTGGCGGCTGCCTCCTGCATGACCGACTGCGGCAGTACCGTGACTGAAAGCGGCGTGTCGAGCAGCGGTGCGGTGAATTTCGGTGAGGTCGGCTCCATTTCATCCGCGTCGTGCACCGAAATCTTCTCCAGCTGGGTCGCTTTTTCTGTCGACGGTGCCGCATCGGGAGAGTTGTCCGGGGAAGCAGGCGCGTTGGCCTGTTGTGCCCAGGCCTGGGTGCCGCCAAGGGCAATCGCCACTCCCAGCGCCCGGCTCAGCAGCGGCACTGCCGCGGGCCTGCTGAAGTCCCCTGCCTGAACGTCCGCGGTCACTTTCTTTGTATTCATGGAGTTACCTGCTCCTGTGCGGCGATGATCTTGTCGATCAGCGGAAACGATAACGAGAATGAATCTCAATCTCAAGTGTAGAATAAACTTTCCGGGGTTGATGGGGAGCGGCGAGCATGGCTGTGGCGACTGAGACCTCCGGGCTGGAAACTCGATCCACCCGGCTGATTCGCGCCGTGAGGAGATGGGCCTGCATCCATAAATGGACCAGCCTGGTCTGCACCGCCTTCCTGCTGGTGATCTGCGTGACCGGTTTGCCCCTGGTGTTCAGCGACGAGATCGACCGCTGGACCACTCCGCATGCGTATGAAATTCTGCCTGCCGATACCCCACCGGCAGGCCTCGACCGGCTGGTTGCTGCCAGCCGGCGGATGTATCCCGGCCAGATCATCTCGGCGATCTCCCTGGACGACGCGGAACCGCAGGTCTACGTCTGGATGGCGCCGTCCTGGGAAGCGCTCAAGGCTGATCCGAAGGCAGAACATTTCATCCGCTTCGACGCCCGCACTGCGAAGGTGCTGGAACAATCTCCGCCGTCCGGGCGCCGCGGCCCGCACTTCATGGACCTGATGGCCGGCCTGCACGAAGACCTGTTCATCGGCCTGCCGGGAGAACTGTTCCTGGGTCTGATGGCGCTGCTGTTCGTGGTGGCGATTGCCTCGGGCATCGCGCTGTACGGCCCGTTCATGAAGAAACTGGGGTTCGGCACCGTGCGCCGCGAACGCTCCGCGCGATTGAAATGGCTCGACCTGCACAACCTGCTGGGAGTGGCCGTCATGGCCTGGACCTGCGTCGTCGGCGCCACCGGGCTGATGAACGAATTATCCACGCCGCTGTTCGCGCTTTGGCAGCGGACCAATGTGCAGGCGTGGCTGGCGCCATGGCACGGACAGCCGGTGCCGGCAGCGTCGGAGCTGGCTTCGGCCCAGTCCGTGCTCGACACCGTCCGCCGCGCGCGACCGGCCGGTGTGGTCACCAGCATCGTGTTTCCCGGCGATGAGACCGGTAGCCCGCACCACTATCTGCTGTGGACCAAAGGCGCGACGCCACTCACCAGCCAGTTGTTCGATCCGGTGCTGGTGGATGCGCGCACCGGCCAGCTGGCTGGGACTGTCGGAATGCCGTGGTACCTGCGGACACTGGAGATATCCAGGCCACTGCACTTCGGCGATTACGGCGGACTGCCGCTGAAGATCCTCTGGGCAATGCTCGACGTGCTGACGATCATCGTGCTGGGCAGCGGACTGTATCTGTGGCTGTCGCGACGGCGCTCGCCCCTCGAGCGGCGGCTACGGCAGCTGGAAGAGGATCTCGCGGCGGCGCAACCGGCGTCGCCACTGCCAGGCGCATCAAACCCGCCATCATCGCTGGCGTATCCATGAACGCTGCTTCGCGTCACGCAGCGGCGTTTCTGCATGTCTGGGCCGTGCCGCTGGGCCTCGCCGCGATGACGGTCTTCGGCCTGCTCGCCGCATTGCTCGGCACTGGCTGGTGGCACGGGACGGCATGGCTGGCCCTGTCCATGCCGGTTGTGGTAGCGGTGCGCTGCAGTGTGAAACGGCACGCGGGTTGATCGCGACGCGACCACGCGAATCATGGCGGAACACGCTGAAGTGCATGTCCAGTACACACCCGGCAGGGGAGTCGTGGAAAAAGTCAATGCAGATATGCACCGGCCGCGGCTACGCCATCCAGGAACTGATCGTCGAGCAGGAGCCGGCTGAAGGCGAAACGCGCGCGATACAGCTCCAGCTGATCGGCCGGCGGGGGTCGAAGCGCTGGTGATCACCGCACGGCCTGGTCGTCAGAGCAGCGGCACCAGCAGCAGTGCCACGATGTTGATGATCTTGATCAGCGGGTTGATGGCCGGACCGGCCGTATCCTTGTACGGATCGCCCACCGTGTCGCCAGTGACCGCGGCCTTGTGGCTCTCCGAGCCCTTGCCGCCGAAGTGGCCTTCCTCGATGTACTTCTTGGCGTTGTCCCAGGCGCCGCCGCCGGTGCACATGGAGATGCCGACGAACAGGCCGGTGACGATGGTGCCGATCAAGAGGCCGCCGAGCGCGCGGATGCCGGCGCCCGGGCCCATCAGCGCGTTGATGCCGAAGGCCACGATCACCGGCACCAGGATGGGCAGCAGCGACGGAATCACCATCTCCTTGATGGCGGACTTCGTGAGCAGGTCGACGGCCCTGGAGTAATCCGGCTTGCCCGAACCATCCATGATGCCCTTGATCTCGCGGAACTGGCGGCGCACTTCGGTGACCACCGAGCCCGCCGCGCGGCCCACGGCTTCCATCGCCATGGCGCCGAACAGGTAGGGCACCAGCCCGCCGATGAACAGGCCGATGATGACGGCCGGGTCGTTCAGTGCGAACTCGGCTGCGGCGCGGCCGGTGGCCGCGAGGTGCGCGTCGATATTGTGATGATAGTCAGCGAACAGCACCAACGCGGCCAGGCCCGCCGAACCGATGGCATAGCCCTTGGTCACGGCCTTGGTGGTATTGCCCACGGCGTCCAGCGGGTCGGTGATGTCGCGCACCTTCTTGTCGAGCCCCGCCATCTCGGCGATGCCGCCGGCGTTGTCGGTGATCGGGCCATAGGCGTCGAGGGCGACGATCATGCCGGTCAGCGACAGCATGGCGGTGGCCGCGACGGCAATGCCGTACAGTCCCGCGCCGACCTGGTTGCCCAGGGTATAGGCGCCGTAGATGGCCGCGCACACCGCGATCACCGGCAGCGCGGTGGACTTCATCGACACGCCAAGGCCGGCGATCATGTTGGTGGCGTGGCCGGTCTGCGAGGCCGCGGCCACCTTGCGCACCGGCGAGTATTCGGTGGCGGTGTAGTACTCGGTGATCACGATCATCGCCGCGGTCAGGCCAAGGCCGATCAGCGTGCAGCCGAACATGGCGCCGAACTGCGCCGGGAACACCTGCTTGGTGATGAACCAGAACGCCACCGCCGAGATGATGGCCGACACGAGCACGCCCTTGTACAGCGCGTTCATGATCTTGCCGCCCTCGCGCGTGGACACGAAGAAGGTGCCGATGATGGAGGAGACGATGGAGGCGGCGCCGATGGCCAGCGGATAGATTATCGACGCGGCACCGGCATTGGTCAGCACCAGGCCGCCCAGCAGCATGGTGGCCACCAGCGTCACCGCGTAGGTCTCGAACAGGTCCGCGGCCATGCCGGCGCAATCGCCGACGTTGTCGCCGACGTTGTCCGCGATCACCGCCGGGTTGCGGGGGTCATCCTCGGGAATGCCGGCCTCGACCTTGCCCACCAGGTCCGCGCCCACGTCGGCGCCCTTGGTGAAAATGCCGCCACCCAGGCGCGCGAAGATGGAGATCAGCGAGCCGCCGAAGGCCAGGCCCACCAGCGCATGCAGCGCCTTCTCGCGCACCACCGCGTCATCGCTGGCGCCGCCGAGCAGCAGGAAGTAACCCGCGACGCCGAGCAGGCCCAGGCCCACCACCAGCATGCCGGTGATGGCGCCGCCCTTGAACGCCACGCCGAGCGCGGCGTTGAGGCCGGTGCTGGCCGCCTGTGCGGTGCGCACATTGGAGCGCACGGAGATGTTCATGCCGATGTAGCCGGCAAGGCCCGACAGCACCGCGCCCACCGCGAAGCCGCCGGCCGTGGGCCAGCCCAGCTTCCAGCCCAGCAGCAGCGCCAGCACCACGCCCACCACCATGATGGTGGTGTACTGGCGGTTCAGATACGCCTTCGCGCCGGCCTGGATGGCGGCGGCGATTTCCTGCATGCGCGCGTTGCCGGTGGGGAGCTTGAGGATCGAGAGCATCGATACCACGCCATAGAGCACCGCCAGGACGCCGGCGCCCACCGCCAGCCACAACCAGTTACCGAGTTGCATCTAAAAGATCTCCAGAAGAATTCTTGTACTTCGGCGCGGCATCCGCAGGGATGCCCGGCCGCGCGGCCCGGCAATATAGCAAACCCCGGCGCGGCAACGCTGGGGAGTTAGGGGGTGGGCGAATCCCAGCCGGATTGCAGGTGCTGCTGCTCCTCTGCCCGGGTCAGCGCCTCGCCGCCGCCCAGCGCGGTGATGGTGCCGAGCATGGCCGGTGACAGCGGCGATCCGGCCTGGCGGAAGCCGTCGGCGGCCTCCTCATGACCGCTGCCTGCCTCATCGAGCAGCTGCACGGCCCAGTGTCCCTGTTGGCGGCAGGCAAGGCCGGAAGGTCCGGAGCGCAGGTAGAACGCCCGGCAATATGTACCATCGGCCGCGCGGAAACTCGGCCCGATGCGCGTAGTGCCCGCCGCGGGACCGGAAGGCTGCGTCGACAGCGCGGCCTCGAGCTGGCCGCGGGCCACCAGCCGGCCCTGCCTCATTTCCACAGGCAGGCTGCCCGGCATGTGGAACGCCAGGGCGCCAAGCAGCACACCGAGCACCAGCGTTGCGGCGATGGCCGCCCATTCACGCGGCGACCAGGCGCGGCGCCGGCCGGCGCGGGCATGGCGCGCGGCATCCAGGGAGACGACTCCGGCACTCGCCGCGCCGCTGGCCGTCTCGTGCAGCCGCTGCGGCACCGGCTCGTCGAGCACCGGATCGAAGGCGCCCCGCAGCCGCCGCTGCAGCTCGCGCTGCCGGCCGATGCGCGCGGCCAGCGCGGCGTCGGCGCGACTGTCGGCTTCGAGCCGCGCCGCCGATCCGGCATCCAGTTCTCCATCCACGTAGGCGTGGATCTGCGCGTCGTCCCACACGGCCTGCCCGCTCATCGCGGAGCCTCCGGACCGCCCAGCAGATGCGCGAGCGTCTCGCGCCCGCGCGACAGCCGGCTGGTGAGCGTGCCGACCGGCACCTCCATGACATCGGCCGCTTCCTGGTAGGAAAGCCCTTCGACCAGCACCAGCGCGACGGCCAGGCGCTGCTCCTCGGGCAGGTGCTGCATGGCCGCGTCCACGGACAGGCCATCCTGCATCGCGCCGTGCGAGCCGTCGGCGATTGCGGCGATACGTTCGTCGCCCGCGAACACGGCGCGCTCGCGTGACCGCGCGCGGCAGCTGTCGATCCAGGCGTTCTTCACTATGCCGAACATCCAGCTCCTCACGGCCACTTCAATCTGCGCCGGGGTGGCGCCCGCCGGCGGTGCCCGCCACTGCGCGGCCCGCGACAGCGCCCGTTCCAGCGCGCCCTGCACCAGGTCGTCGGCATCCGTCACGTTGCGCGCCAACGTGCGCGCGAAGCGGCGCAGGCGCGGCAGCGTGCCGGGCAGGTTGGCGCGCAGCACGGTGACGCTATCGTCCATCGCCTGCCGGAAAATCTCCGCCCATGGGTACTACGTCCACCGGCTGCATTATCTTCCATCGCTCCACGCAAATATATCGATGGGCAGCGCCGTGGCCGCGCGCTAACGTGGTGCCGTGAGGCGGATATTCCACATCGCGGTGCTGGCGGTGCTGTCGTGCATGCAGGCACGTGCGCAACTGGTACGCCCCGCATTGCCCTTGCCGCAGCTGCCGCAAGTCGGGCCGGTGCTGCGCGATGCGGCGCCGGCGCTGCCGCAGCCGCGGGCGCTGGTGTCTTCCGTGGACGTGCGCGCACGCGAGCTGCTGCGGCGCTATCCGCGCGACGTCGAACGCGATCCGCGCGGCGCGCCGGTGGTGCGCGCGGTGATCCTGGCGTTGTCCCCGGATGGGCAGGCGCTGCAGCAGGCGCTGGCGCGGGGCTTCCTCATCCAGAGCGATGTGACGCCGCAGCCGCTGGGCGAGCGCGTGGTGACACTGCTGGTTCCGCAGGGGCTCGCGACGCAGCGCGCGCTGCAGCAGCTGCGCGCCGCCGATCCGCGCGGCAGCTATGACTTCGATCACCTGTTCGTGGAATCCGCCGCGTCCGCGGTTTCTGCCGCAAGCGCTGCTGCTTCGGCAGCGGCGCTGCCCGACATGGTGGAGGTGCGCGTGGGGCTCATCGATGGCGGCGTGGACGTGGCTCATCCGGTATTCGCCACGCGGCCACCCGAGGTTTCCGGCTGCGGCGGCAAGCCGGTTGCCAGCGCGCACGGCACCGCCGTGGCCTCGCTGTTCGTCGGCCGCGCCGCGCAATTCCACGGCGCCGCCCCTGGCGCGCGGCTACGCGCCGTGGATGTGTACTGCGGCGGCGATGCGCCCGGCGGCCGCGTGCGCGACATCGTGCTGGGCCTGTCGGACTTGATGGCCGCGCAGGTGCGCGTGATCAACATGAGCATCGTCGGCCCCGACAACGCGGTGCTGGCCGCGGTGGTGCGCAAGGTGCTGGCGCAATCCATCGTGATCGTGGCCGCGGCCGGCAACGACGGACCGGGCGCGCCGCCGCTGTATCCCGCGGCCTATCCAGGCGTGGTCGCGGTCACCGCGGTGGATGCGCATCGCAAGGTGCTGCTGGAGGCCGGTGCCGGCGCGCATATCAGCTTCGCGGCACCCGGCGCCGACATGCTGGCCGCGGCACCCGGCGCGGCTTACGCGCCAGTGCGCGGTACCTCGTATGCGGCACCGCTGGTGGCTGGTCTTCTGGCGCGATTGCTGGCGAACCAGGGCCGGTCTGCCGTGGACCGCATCGTGCCGCAGCTGGCGGCCAGTGCCGAGGACCTCGGCAGGAAGGGCCGCGACTCGCGTTATGGCTACGGGCTTGTAGGAATGGACCTGCGCACCGATCCGGCGCACTTCACCGGGCGTCTGGCGCCGCAATAAGTCCGGTCAGCAGAAAGTTTCCTGGCGCAGGGATGGATCGGCCGGTCCCGTGCGTAGAACCCGGTGAGAGGACTTCAACTCACGGGAGAACTGACATGAACATCAATCGCAATATGCTGAAGATCGTGGCCGGTGTATGCCTTGCCGTGTCGTTGCCGGCGGGCGCGCAGCTGCTGGGCGGCGGCGGCGGAGTGGGCGGCGCGCTGGGCGGTGGCATCGGCCAGGGCCTCCACGGAAGCGGCGGCCTTACGGGCGGCGGTGCGTTCGACACGCCGGATGTCGCCGGCGCGGCGGGCAAGGTGCGCGATCATGCGCAGCAGGCCGGCAAGCGCACGAAGGACGCGGCGAAGAATGCCGCCGATACCGCGAAGAGCGGCGCGGCGGCGACGCAGGACGCCGCGGACAAGGCCGGCGCGCAGGCCGATGGCGCCACATCGGCCGACGCCAGCAAGCATGTGGCGGGCCGCGACGTCGATGCGAACGGCGGTGCTTCTTCCGGCGCCAATGCTTCCCGCTCCGGGATCAGCGGCAATGCCGATGGCCAGGCCGGCGCCTCGATGAAGAAGAGCGCTCCGGCCCAGACTTCGGGGCAGTAACGCGCGCGTGCGCGGACGACCGGAAGGGCAACCTTCCGGTCGTTTCCCTTTCAGATCCTGTAATCGCCGGCCAGCCGCCGCTTCACCGCCTTGCCCTTGATGCGCACGTAGGCGGGCAGGCCATCGCGGTACGGTGGCCAGGCTTCGCCGGCGATCAGCGGCTGCAGGTAGCGGCGGCACGCGGCGGTGATGCCGAAGCCGTCCTCGGTGATGTAGTCGCGTGGCACTTTCTTTTCCACGTTCGCCACGGCCGCCAGTGGCACCGGTTCGATCTTCCAGCGATACGGCTTGCCGGATTTGCGGATGATGGCGGGCATCACGCCATTCATGCCCCTGACCGCGTACTCCACCGCGGCCTTGCCCACCGCATAGGCCTGGTCCACGTCGGTCTTCGAGGCGATGTGCCGTGCGGCGCGCTGCAGGTAGTCGGCCACGGCCCAGTGATACTTGTAGCCGAGCCTCTCCTTTACCAGCTGCGCAATCACCGGGCCCACGCCGCCGAGCTGCGCGTGGCCGAAGGCATCGCGCGTGCCCGCCTCGGCGAGGAATTTTCCGTCCGCGTTCTTCACGCCTTCGGAAACCACGATCACGCAATAGCCGTTCTTCCCGACGCTGCCTTTCACGCGCGCGAGGAAGGCCGACTCGTCGAAGGCGACTTCCGGGAACAGGATGACCTGCGGCGGATCATCCGGGCCATTGCCGGCAAGGCCTCCGGCCGCGGCGATCCATCCCGCATGGCGGCCCATGACCTCCAGCACGAACACCTTGGTGGAGGTGCGCGCCATCGAGGCCACGTCCAGCGCCGCCTCGCGCGTGGACACGGCAATGTACTTCGCCACCGAGCCGAAGCCGGGGCAGCAGTCGGTGAGCGGCAGGTCGTTGTCGACGGTCTTGGGCACACCCACGCAGGTCACGGGATAACCCAGCTGCGCGCCGATCTGCGAGACCTTCAGCGCCGTGTCCATCGAATCGTTGCCGCCGTTGTAGAAGAAGTAGCCGATGTCGTGCGCGCGGAACACCTCGATGAGCCGTTCGTACTCGGCGCGGTTCTGCCCCAGCCCCTTCAGCTTGAAGCGTGCCGAGCCGAAGGCGCCGGCCGGCGTGTGGCGCAGGCCCCTGATCGTGGCAGGCGTTTCGGCGCCCACGTCGATCAGATCCTCGGTGAGGCCGCCGATGATGCCGTGGCGCCCGGCGTAGAGCCGGCCGATGTATTTGCGGTGCCTGCGCGCGGCATCGATCACCCCGGCTGCCGAGGCATTGATCACGGCCGTCACGCCGCCGGACTGGGCGTAGAAGGCGTTGCGGGGTTTGGGAGTCTTGCTCATGGATGCGAAGTCCTGGCAGGCAGGTTTGACCCGCGCAGAGGGTATCGGTACTGTGCCCCGACCCTCAACCAAAAACGATCGGTCTCATGCGAATTGTTCTACTGGGAGCGCCGGGTTCCGGCAAGGGCACGCAGTCGCAGCGGCTGGTGCAGCGCCTCGGCATTCCACAGATCTCCACCGGCGACCTGCTGCGTTCGGCCGTGGCGCGCGGCACCGCGCTGGGCCTGAAGGCCAGGGACGCGATGGCCGCGGGCAAGCTGGTCGACGACGGCATCGTGCTCGGCATGATCCGGGAGCGCCTGGCCGAGCCGGACGTGGCGCGGGGTTTCATCCTCGATGGCTTCCCGCGCAACATCGTCCAGGCCGAGGCGCTGGATGCCATGCTGAAGCAGATCGGCAAACCGCTGGGCGCGGTGGTGCTGATGGAGGTGCCCAACGCCGAACTGGTGCGGCGCATCGCCGGCCGGCGCAGCTGCCAGACCTGCGGCAGTGTGTACAACATCTATTCCATGCCGGTGGGCGCGCCGCTGGTCTGCACCAGGTGCGCGGATAGTCCGCCGCTGTACCAGCGGCCCGACGACAACGAAGCAACCGTGGTGGAGCGCCTGAAAGTCTATGAGGCGCAGACGCGGCCGCTGGCCGGCTACTACGGCAAGCAGGGCCTGCTGCAGACCATCGATGCCACCGGGGACGTGGATGCCATCACCGAACTGCTGATTGGCGTGCTGAGTTCGCCGGTGGCGGCGCGCGCGCGGGCAGTTGCGAAGGCGCCGGCCGGGAAACCAGCCCCGGGCGCGAAAGCGAAGCCGAAGGTAAAAGCGAAGGCAAAAATCGCGAGGAAGGCGGCGAAGAAGGCCGGGAAGGCAGGGCACGCCGTCCGCCACCGCAGCGTCGCGAAGAAAAAGGTCGCGAAGAAAAAGTCCGCGGGAAAAAAGGCCGCCCGCAAGAAGTAGAGGCAATTGGCGCGTCTCAACCCGCGGCCAGCAGCTCCCTGCCGATCACCTCGTTGCGCCAGCCCGTCAATGCGTCCGCGCTGGTATCGCCGTGGACGATGCTCTCCAGGTCGCGGCGCGTCGCCAGCACTTCCGCGGCCAGGTTCAGCTCCGCGGCGCGTTTCTGCACGATTGCCGCCAGGCGCCTGACCTGTGCCTGTACTTCGGGATCCGGACGTTGCCGCGGGGCCAGAGGCGGCAGTTGTGCCGGCAGATCCGCGGCGGCGATTTCCTGGAGGATGGCCGGCCCGCTGCGCTCGATGAAGCCCGGCGCCAGTTCCCCGATGCGCGCCAGCTGTGTGGCATCGCGCGGTGCGCTGAGCGCCAGCGCGCGCAGCGCCGCGTCGTCGAGGATCCAGCTGCGCGGGCGGTTCTTTTCCGCGGCGCGCCGCTCACGCCAGCCGGCCAGCCGTTGCAGCAGACGCGTCCGGTCGGCATCCAGTTCCGCGCTCCAGCGCAGGCGTTCGTGCGCCTTGTCCGGATCGATGAACAGCCGTTCCTCGTGCGCGAGGCCGGCGAGCTCTTCCTCGAGCCAGGATAACCTGCCCAGCCGTGCAAGCTGCTCCAGCAGCCGCTCGCGCAGCGGTGCCAGGTGCGCCACGTCGTCGATGGCGTAGGTGAGCTGCGCCTCGGACAGCGGCCGCTTCGACCAGTCGGTGCGCGTCTGGCCCTTGGGCAGTTCAACACCCAGCAGGCGGCGCACCAGCTCGCTGTAGCCGATCTGCGCCGGCAGGCCGGTGAGCGCGGCCGCGACCTGCGTGTCGAACAGCGGGGCGATCGCGCCGAACACCGGCCACAGCACCTCCAGATCCTGGCGCGCGGCGTGCAGGATTTTTGGTGCCGTGCCGCCGGCCAGTGCCGGCCGCAGTGCTTCCAGCCTGATGTCGGCCAGTGGATCCACGCACAGCGCCTCGTCCGGCGTGGCCAGCTGCAACAGGCACAGCTGCGGCCGGTAGGTGCGCTCGCGCAGGAATTCAGTGTCGAGCGCGATCCACGGCGCGGTGGCGAGCCGGTCCGCGAGCGCGTCCACGGCGGGCTGGTCGGAGAGAGGCCGGTTGCTCATGTAGAATTGAAGTTTACCCAAGGAATCCACTCTTTGAGAGAGTCCGCACGCCAGCACGTGCACATCCTCGGCATCTGCGGCACGTTCATGGGCGGCATCGCCGCGCTGGCGCGCGAGGCCGGCCACCGCGTCACCGGTTCGGACCAGAACGTCTATCCGCCGATGAGCACGCAGCTGGCGGCGCTCGGCATCGACATCGTGCAGGGCTACGAGGCGGCGCAGCTCGAGCCGGCGCCGGACGTGGTCGTGGTGGGCAATGCGCTGTCGCGCGGCAAGCCGGTGATCGAGGCGCTGCTGGAAAAACGCATTCCGTATACCTCGGGCCCGGAGTGGCTGTCGCGCCATGTGCTGCGCGACCGCTGGGTGCTGGCGGTGGCCGGCACGCATGGCAAGACCACCACCACCAGCATGCTGGCGCATATCCTCGATCACGCGGGGCTCGCACCGGGCTTCCTCATCGGCGGCGTGCCCGGCAATTTCGCGGCCAGCGCGCGCCTGGGCAGTGCGCCGTTCTTCGTGATCGAGGCAGATGAATACGACACCGCGTTCTTCGACAAGCGCGCCAAGTTCGTGCACTACCATCCGCGCACGCTGATCCTCAACAACCTCGAGTTCGACCACGCGGACATCTACCGCGACCTGGAAGCCATCAAGCAGCAGTTCAACCATCTGCTGCGCGTGGTGCCGGGCAGCGGACTGGTGGTGCACAACGCCGCCGATGCGCACCTGGATGATGTACTGGCGCGGGGCTGCTGGACGCCGCGCGAGGGTTTCGCCCAAGGTGGTGACAATGGCGGCGGCAATGGCGCGCGCTGGTCCGCGCGCCTGACCGGCGCGGACCATGCGCGCTTCGAAGTGCTGCTGGATGGAGCGCCGCAGGGCACGGTGGCATGGTCCATGCTGGGTGCGCACAACGTGGACAACGCGCTGGCGGCAATCGCCGCCGCGCGCCACGCCGGCGTGCCCGTGGCCGCCGGCATCGCGGCGCTGGCCGCCTTCAGGGGCGTGCGCCGGCGCATGGAGCTCGTGGGCACCGCCGCCGGAATCAGCATCTACGACGACTTCGCGCATCATCCCACCGCGATCGCCACCACCATCGAGGGCCTGCGCCGGCGCATCGGCGGTGCGCGGCTGGTGGCGGTGCTGGAGGCACGCTCCAACACCATGCGCATGGGCGTGCACAAGGACACGCTGGCTCCCTCGCTGGCCGGAGCCGACGCCGTGTACCTGTTCGCGCCGCCGGACCTGGGCTGGGATGCCGCGGCCGTGGCGCGCGCCGTCGGCGTGAAGGCCGCCACTGCGCCGGACATCGATGCGCTGCTGGCACGGCTCGCGGCCGAACTGCAAGCCGGCGATCACGTGCTCATCATGAGCAATGGCGGCTTCGGCGGCCTGCATCAGCGCCTGCTTGCCGCGCTGCGGGCGAAGGAATGAGGAAGAGTGATGCCGCTGAAGCGCGGCGTCTGCGACAGCACGAGCCTACGGCGCGCCCGCCAGCTGGTGCAACCGCGTTTCGACCCGGCCATCCGCATGCAACGCCAGCGTGCGCCAAGCGGGCGGTGCCTCATCCACCGCGAAATCATCCGACCCCGGCTTGAACTGCGAGCAGGTGGAGGGCGTCGCGATCATCCGGATGCCGTCCACCACGCGGTCGAAATCCTGGTGCACGTGGCCGAACAGTACCCCGCGCACCGCCGGAAAGCATTGCAGCAGCGCGGTGAACGCCGCGCCGTTGGCGAGCCCGACGGTGTCGAGCCAGCGGCTGCGCATGGGCACGGGATGATGATGCAGGCAGACCAGCACGTGCCGGTTGCCGGCGTACGCCAGCGCCTGTTCCAGCCATGCGAGCGCGGCCGCGTCGAGATTGCCGCCGGTCTCGCCTGGCACCGAGCTGTCGAGCAGCACCACCCGCCACGCCTCGTAATCCCAGGTGCCGCCGAGCTGGAAAGGCGGCGCCGCCAGCGCCGCGCGCATCGCCGGCACGATGTCATGGTTGCCAGGTATGCACAGCACCGGCCGGCCGAGCTGGCCGAACTCGGCGCGGAAGTGTGTGTAACCGCCCACATCGTCATGCACCAGGTCGCCGGTGGCGAGCACCGCCGCCGCCGCCGCCACGTGCTCCCCCGCTGCCGCCAGCACCGCGCGCAGCGCCGGCAGTGTCGGCACGCCGCGCAGCGCCCGCTGCGGATCGCCGAAAAGGTGCGGGTCGGTGAAGTGCACCAGCTGCATACTGGCCGGATTGGAGGTCATTAAAGTCAAGTCTTTCAGTTGCTTGGCTCGTTGCAGGAAGCTGCCGACGGCTGCCACTTTAAGCGCCCGTGGCTGACCGTGGGGTGAACCCCGTCAAGTCGCGGCATGCGCCGATTTGCGAGGTGCCCCCTGAGGTTGGAAAATGCGCGGCCTCTCACAGCGCGCATGACATTGCGCTTTAACGGATTGCCACTACTTTGAGCACACTGACACACCGCGAACTTGCCAATGCCATCCGGGCCCTGGCCATGGATGCCGTCCAGCAGGCCAACTCCGGGCATCCCGGTGCCCCGATGGGCATGGCCGACATCGCCGAGGTGCTGTGGCGCGGCTACATGAAGTACAACCCCGCGGATCCGCGCTGGCCGGATCGCGACCGTTTCGTGCTCTCGAACGGCCATGCCTCCATGCTGCTGTACGCGGCGCTGTACCTGACCGGCTATCCGCTGACCATCGATGACCTGAAGAAATTCCGCCAGCTGGGTTCGCATACGGCCGGCCATCCCGAACACAATATCGCGCTGGGCATCGAGACCACCACCGGGCCGCTGGGGCAGGGCATCGCCAATGCGGTGGGCATGGCGCTGGCCGAGAAGCTGCTCGCCGCCGAGTTCAACCGTCCGGGGCACGACATCGTCGATCATCGCACCTGGGCATTCATGGGTGACGGCTGCCTGATGGAGGGCATTTCGCACGAAGCCTGCTCGCTGGCCGGCACGCTGCGCCTGGGCAAGCTGGTCGCCTTCTACGACGACAACGGCATTTCCATCGACGGCGATGTGAATGGCTGGTTCGACGACGACACGCCGCTGCGCTTCGAGGCTTACGGCTGGCGCGTGCTCCGCGCGGTGGACGGCAACGACGCCGGCGCGGTGACCGCCGCCATCGAACAGGCGCTGCGGCACGATGACCGGCCCACGCTGATCTGCTGCCGCACCGTGATCGGCTGGGGCGCGCCGCACAAGGCCGGCACCAAGGCCGCGCATGGCGAGGCGCTGGGCGCCGAGGAAGTCGCGGCAGCGCGTACGCAGCTCGGCTGGAAATACCCGCCATTCGAGATCCCGGACGACATCCGCGCGGCCTGGGACCAGCGCGCGCGCGGCGCGGCCGCCCAGCAGGCCTGGCAGCAGCGCTTCGCCGCGTATGAAAAGGAGCATCCGGAGGCGGCGCGCGAACTGTCACGGCGCGTCGCGGGCCAGTTGCCCGCGGATTTCGCGGCCATCGCGCACCGCGCCCTGCAGGCGGCGCTGGCGATCAACGCGCCGCAGGCCACGCGCCAGTCCTCGCAGGCCGTGCTCAATGCCATCGGCCCGTCGCTGGGCGAGCTGCTGGGTGGCTCGGCCGACCTCACCGGCTCGAACAACACCTTCCGCAAGGATTCCACGGCCATCACGCCCGCCGACCCGCACGGCAATTACCTCCACTACGGCGTGCGCGAGTTCGGCATGACGGCGGTGATGAACGGCCTGCTGCTGCACGGCGGCTTCCGCCCGTATGGCGGCACCTTCCTGGTGTTCAGCGACTACGCGCGCAACGCGGTGCGCATGGGCGCGCTGATGCGGCTGCCCGTGATCCACGTGTACACGCACGATTCCATCGGCCTGGGCGAGGATGGCCCCACGCACCAGCCCATCGAACACCTGGCTTCGCTCCGTGCCATGCCCAACCTGTCGCTGTGGCGTCCCGCCGATGCGGTGGAAACCGCGGTGGCGTGGGTGATGGCGCTGCAACGCATGGATGCGCCGACGGCGCTGGTGCTGACGCGCCAGGCCCTGCCGCAGCAGCCGCGCGATGCGCAGCAGGGCAAGGACATCGTGCGCGGCGGTTACGTGCTCATCGAGGCGGCGGGCGCACCCGAAGCCATCGTCATCGCCACCGGCTCGGAGGTTGCCATCGCGGCCACCGCGGTCAATGCCCTGAACGGCGCCGGCCGCCGCGTGCGGCTGGTGTCCATGCCGAGCACCGACACCTTCGACCGCCAGGACGCCGCGTACCGCGAAGCCGTGCTGCCCGCGGCCGTCACGCGCCGTGTCGCCATCGAGGCCGGTGCAACACTGTCGTGGTGGAAATATGTCGGCAGCGGTGGCACCGTGCTGGGTATCGACCACTTCGGCGCTTCCGGCAAGGCGGCGGATATCTACCGGGCTTTCGGCCTGACGCCGGAGAAGCTGCAGGAACTGGTATTCGGACTGTTGTGAAAGGAAACCATATGGCGATCAAGGCAGGCATCAACGGCTACGGACGCATCGGGCGCAACATCCTGCGCGCGCTGTACGAGTCCGCGCGCACGCACGACATCCAGATCGTCGCGGTGAACGACCTGGGCGATGCGAAGACCAATGCCCACCTGACGCAGTACGACTCCGCGCACGGCAAGTTTCCCGGCGAGGTGAAGGCCGATGGCGACGCCATCGTGGTCAATGGCGACCGCATCAAGGTGTTCGCCGAGCGCGACCCGGCGAAACTGCCGTGGGCCGCGGTGGGCGCCGACATGGTGTTCGAGTGCACCGGCATCTTCACCAGCAAGGCCAGGGCCGCCGCGCACCTGACCGGCGGCGCGAAGAAGGTGCTGATCTCGGCGCCGGGCGAGAAGGACGTCGACGGCACCGTGGTCTATGGCGTGAACCACCACACGCTGCGCGCCGCGATGACCGTGGTCTCCAATGCCTCGTGCACCACCAACTGCCTGGCGCCGCTGGCCAAGGTGCTCAATGACGGCATCGGCATCGAAAGCGGCCTGATGACCACCATCCACTCCTACACCAACGACCAGGTGCTCACGGACGTGTACCACAAGGACATCCGGCGCGCGCGTTCTGCCACGCAGTCGATGATCCCGACCAAGACCGGCGCCGCTGCCGCGGTCGGACTGGTGCTGCCGGAGCTGAAGGGCAAGCTCGATGGCTTCGCCATCCGCGTGCCCACGATCAACGTGTCGCTGGTGGATCTCACCTTCAGGCCGAAGCGCGCCACCTCGGTCGAGGAGATCAACAACCTGGTGAAGGCCGCCGCCGCCGGGCCGCTCAAGGGCGTGCTGGCGTACACCGAGGCGCAACTGGTCTCCATCGACTACAACCACGACCCGGCTTCCTCCACCTACGATGCCACGCTGACCAAGATCATCGACGGCAACCTGGTGAAGGTGTGCGCCTGGTACGACAACGAATGGGGCTTCTCCAACCGCATGCTGGACGTGGCGCTGGCCTGGAGCCGCGCGGGCTGAGCGGACCGCACCTCGCATGAAAGTCCTGAAGATGGATGAGCTGGCACTGGCCGGCAAGCGCGTGCTGATCCGCGAGGACCTGAACGTGCCCGTGAAGGACGGCGCCGTGACCAGCGACGCGCGCATCCGCGCCGCGCTGCCGGGCATCCGCGCCGCGCTGGCGAAGGGCGCGCGCGTGATCCTGCTGTCGCACCTCGGGCGCCCGGAGGAAGGCAAACCCGATCCGGAACTGTCGCTGGCGCCGGTGGCACGGCACCTGTCGGAGCTGCTGGGCCAGGAAGTGCCGCTGGCAAAGGACTATCTCGACGGGGTCGCCGTCGAGCCGGGCCATGCCGTGCTGTGCGAGAACGTGCGCTTCAACAAGGGCGAGAAGAAGGACAACGAAGCGCTCGCCAGGCGCTATGCGGCGCTGTGCGACATCTTCGTGATGGATGCCTTCGGCACCGCGCACCGCGCCGAGGCCTCCACGCATGGCGTGACGCGCTTTGCGCCGCAGGCCTGCGCCGGGCCGCTGCTGCAGGAGGAGCTGGAGGCGCTGGAGCGCGCACTGGAGAAACCCGCGCGGCCGCTGGTGGCCATCGTGGCCGGCTCGAAGGTGAGCACCAAGCTGACCATCCTCGAATCGCTGCTGGAGAAGGTCGACCGGCTGATCGTCGGCGGCGGCATCGCCAACACCTTCCTCGCGGCCACCGGCGTCGCGGTGGGCAAGTCGCTGGCCGAGCTGGACATGCTCGACACCTGCCGCCGGCTGCTGGCGCGCGCCCGTGAGCGCGGCGCCGACATCCCGCTGCCCACCGACGTGGTGGTGGCCACCGAGTTCGCGGCCACGGCCCAGGCGACGGTGCGCGCCGCCGGCGCGGTGCGGGCGGAGGAGATGATCCTCGACATCGGGCCGGAAACAGCGCGGCATTTCGCTGGGCTCATCGCCGCGGCCGGCACGGTGCTGTGGAATGGCCCGGTGGGCGTGTTCGAGTTCGAGCAGTTCGGCGCGGGCACGCGCGCCATCGCCCAGGCCATCGCGACCGGCAGGGCTTTCTCGCTGGCCGGCGGCGGGGATACGCTGGCCGCCATCGAGAAGTACGGGGTCGAGAAGGGCATTTCGTACATCTCGACGGGCGGCGGCGCCTTCCTGGAATTCGTCGAAGGCAAGCGACTGCCCGCGGTGGCGGCGCTCGAAGAGCGCGCCGCGGGGTGATCGTGGAGAACCCGGACACATTCCTGCGCCGCACGAAGATCGTCGCCACGCTTGGCCCGGCCAGCGACGATCCCGCGGTGCTGGAAGACATGGTGCGCGCGGGCCTGGACGTGGCCCGCATCAACTTCTCGCATGGCGGCAAGGAAGAGCAGCGCCGCCGCATCCTCGCGGTGCGCGCCGCGGCGGAAAAAGTCGGCCGGCCGGTGGGCATCCTCGCCGATCTTTCCGGGCCCAAGATCCGCATCGAAAGCTTCGTCAACGGGCGCATCGAACTCGCCGAGGGGCAGCCCTTCGCGCTGGACATCGCGCTGGATGCGAATTCCGGCAATGAGCGCGAAGTGGGCTGCGCTTACAAGGATCTGGTCAAGGACGTGAGGGCGGGCGACACGCTGCTGCTCGCCGACGGTTACATCGTGCTCGAGGTCGTCTCCGTGTCCGCCACGCGCATCGAGTGCATCACGCGTGCCGGCGGCGAACTGTCGAACCGCAAGGGGCTCAACAAGCAGGGCGGCGGCCTGTCCGCGCCGGCGCTCACGCAGAAGGATCTGGAATACATCCAGCTGGCCGCCGAGATGCGCGTGGATTTCCTCGCCGTCTCGTTCGCGCGCGACGCCGCCGACATCCGCCGCGCACAGGCCGAGCTGCGCAAGTGGCGCGGCACCGCGCACGTGGTGGCGAAGATCGAGCGCCACGAGGCCATAGACAACCTCTCCGACATCCTCGCCGCGGCCGACGCGGTGATGGTGGCGCGCGGCGACCTGGGCGTGGAGATGGGCTACGCGGCGCTCACCGGCCTGCAGAAGACCATCATCGCGCAGGCGCAGGCGGCCAACCGCGTGATCATCACCGCCACGCAGATGATGGAGTCGATGATCCTCTCGCCGGTGCCCACCCGCGCCGAGGTCAGCGACGTGGCCAATGCCGTGCTCGATGGTTCCGATGCCGTGATGCTGTCGGCCGAGACGGCGGCCGGCAGGTATCCGGTCAAGGCCGTGCAGGCCATGTCCGAGGTCATCCTCGGGGCGGAAAGATACGAGTCGGGGCACCGGCGGCAGGACCGTCGCGGCGATGGCGAATTCATCAACACCGAGGAAGCCATCGCGCGGGCGGTGATGTACACCGCCACGCACACGCACCCCCGCGCCATCATCGCGCTGACCGAATCCGGTCTCACGCCGCTGTGGATGAGCCGCATGCGCGCGGATATCCCGATCTTCGCCTTCACGCGCCAGGAAGTGACGCGCGGCCGCGTGACACTGTACCGCGGTGTCTACCCGGTGCTGTTCGACGTCACGCACGCCAGCCCGGCGCACATGTACCAGTCCATCTTCGACCAGCTGCTGGACGGCGGCCTGGTCGACGTGGGCGACACCATCATCCTGACCAAGGGCGAACTGTCGGGCGTGCAGGGCGGCACGAACTCGATGCAGATCCTGCGCGTGCTGCGCGAGGGCGAGTAGCCGCACACGGCCTCACGCCGGCATCTGCCGGCCGTTGCGGAATGTACCTGCCCCCCTCTCGGGCAGGGCGCTAATTTTTCACACGAATCCGCCTGTCCGTGGCGGAGCGCAATCTTCATCATTCCCTCGTGTCCCCGACATGGGAGCTGACATGGAAATTCCTGCCGTCGGGGTGGCGGTGCTGCTGGCCCTTGCCACCTGGGGGTTTTACCGCGTTGCCGTGGCGATCAAGGAGCCCTCATGAGGATCGTTGATGTCATCAGCCTGGTGCTGGCGACCGGGCTGGTCGTCTATCTGGTCATCGCGCTGCTGAAGCCGGAGAAATTCCAGTGAACTTCGTGGGCGTGCTGCAGGTACTGAAGTACTTCGCGGTGCTGCTGCTGCTGGCCTGGCCGCTGGGGTCGTATATTGCGCGCGTATTCGAGGGCCGCCGCACGCTGCTGGATGGAGCGCTCCGCCCGGTGGAGCGCCTGATCTACCGTTTCAGCGGCATCGACGCCGCGCATGAACATGACTGGAAGAAATATGCCGGCGCGATCCTGGTCTTCAACCTGGTCGGCTTCGTCGCGGTCTACCTGCTGCAGCGGCTGCAGGGCGTGCTGCCGCTGAACCCGCAGCATTTCCCCGGCGTCACGCCGGATTCCTCCTTCAATACGGCCGCCAGCTTCGCCACCAATACCAACTGGCAGGGTTATGGCGGCGAGACCACCATGAGCAATCTCACGCAGATGCTTGGCCTCGGCGTACAGAACTTCCTGTCCGCGGCCACCGGCATGGCGGTACTGGCCGCACTGATCCGTGGATTCAAGCGGCGCCAGACCGAGGCGCTGGGCAATGCCTGGGTCGACCTCACCCGCAGTACGACGCGCGTGCTGCTGCCGCTGTCCTTCGCGCTGGCGCTGCTGCTGGTGGGTCAGGGCGTGGTGCAGACCTTCTCGGCCAACCGCACCGTGCAGCTGCTGCAACCGGTCATCGTGGAAACCACACGGACCGATGCGGCCGGCAGGCAGACCACGGTGTCGCAGACCATCAC
>DATJXQ010000093.1:0-6621 GCA_035500015.1 Steroidobacteraceae bacterium
CGTCGATGTCCTGCAGGGTCAGTGTAACGCTGGTGGCGGCCTTGACCGCGACGGCACCGAACAGATGCGTGTAGTTCAGCCGCACGCGGCCGGCCGTCGCATCGAGGGTGGCATGCCCCGAACCGTCATCCGAGAAATTGCCGTACGCCTCGATATGCTGGCCCACGGAGATATCGCCGATGCCCATGGTGCCCGAGCCCTGGCCATCGCGGGTCACGACCGTGCCGGCGCCAACCGTGACGCCGACATGACCCAGGTCGAAGGCGCTGCTGCCACCGTGCCGGCCCACGCGCACGCCACCGACGGTGAGCGTATTGCCCGCGCGGGCGAGCACGCTGCCCGACAGGTAGTCGAGCTTCAGGTCTTCGGCGCTGCTGGCCGCCAGCACCCGCGTGGCCGTGAAGCTCATGCTGGCTGTATCGACGGAGCCGAAGGCGATGGTCACCGGATTGCCGGTGAGCGCGGCCAGCTGCGTCAGGCCGTCGGCGCCGCTGGAAACCGTGCCATTGATCTCGAAGCGCGTGCTGCCGGTGGTGTGGATGACCAGCTGCCCGCTGGAATCCGCGGCGTCCTCGAACGGCCGCAGGTTGATGGTGTAGCTGCTGCCGGATACATCCACGCTGGCCAGCCGGCCGCGCGCACGCACCTGGCGGTCGCCGGCGGGCTGCACGCTGGCGACGATGACCGGGCTGACGGTGACGGTGTGCGCGCCCAGGTCCACGGTGTTCGAGGCGGCGATGTCCACGTCGAAGGCCAGCTGCGATACGCGCCCGCGGTTGATCAGCAGGTGATGGCTGTTGTCCAGCTGCACGGTGAGGTCCACGTGGCCCAGCGGCTGTCCATTGGCATCCACCGGGGATACCTGCACGCCGTTGCCGGTGCCGTCGTCGACCACGATGTCCGCATTGCTGAAATCCACGCCGAGCGTCGCCGCGACATATTCACCGCTGGGAATCTGCCCGGCGCTCAGCACCTCGGAAAGATCCACCAGCTGCGTGAAGTCGATGCGCGAACTGGCGGGAATGGTCTGCACCATCGTGCCGTTGGCCTTCTTCAGCTGCAGCGAGGTGACATCCACCGTGTAGCTGAGGAAGTCGCCGGCCGCATCGGTCATGGTGAGCAGCGCGGTGCCGCAGTCGCTGCAGGATTCGGGCCCTATACTGCCCGCGCTGCCGCCGCCGCCGCAGGCGGCAATCAGGGCCGCCGCGAAACCGAGCAACGCCAGTCGCAGGCGCCCCATGATCGATGCCGTTGCCTGATGTTCCCGAGCCGTGTTTGCGTATGACATGGCGCTCCCCTCGATGGTTGCACTATCGAGGGGGAACGCGACTGCGCGCGAGTCGTTGACACGGAATGCGTCGCCATAAGGCGACGGCATTTAACCGCCGTTCAGAAAAAGCCCCGGCGGCGCGCTTATGCCCTGTTGCGCGGAATGTGCGAGGGAATCAGCGCGTAGCTGATCGTCGTCACCAGCGCGCAGCCCGCCACGAACCAGAAGAAGCGGTCGATGGAAGGCACCGGACTCATCTTGAAATACACCTGCGGCACCGTGGCGGAGAGCAGGCCGCCGGCGCGCGAGAAGGCCTGCGCAATGCCGATCGCGGCGCCGCGGATCTCGGTGGGATAAGAATGCGCGCACACCGCGTAGAGGTAGGATTGCATGCCGTTGATGACCGCGCCGCCGATGAAACAGGCGGAGAGCAGCGAGAACTCCGAGCCGCCGCCCTGCACCAGCAGCAGGCCGATCACCGCGGTGGCGACCGCGCCGACGAAGGCCGCCGCGGCGCCGACGCCGCGCGAACCCCATAGTCCCATCAGGAATGCGCCGCCGAGGGAGCCGAGCACGCCGCCGCCGCTGAACAGGCTGAGCCCGCTCGCGCCCACGTCCGCGTTCTGATGGGCCGAGACGAACAGGATGGGCAGGCTGTTGGTGAAGATGTACAGCACCAGCGTGTTGAAGGTGAAGGCGATCCAGATGAACAGCGTGGCGCGCCAGTAGTGGTTGTTCCAGATGGTGGAAAACCAGTTGCTGGAAATCTTCGCCTGCTCGACCACGACGAACTGCTCGCTGCCGTCGAAGCGCTGCGTGCCCAGCAGGCGGTTGAGCGCCCGCGCGAGCCTGCCATGCAACGCCGGCCGCAGCCCCATGTACTTGGGCGACTCGGGCAGCACGAACGAGAACAGCAACACCAGCAACAGCGGCATCGCCGCACCGACCAGGAACATGGAACGCCAGCCGTAGGCGGGAATCAGCCATTTGGCAAGCATGCCGGTCAGCGACCCGCCCAGCGGCACCGACACGATCACGCAGGCCACCACCAGGCTCCGCACCTTCTTCGAGGTCCACTCGGAAATCAGCGCCGTGGCCAGCGGCGTGATGCCGCCGAGGCCCAGGCCGGTGATGAAGCGGAAGGCCGCGAGAGTGGTGATATTGCCGGCGTGGTAGCACAGCAGCGAGCCCACGAACTGCAGCGCGAGGCAGGAGAAGTAAGCCTTCTTGCGGCCGATGTGGTCGCTGATCCAGCCCAGGCCCACGGAACCCACCGCCATGCCGGCCATCTGCGTGTAGCTGATCCATGACAGCTGGTCCTTGGGGATGCTCCAGCTCTTCACGATCTCGGGACCGATATAGCCCGTGGTGAAGAGGCCGAAGCCGTCGGTCAGCATGATGATGACCATCATCACGGTGATGCCGAAGGGCACCCAGAAATAACTGGCCGAGTCGATGACCTCGCCGACGTCGACGATCTTCTTGTTGTTCATGCGCCCCGCATCCCCTGTGGTTTTTTCTGGTCCGCGACTTTGGACTGAAACCGCGCCGATGGCAACGATTACGGCACGATGGCCTGGATTTTCGGGGTGGTGCCCGGCGGGAAGCTCGCCGCCGGGTTCTCGGCCTTGGCGCCGAGCGATCGCAGCAGCGCCACCGTATCCTCGTGTTTGTCCGGGATCAGCGCGTTGAACTCCTTCGGAAAGCGGCCCATGGCGTAGTCGATGGGCGAAAGACCGTTGGAATCGATCACGTCCAGCTCGGCGCCGTCCGTGACCAGCTGGCGCACCAGACGGTTCCAGCCATTGGCCGCCGCCGCGTGCAGCGCCGTGCGGTTGGCGGCCGTCACCACCTTCAGATCCGCGTCGGCGATGGACAGCACCGTGCGCGCCCGCACATCGGCGCCGGCCGCGCGCAGCAGCGCGTAGCACTCGAGCGCATCGTCCTCGGTGCGCGTGCGGCCGCGCGTGGGCTCGTGGATCAGCCCGTCGCCGCTCGCGGCCATCAGCGGCGTCACGCCCTGCGAATTGGCCAGGTTGGCCAGCGCGCCGTGCTGCAACAGCAGCTTCACCATGGGCACATCGCCGGCCTTCGCGGCGCGCAGCAGCGGCGTGGTGCCCCACACGATCATCGGGTCGCGGTAGCGGTCGTTGGGAATATTGCGGTAGCGCGGGCGCAGCTTCAGCTGCGCATTGGGATTGGCGCCGCGTTCCAGCAGCAGCTGCGCGATCTGCTGGCCCGTGGCCACGTCCATCGATGGCAGCTCGACGCGCCGGCCCACCGGCGGAGTGTTCATGTCCACGGCCACGTACAGCGGGGTCTGGCCGTAGATGTCCCACAGGTTCACGTCGGCGCCGGCCCCGATGAGGAACTGCGCGGCATCCCAGTGATAATTCAGCAGCGCCATAATGAGCGCCGTGGTGCCGTCGGGATCCGCCAGATCGATGTCGGCGTGGCCGGCCAGCAGCGCCTGCATGCAGTCGATGCAGCCCTCGCGCGCCGCGAACAGCAGCGGCGTGAGCCCGCCGCGGAACATGTCCTTGGGCCGTCCTTCGGCGGTGACGCGGCGCTGCCAGTCGCGCACCGTGGAGCGCTCGTCCACCAGCGCGCCATGCCGCAGCAGCAGCCGGATCATCTGCGGCTGGCTCTGCGCCGCGGCCCACATCAGCGCGGTCTCGCCGGCCCAGCGCTCGTGTGCGCGCACGTGTGCGCCGTGCTGCAGCAGCAGCTGTGCAGCCTCGAGATTGCCGGTGCGCGCCACCGCCATCAGCGCCGTCTGGCCTTCCTCGTTGGTGGAATCCGCGTCCGCGCCGGCAGCCAGCAGCACGCGGATCATGGCCGCGTCGCCGCGCGCGGCGGCCAGCATCATCGGGGTCGCGCCGAACTGGTTGGCGGCGCGCGGATCGGCGCCGTCGTGGAGCAGCCGGCGCACGGCATCGACGTCGCCGGCGTACACCGCCTGCTGCAGCGGCGTGGTGCCGTCCGGGCCGGCCTGCTCCGCGGCGCGTGCCGCGCCCGCAAGCACGGCGACCGCCACCAGGCAGGCCGGCAGCAGCCGCACTAGTTGCCTGGCGCCTTGGCCGGCAGCGTGGCCGGATCCCAATGCTCGTCGGCCTTGCCGTCGACGAAGCGCCACATGTCGAACCAGGTGCTGGTATAGGTTTCACCCGGCTTGCCGCCCGGCACCGGGTACTCGCGCGGCTGGACCACGGTCACGTAATCGCCGGTGGCAAGCACCGCCACCACCTTGGTCTTCTGCAGTTTCGCGGGACAGGGCGTCGTCACCGGCCGCTTGAGCGTCTTGGTGAAGAAATCGATCACGCCCTGCAATCCCGACCTGGCCATGGGGTTGTGCTGGATGTATTTGTCCGTGAGCCACTGGCCCGCGTCCTGCCACTGGTTGCACTCCAGCAGCTCTTTCATGATGTGCCAGGACGCCTGCATGTTGCGATCCAGCTTCCGATCCTTGCTGTGGAACAGCGCGTCGGGATTGGCCACGCCCACCACCGGATCGGCCAGCGATTGCGCCCGCGCCGGGATTGCAGCCAGCGAGGCCGCCACCAGAAGGACCGCTGCGCCCAGCGACCGGAAATTTCCTGTTGTCATCGGCTTCCCCTCAGTATCCGACCGTGAAACGCTGGTTGATGAATTGCGGCTTCTCGATCTCATCGAGCATGGCCACGGCGTAGTCCTCCATCGAGATGGCGCTGTTGCCATGCTCGTCGGTGACGACCTGCTCGGTGCCGAGGCGGAACTTGCCGGTGCGCGTGCCGGGCCGGATGTTCATGGCCGGGCTGAAGAAGGTCCACGGCACGTCCCTGACCTCGGCGCGTAGCCAGTCGAGGGAATCCACCGAGGATTTCACTTCGCCATCCTGGCGGCCGCCGAATCTTTCGATGATGCGCTTGCCGTCGGCGGTGTAGAGGCTGCTGGCACCGCCGACGACCAGCAGCCGGGTCTTCTTCGCGCCGGTCTGCGCGCGCAGCGCCGCCACCTCGCCCTGCACCACGCGCAGCGCGAAATCCGGCGTCGGCGCCGGGCGCACCACCACGGCGGAAACCAGCACATCCGCCCCCGCGATGTTCTTCAGGATGTCCTGCTGGTCGAAGACATCGCCGGTGACGACCTTCACGCCCTTGGGCGCCAGAGCCGGCTTCGGGTTCTTGTCCACCACCGTGACGTGGTGCCCGCGCGCGGCCGCCTCGGCCACGATGCGGCTGCCGATGTTGCCGCTGCCGCCGTACACCACGATGTTCAGCGGCTTGGCGGCCCCGTTCTGCGCCACGGCGGTACCACCGAAGGCCAGCGCACCCAGCGCGATCCAGAGCAGCCAGCGACGGTTCATGCTTCCCCCGTTGCCCGCGGCTCAGGCCGCCTTGGCGAGCCCCAGCGCGCGGATGGCGTTATCCTTCAGGATCAGCGGCTTCACCTCCGGCCGGAAGCCGGCGCCCTCGTAATCCTTCATCCAGCGCTCCGGCGTGATCAGCGGATAGTCGGTGCCGAAGAGCATCTTGTTCTTCAGCTGCGTGTTGGCGTAGTGCACCAGCTGCGGCGGGAAGTACTTCGGCGACCAGCCCGACAGGTCGATGTACACATTGGGCTTGTGCAGGCACACCGACAGCGCCTCGTCCTGCCACGGCCACGAGGGATGCGCGATGATAATGGTCATGTCGGGGAAATCCGCCGCCACATCATCCAGGTGCATGGGGTTGGAATACTTCAGGCGCAGCCCGCCGCCGCCGCGCAGCCCCGAGCCCATGCCCGAGTGGCCGCTGTGGAAGATCACCGGCATCTTCGCCGCGGCCATGGCCTCGTACATCGGGTAGGCCATGCGGTCGTTGGGGAAGAAGCCCTGGCAGGTGGGGTGGAACTTGAAGCCGCCCACCCCTTCGGCGATCAGCCGCTTCACCTCGCGCAGGCCCATCTTGCCCTTGTGCGGATCCACGCTGCCGAAGGCGATCATCATGTCGGCATTGCCCTTGGCGGCATCCAGCACTTCTTCATTCGGAATGCGGCGCCGGCCGATCTCGAACTCGGTATCGACCGTGAACATGACCAGGCCGATCTTCTGCGCCCGGTAGAACTCCACCGTTTCGAGGATGGTGGGCGGGTTGCCGGACTTGAAGTACTTCTTCTTCTGCTCCTCGATCTCCTGCGCGTAGTCGTCGTCGGGCTGGCGGCAGGAGGTTTCGGCGTGGGTGTGGACGTCGATGGCGATCAGGTCTGAGGTTTTCATGGGCGCGGATTATCCCACAGGCGGAAGGCCGTGGCGGCGCGATCAGCGCGACCCTTCGCTATCTGGACTGGAGGTTGCTGATCAGCGCGTCGTCCACGTAGGACTCGGTATCCAG
>DATJXQ010000094.1:0-5309 GCA_035500015.1 Steroidobacteraceae bacterium
GCATTTCACGCAGCCGCGGCGCCGGGAGCGAGCGGCCGAAGGCCACAGGTGCCGTCGGCCTTCTCCTACACGGCAGGAAGCGGCCCCAGGGCCTGGCGGGCGGGTATTTCCACGAGCCCGGGGCACATCAGCCGCAGCACCGCAGCGGCCTCCTCCGGCAGCCCGGCAATGCGTGCATCGCGGCCGGCGCCCAGCACCGCGGTGAGTACGTCCTTGCTGATGGCAGTCCAGCCACCCGGTGTCCGGTAGCTGACGATGTACATGCCCTCCCCGCGGTCGCGCAGCAGGCGCGCCTGCTCGCAGGGCTGCGCCCCCTGTGCGGCCACGAGCTGCGGGTCGCAGGAGATCACATATTCGACCGGCAGTTCCGGTACGGGCTCCGTACCCGCTGGCGCGCCGCCATGGGGCATGATGAACAGACGGCCCGTCCGGGCGGCCACGTTCTCCACGCCGCCGGCAGCCCGCATGCGCAGGGCCTGTGCGACGCGCGCGAACATGTCTGCCGCGAACTGTTGCGGATATTCATACAGCTTCTGCACGTCGGCGCTGATGTGCGGCAACCGGCGCCAGCTGCTCACCCACGCCAGCTTGTCTGCGTCCCCGGCCGTGAAGGCATCCTCGAGGCTGAAACGTGCCACGGTGCCGGCCTGCAGGGTCTGCAGCGCCATGTGCTCGCTGATGTTGGTGGAGAATCCGAACATGATTCCGTAGGGAGAGTAGCGACCGGGAAGCGGCCTGAAATGCAGGCAGTCCCCCGCCAGCGCCGGCGACACGCGCCCGATCAATGCCGTGTACCGCTCCAGCAGGTCCACGTGCCGCTGTCCCATCGGCGTGAGCACGGCGCGTCCCTGTTCCGGCACGATGAACAGCTGCTCGATCATGGTGTACGCGGCCAGCAGGTCGAGGCGATTCACGAACAGCTGCGGATCCGCCGACAGACCCTGGCAGATGGCATCCGCCAGTTCAAGTCTCGCGGCGGGCTCGCCGCCCTGCGTGGCCAGTTCGTAAGCCTGCAGCAGCGGCACCAGGCCCTGCACCGTCATCGCGAAATCCAATGCGTTGGAGCCACGCGTGCTCAGCATCAGCTGCGGGTCGGCAAGCGCAGTGCCCTGCATGGTGAAATGGCGCAGCTGCGAGCGCAGGTGCCCGCCGGCCATCGCCACGCCGGCCCGGTGGATCTCCAGCCGATCCTGCTCCCCGAAGGAGTTCGCGACCTGTGCGGCCACCCGGAAGTACGGGCGCAGATCGTCGGTGGTAGGGCTCTGCGCCACCGGAATCAGCCAGCGTGCATCCCGCACCAGCACGGGCTGGTCGGCAGGCGAGCTTTCCCACAGTTGGTCGAGCACGCCCTGCGCCCGGGACAGGCGGTCGCCGGCACTGTCCGCACCGGCGTCCCACAGGCGCATCACCAGCAGCTCCAGGTTGCGCAGCAGGTACAGGTTGAAAAGGGTCTGCGCGTATCGCAGGCGGCCGCTGCGGCCCGGCCAGCGGGTCTGGCGCCACAGGTTGAATGCGCGCGCCATCATTTCGCCCGGATCGATGAGGTCGTTGAAGACCTCGGGCATGTCGCGCGGCCGGAATCCGCTCGCCCAATGCGCCTGCTGCAATTGACCGCGCAGGCGCAGCTGGGCAGCGGTGATGCCGGGCAACGTGAAGAAGCAATCCTCGACGTGGCGGAACAGCGACGCGCGGTCCGGCAGGTACTGGGCCGGCTGCGGCCGGGCGCTCAGCAGATCCTGGATTTTTTCGACGATGTACCCGCGGTGCGCGAGGAACAGCCGCAGAAGTTCGATATGCGCCGCAAACGGCACCTCGCCAGTCGGTTCGCTCACAGGTCTTCCACGCCGGATCGCAGGGGGGAATAGTGCTTGAGGCCCGACTGGCTCAGCAAGCGCGCCCGCCGCCGGCACGTCGGAGCAATACCGACCGCGGCTGTCGCCGCCGGCCTATGGCTTGTGGCGCCGCGATGGCGTCTGCTGCGCACAACATCGAGGAGGCATCCCATGGGCAAACTTGACGGCAAGAAGGTCGCCATCCTGACGGCGGAAGGCTTTGAACAGGCGGAGCTGCTGGAACCGCGCAAGGCGCTGGAGGAAGCGGGCGCGAACACGCAGATCGTTTCCCCGGCCAGCGGCGAGGTGCAGGGCTGGAAGCACTTCGAAAAGGCCGGCAAGGTGGAAGTCGACATGTCGCTGGACGAGGCCGACGCGGACGATTTCGACGCGCTGCTGCTGCCAGGCGGCGTCGCCAACCCCGACCAGCTGCGCATGCTGCCCAAGGCGGTGGAATTCGTGCGTGGTTTCGTGCAGGCCGGCAAGCCCATCGCCGCCATCTGCCACGGCCCGTGGACGCTCATCGAGGCCGACGGCGTGCGTGGCCGCCGGATGACTTCCTGGCCCTCGCTGCGCACCGATCTCGCCAATGCCGGCGCGGACTGGGTGGACGAGGAAGTGGTCACCGACCGCGGCCTGGTCACCAGCCGCAAGCCCGCGGACATTCCCGCCTTCAACCGCAAGATGATCGAGGAGTTCGCCGAAGGGCTGCACACGCCCGGCGCCGTCGCCGGCCGCAAGCGCCGCGAGCAACGGCCGCCGGCCTGAAGCCTCAGCGCTACGGACCCGCGGATCTCAGCCGCCGTGGTCCTTCATTTCGTTGCGCATGTATTCGGCATGCGCATGGTCTTTCTCCCGCTTGACGGCACTGGCCTTGCCGCGCGCCTCGGCCAGCGCACGCCCGCGCGTGCGGGCCGTGCTCACGGCGGCCGAGCTGGGAAACTGCCGCTGCGGATCGGAGGCACCGCAGGCCGGGCAGGCGGGGCTCTCGTCCGCCTTCACCAGCTGTTCGAATCGATGCCCGCAGCGCCGGCACTGATAGTCGTAGATCGGCATGCGGGTAAAGATACCCGACCTATGCCTCCTCGCGGGAGGGCCTGCCGACGCCCGCCGCCGGCGCCAGGACCTCATGCAGGATCCGTGCGACACGGCCACATCCCACCTCGACGGAGAACTCGCGAGGAGCCCGGGCGCGCACGCGCCCGGCGATACGCCGGCGCAGTTCCTCCTCGTCAAGCAAGCGGCAGATCGCCGCTGCGAGCGCCCGCGGGGCGTGGGGCTCGACCAGGAAACCGTCCTCGCCCTCCCGCACGAAATCGGGGATGGCGCCCACCGCGGTGGCGACCACCGGCAGACCCGCGGCCATGGCCTCGGGGATCACCAGCGGAAATGCCTCGGTCCACGAAGGGACCACCAGCAGCTGCGAGGTAACGAATGCGGCGGCCTTGTCGCGACCCGCCAGCGAGCCGAGGAAGCTGATGCGCGAGGCGATGCCACGGTACGCCGCCGCGGCACGTATGGGAGCTTCGAGCGCGTCGCGCTCGGCCACGCCCACGAGAACGAAGCGCGCCCGCGGGTGCCGCGCGATTACCAGCGGAATGGCATCGAACAGGTCGTACAGCCCCTTGGGCGCGGACAGGCGGCCGACGAACAGCACGCCCTGTTCGCCCGGCGCCAGCCATGGCGCGGGCGTATCCGCCGGCATGCCGCGGAACAGCTCGATGTCGGCCATGTTCGGCGACCAGGCGAGGTCCGCGCGGCGCCACGCGCGGCCCATCTCGCGCTGGTAGGTGGGCCCGAGCACGATCACGCGGTGCGCAGCCGCCATCAGCGCCCGGCCGATGGCGCGACCGCTGGCGGTCTCGCCGCTGGGAAAGCGCGTGTGCAGCGTGCCGTGGTAGTGGCAAACGACTTTCGCGCCGCTGGCGCGCGCGACGAGCATGAACAGCCAGTCGCGCAGGAAGGACAGGCTCGGCGCCGCATGGACCAGCACCACGTCCGGCCGCAGGCGCGCCAGCGCGCACAGCAGCCGCCACAGGTCGCGCAGCAGGTACAGCGGAGTCTTCCATGTGGGGTTCTCCACCGCCCAGCGCAGCTGCCGCTTGGAGGTATCCACCACGTGCAGGTCGAACTGCTCCGCCAGCGCCGATTGACGCTGCATGTCGATGACCAGCTGCACGCCGCCCAGCGGCGGCGGCAACGGCCCGACAATCAGCAGCCGGGGCCGGGGCGACGGGGCACCTGCCTGCATGGCATCAGCCGGGAGCGAAGGGAAACCGCGGCTCCAGCACCACGGTGCGCCGCTGCGCGATGGAACGCTGCGCGGCCAGCAGCGCCTGCGCCGACACCAGGAAGCTTTCGGTGTGATCCAGCGCGCCCGGGCCGCCGGCGAATTGCGCCACCATGGCCTGCAGCATCGCCTTCTGGCCACGATCCGGCTGCAACAGGCGCCTGCTTCCGCCGCCGCCGCCGCGCAGCTGCAGCTTGCGGAAGCCGGTGATCTGCGCCGAACGTCCGCCGCCGAGCAGGTCGATGCATTCCCCGTCCAGCCCCTTCTGGCTGCCGCAGACATAGTGCACGACGCCGAGGCCGCCACTGGCGAAGCGCAGCGTGATGGCCCAGCTCTCGTCGCGATGGGCGGCATCGGTGGTGGCGAAGGCGCTGACTTCCACCGGCTGGCTCTGCGCCAGGAAGATCGCGAGGTCGACGTGGTGGCATACATCGCCGAACAGCATGCCGCCGCCCTCGGCGCCCTGGTACCAGCTGTCGCCGGGCACGGCGGCCGCGCGCACGCGGATGGTGACCTGGCGCGGCTGCACGCCGGCAAAATGCGCCAGCGCGCGCTGCGTCAGCGGACTGAAGCGGCGGTTGTAGCCAATCCACAGCGTCGGCCCCGGGCCACCACGAGCGGCCAGCGCGGCGACCACTGGCGCCAGCTGCTCCTCGCTGAGCGCCAGCGGCTTCTCCACGTACACGTGCTTGCCGGCCTCCAGCGCGGCAGCGGCATAGCGTGCATGGCTGTCGTGGCGCGTGGCGATCATGATGGCGTTGATGTCCGCGTCGCGCAGCAGCTCCGCCGGGTCGGTGGTGGCCTTGCGGAACCCATAGCGCCGCGCCAGCACCTCGGCATTCGCGCCACGCGTGGTGCAGATGCCCTCCAGGCCCAGCCCGGTGGCGTCGCGGAAGTACGGCATCAACATGGACCTGGCGTAATTGCCGGCGCCGATCTGCCCCAGCCGCACCGGAGCGCGCGGCCGCTCGCCGCCCAGCACGATGGTGCGTGGCTGCAGCGCCGTCACGCCCGGATCGGGCGCGGGATATTCGAAGACGATGCCCACCGCAGATGCAAGCGCGCCGCTGGCGATGCGGTCGAAGACCGCGACGGCCTCGGCGAAGGCGAAACGGTGCGTGATCAGCTGCGGCACGGCGAGCCGGCCCTGTGCGATGAGGTCGAGGAAGGCCTGCATGTTGCGATTG
>DATJXQ010000095.1:0-13444 GCA_035500015.1 Steroidobacteraceae bacterium
TGCATGAAGACTTCCGGGTCGGCGGTCGGACGGCCATCCCGCGGATCGCGCGCGTGCAGGTGCAGCACGGCCGCGCCGGCGCCAGCCGCCGCGACAGATTCCTCGATGATCTGCGCCGGCGTCAGCGGCAGGTACGGCGACTGGCTCGGCGTGTGGATGGAGCCGGTGATGGCGCAGGTGACGATGACGGGACGTGACATGTCAGGTCTCGGGAATGCGGAACTCCGGTGGAAACTTACACGAGGCCGGATGGCGGAGGTACCGGCGGCGCATTTCAGGTTGCTCCCGGCGCGGGCTCGGCGAGGTTCCTGCCCGCGGTTTCGGGCAGCAGGAAGGTGGCGAGGATTGCGCAGCACACCGCGGCCAGCGCAGTCACCAGCATGCCGGTGCTGACCGGCGCGCGCCGGCTGATCAGCGCGACGCCGAAGATGAAGACCCCGCTCATCGCCCGACCCAGGTTGTAGCAGAAGGATTGCCCGGTGCCGCGCAGCGCCGTGGGAAACAGCTCGGTGAAATATGGCCCGAAGGATGCATAGATGCCGAACTGGAAGAAGCCGTAGACCAGCCCGGCCGGCAGCAGCGTCCATGCCGAATTGCCGAGCGGCGCGAGCAGGTAGCAGCTGGCGGTGACCATGAAGCCGGCACCGAACAGCCGGAACATCGCACGGCGTCCCAGGCGGTCGGAAAGCAGCGCGTTCACCTGCGCGCCGATGAAGCCGCCCGCGCTGTTCATCAGCACGTATATGCCGGCCACCGCCAGCGTCAGGCCGCGCTCGTTGTGCAGGAAGGTCGTCAGATAGTTGCTGACCGCGAAGCCGGCGCCCTGCGCCCCGATGGCCAGCAACGCGGCCGGCAGCGTGATCCGCAGCAGGCGCGGCGCGAAGATCGCCAGCGGCTGCACCACGCGGCCCGCGGCGCGCGCCTGCCCGCGTGCCGCCAGGTACAGCTCGGATTCGTCGCCGGAGCGGCGCACGAAGAACACCAGCAGTGCCGGCGCGATTCCCACCCAGAAGACCAGTCGCCAGCCCCACGCGGGCGGCAGCAGCATCACCACGGGTCCCGCCAGCAGCGCCGCGAGCCCGGAGCCGAGGGGCGCCGCGCTCTGCACCGCGCCGACGGCCTTGCCGCGATGCGCCGGCGCGACCAGCTCGCCAAGCAGCACCGCACCGACGGCCCACTCCCCGCCGAAGCCCAGCCCCTGCAGCACACGGATGACGAGCAGCTGTTGGTAGCTGTGCGCGAAGCCGGAAAGGAACGAGAACACCGAGAACCACAGGATCGTGAACTGCAGCAGCCGCGCACGGCCGTAGCGGTCGCACAGCCAGCCGCCGGCCCAGCCGCCCAGTGCCGAGGCGAAGTAGTTGGCGCTGGCGATGGTGCCAGCCTGTTGCAGCGAGATGCCGAGTGCCGTCACCAGCACGGGAATCATGTACTGATAGACCAGCGCATCCATGGAATCCAGGCACCACGCCGCGGCGCAGGTCCAGAACACCCGCCGTACGCGCGGGCCGGCGTGGCGATACCATTCGAAAGGCGAGGTCACCGGGCGCGCGGCGCCTAGAACGCCCGCCGGTAGATGTCGCGCGCATCCTGCAGCGTGACGGTGCGCGGGTTCTGCTGCAGCAGCCGCTGCACAGTGAGCGCCGACTCGGCCATGCGGTCGATGGCCGATTCCGGCACGCCCAGTTCGGCGACGTGCGCCGGGATGCCGCAGCGGCGATTCAGCACGCGGATCGCCTCGATGCCCCGGGCCGCCAGTTGCTCCGCCGGTTCGTTGCCGGCCACGCCGAAGGCGCGCGCGATGTCCGCGTAGCGCTGCGGCGCCGCCGGCAGGTTGAACTCGAGCACGTGCGCCAGCAGCACCGCGTTCGACACGCCGTGGGCCACGCCGAAATCGCTGCCGAGCGGATAGGCGAGCGCGTGCACCGCGGCCGTGTTCACCGGCCCGAGGCACAGGCCGCCGTACAGGCTGCCGAGCGCCACGTCGCTGCGCGCCTCCAGGTCCGCGCCATCGGCATAGGCAGCCGCGAGGCTGCGGGCGATGCGGCGGATACCTTCCAGCGCCCAGGTATCCACCAGCGGATGCGCCTGCCGGTTCGCATAAGCCTCGATGCAGTGGGTAAGCGCATCGAGGCCGGTGGCCGCGGTCACCGCCGGCGGCATTCCCACTGTCAGCTCCGGGTCGACGAAAGCCGCATCGGGAACCAGATGCGGACTGATCACGCCTTTCTTGAGGCCGTCCGCCGAGTCCTGCACGATGGCGATCGGTGATACTTCGCTGCCGGTGCCCGAAGTGGTCGGAACGCACACCAGCGGCGCGGCGCGGCCGGCGAGATTGCCGATGCCGAAGATCTCAGCGATGCGCTGCCTGCCATCCAGCAGCGCGGCCACCAGCTTCGCCACGTCCATCGCGCTGCCGCCGCCCAGCCCCACGATGAGGCCCGCGCCGGAATCGCGCGCCGCGGCGAGGCCGCGGGCCAGATCCTCCACGTGCGGTTCCTTCCTCACCTCGTTCCACACAGTTGCCGGAATGCCCTTGATGCGCAGGGCAGCCACCAGCGGCTCGCTCAGCCGGGTGACCTGGGGAGAGGTGACGATGAACACACTGGCGGGGGTCCGGGCGATCCAGTCCGCCGCGGCGGCAAGGCAGCCCGCGCCAAAGGCCATCTTGCGGGGCAACTGCAGGGAAATGTAGCGGGCGGGCATCTGCATCGTCACCGAGTCTGGGCGCTGCTGCACGGTGCGACAAGTTCACATGCGGCAGGTGCCCGAACTTCCTCGTCGCGGAAGAGCCCAATGTCCCGCGCGGAAGTGATGCCGGGCGGCTCGCCGCTCCGTCAATCGAGCGTGACAATTCGCTTATGATCTGCAACCCCCACGAGGTCCCCATGCAGATGTCGACAGAAGAACACGTCGCCACGTCCGTCAATCCGGCCACCGGCGAACAGACCGCCGCCTGGCCATACGCGGATGCTGCCGGCATCGACGCCACGCTGGGCGCCGCCCACCGCGCCGGCGCCGCGTGGCGCAAGCTGGGCCCGGCGCGGCGCGCGCAACTGTTGCGGGCGGCCGCGACCGGGTTGCGCGCGAACCGCGAACAGCTGGCGCGCACCATCACGCTGGAAATGGGCAAGCCCCTCGCCGAAGCCGAGGCCGAGGTGGAGAAATCCGCCTGGAACTGCGACTACGTCGCCGAGCATGGCCCCGCCTGGCTGGTCGACGAGCCGGTGGCCACGCAGGCCGCGGCCAGCTATGTCGCGCATCTGCCGCTGGGCGTGGTGCTGTCCATCCTGCCATGGAATTTCCCGGTATGGCAGGTGTTCCGCTGCGCAGCCGCGGCGCTGCTCGCGGGCAACACCTTCATCCTGAAGCACGCGCCCAACGTGCAGGGCTGCGCCCGGCTGATCGCCGGACTGCTGCAGGCCGCCGGCCTGCCGCCGGGCGTGTTCACGAACCTGCATGCGCCCATCCCCGCGATCGGCGGCATCATCGCCGATGCGCGCGTGGCCGCGGTGACGGTTACCGGCAGCCCGCGTGCGGGCGCCGCGGTGGCCGCGCAGGCCGGTGCGGCCTGCAAGAAATCCGTGCTCGAGCTGGGCGGCTCGGACGCCTTCATCGTGCTCGCCGACGCGGATCTCGACGCAGCGGTGGCCGCCGGCATGCGGGCGCGCTTCGCCAACTGCGGCCAGGTGTGCCTCGCGGCCAAGCGCTTCATCGTCGAGGAAACCGTCGCCGGTGAGTTCACCACGCGTTTCGCGGCCGCCGCCGCTGCACTCCGGCGCGGCGATCCGCTGCAGCCCGGCACGCAGCTGGGGCCGATGGCGCGCGCCGACCTGCGCGAGCAGCTCGAAGCGCAGGTGCACGCGTCACTGCGGGCCGGCGCCAGGCTTGCGACCGGCGGCCATCGTCCCGCCGGCGCTGGCTGGTATTACGAGCCCACGGTGCTCGCCGATGTGACGCCCGCGATGCCGGTGGCCGCGCAGGAAACCTTCGGTCCGGTCGCCGCAATCCTGCCGGCACGCGACGCCGACGCCGCCATCGCGATGGCCAATGATTCGCCCTATGGCCTTTCCGCGATGCTGTGGACGCGCGACGCCGGCCGCGCCCGGCTACTCGCCGCGGAACTGGAGGTCGGCGGCGTGTTCATCAACAGCGTCACGGCCTCAGACCCGCGCCTGCCGGTGGGCGGCGTGAAGCTCTCGGGCTACGGCCGTGAGCTGGGCCGGGCCGGCATGCTGGAACTGTGCAACGCGCAAACCGTCTGGGTGGCGTAGTCCCGGCGACGGTTCAGGGCAACAGCTCCTTTGGCTTGCGGCCCGACACCGGATTCACGTAGTGGAACGCCGGCTCCACGATCTCCGGAAACGCGTACTGGCGCGCGCGGATCCTGCGGTCCGGCGGAAAATCCCTGATCCAGTTGGCCGATGTCGAGGCTCCGCCCAACCCCTGGGTGATGCCACCGCCGCGCTGGTCCCGCGGCGAGGGTGCCTTGCCGGTGAGCGCACCGGCTCCCGCCCCCACCCGCGCCCAGCCATTGCGGTACGAGGCGTTGAAGATGTGGTGCAGGTCCTGGATGCCAAATTTCCACTCGCCGTTCTCGAACACGGCGGTGTTCTCGTAGATACCGCCGATCCACGAACCCGATGAACCATCGGCGTTGCCGCCGGCCTGGAACAGGCGCAGGCGCGCCTTTGCAGTGAGCCCATCCGCGGCCACGTGGATCACCGGTTGCGTGAGCTGGTGGATGGTGAAGAAATTGGCCGTGCGGCCGCCGGTCGGGCCGCGCAGCATCAGCGCCTTGCGGATGCGCTCGCGGCCCACGTACACGCCGACGCCCGTCAGTTCCTTGGCACCCTGGCTGATGGAGTAGGTATCGGCCATCGAGTTCCAGTCGGATTCATCGATGTAATAGCCATAGGAACTGTTGAGGTTCTCGACCGCATCCACGCCGGTGGCGACCGCGATCTGTCGCCGCAGGTCTTCCAGCTGCTGCGGCGTCACTTCGCCGGCAACCGCGGCCGCCGCGTCCCGCGCACCGCCGGGCCGGCGCTGCGCCGCCGCCACAATGGCATCGACCGGCACCACCGGCCCGTCCGGATGCGTGACGCGGCCGCTCACCGGATTGGGGAACGACAGCGCCACGTACTGCAACGCCGGATACATGGCGAACTGCCGGGCCGGCGGGCGGTCGGGCGGAAACAGCGCGCTCGCGGTCGGCGGCGCCTTCGCGTCGACCTTCCAGCCCAGGTCATAGTCGGTTGCCATGCGCGGGTAATAACGCACGGCGGCGAGCTTCCACTTGCCGTCCTGCTTCACGAACCGGTTTTCATAGACGCCGAGTTCCCAGCGCGCGTACTGGCGCACCACGCCGAGCTGCGCCAGCTGCGTGGTGCGGGCAGCCGCGTGCAGTCCGTCGGGCGCCACCGTGACCACCGTGGCGAGCATGATGTGGTCGAACAGCTCGCCGCGGGCCAGCGGCGTCGGACCGAAGAAATACTGCAGCGCCTTGCGGATGTGGTCATGGCCCACGTAGGCGCCACGCTGCGCGAACTCGAGCGAGCCGTCGTCGGCGAACAGATCCGCAACATCGTCGTACAGCTTGCGGTCAAGGTAGTAGCCAAAGGCGTGCTGCAGGTTGCGCACCTCGGTGTCGTCGCGCAGCGCCGCCACGCGACGGCTGAGGTCCGCGTACCATGCCGCCGCCGGCGCGGGCCTTGCCGTGGCGCTCAGCGCATCGATCGCGGCAGCCGGCACCGACACGCCCACGTGCGGTCCGGTGAAGTGGTAGGGAATGTTCCACTTCGCGGGCGCCTTGTGGCCATAGTCCTCATAGCTGCCGTCGTACTGGCGTATGAAGCGCACGCGGCTGATCTTCCACACACCCTTGTCCAGCACGTATTCGTTCTCGTAGACGCCACCCTCGAAACCCGCCGAGTTGCGGAACCGGCCGAGCATCGAGAATTCATGCCAGGTGCCCTGCGCGCTGCGTCCGTCGGCACCGAGATTGACGATGGGCTGCAGCACCAGGCGCGTGTTGAGCTGGCCGGCGGCAAGCCCCGGCTGCGCGCGGCCCGCCTGCCGCATCAGATAGCGCTGCAGGCTGGCCCTGCCGCGCAGCTTCGTGTCGCCGAACTCGCCGGTCACGTCGTCGGTGAACAGCTGCCCCAGATCCGGCCACATGCCCTGGTCCTGGTACTGGCTGTAGCAATCCTGCAGCCGTTTCACCGCGCGCACGCCTTCGGCGGCGCGCAGGCTGGCATCGAGGCGCGCGAGCTGCCGTGGCACGGAATCGGCGGCGGCCTGCGCGCCGTGGAACGGCGCCAGCATGAGGCCCAGCACGGCCAGCAGCACGAGCGGACGGCGGTGCATGGAATTCGACATGACTCCCCCTTCTTCCGGCGGCCTACAGACCACCCGCAACGGCAAGATTCGCCCCGGTGACATACGAGGCGGCATCGGATGCCAGGAACAGCACCGCATCGGCAACCTCGGCCGGCGTGCCGGCGCGCTGCATCGGTGCCCGCTTCCCGGCGATCTCCAGCTTTCCCGGGCGATGCATCCCGGTGACGATCGGACCCGGCGACACCGCGTTCACGCGGATGCCCTCGACGGCCACTTCGCGCGCCAGCCCGTTGGTGAGGCTGTCGAGGCCGCCTTTCGAGGCGGCATACCAGACGAATTCCGCCGGTGAGCCGTAGAACGTGGCGCGCGAGGATATGAGCACGATGGAACCGCCGTGCCCGCCGAGGCGCGTCGACATCCGGCGGACGGCCTCGCGCGCGCACAGGATGGCGCCGCGCAGGTTGACGTCCAGCACTTCGTCGATGGTGGCGGTAGCGGCTTCCGCCAGCGGCGAGTGCGCACCGGTGATGCCGCTGTTGTAGACCAGCACGGCGAGGCGGCCGAGGCCGTCGGCGGTGGTGAAGATGCGCTGGATGTCCGCCTCCTCCGCGGTATCCGCATGCACGGCCTGCGCCATGCCGCCGCTGGCGCGGATCTGCTGCACCACTTCGGCGGCGCGCTCCTGGCTGTGCGCATAGGTCAGCAGCACGTAATAGCCGTGTTGCGCGGCTGCGATCGCCACCGCCTCGCCGATGCCGCGACTGCCGCCCGTCACCAGGAATACCTTTGCGCTCATTGCCTCTCCCGATCAGCCGCCGAACCTAAGGGGGTGCTGCCATGCAGGCTTGACCAGGATGGCAAACATCGTTGCCATATCAGACAAGAATCCCGTGGCCGCCGGCCTAGTGTCGCAAACGAATGAATACCGAACGACCCCCGCAGGCATTGCACAACCAGCCGCCGGATCCGCACCCGCGCATCCCGCGCCATCCGCCGCCGCCGCAGTCCTGGGACTGCCACATCCACCTGTTCGGGCCGGCCGCACAGTGGCCGTTCGAGGCGCACAGCCCCTACACCTCGGACGATGCGCTGCCCGAGGATTTCATCCGCAACCAGCGGCAGCTCGGCTTTGCGCATGCGGTGATCGTCAGCGCCGGCGGCTACGGACGCAGTTACCGGCACCTGCGCTCGGTGCTGGAGCGGTTTCCCGGGTTTTTCCGCGGCGTCATCCTGCCGGCCGTGGACTTCCGGCGCGAGGAGCTCGCGCCGCTGCACCGCCTGGGCGTGCGCGGCATCCGTTTCTTCGGCGGTCCGCCCGGGCATGAGTGGAGCCACCTGCCCACCATCGACCTGCGGCTGGCGCAACTGGCGCACGAAGCCGGCTGGCATGTGCAGTACCAGAGCCTGCTGCACGGCCACCTGGTGCACGCGGCCGACGCACTGCTGGCGCTGCCGAACAATATCGTGCTTGACCACTATGGCGCGTTCGATGCGACGCTGGGCCCCGACCAGCCGGCATTTGCCGCGCTGCTGCGCATGCTGGACAGCGGCCGCGTGTGGGTGAAGCTGTCGGCGCCCATGCGCAGCACGCGCGAGGAGTTCCCCTACCCTTCGATGCGGTCCTTCACCCAAGCGCTGGTGCGGCATGCGCCGGAACGCATGCTGTGGGGTTCGGACTGGCCGCACGTGCAGCAAAACGAGCGGAAGATGCCCAATGACGGCGACCTGGTGGACCTGTTCGCCGAATGGATACCGCAGCAGGCCGTGCGCGATCGCATCTACCGGGACAATCCGCGGCCGCTCTACATGTAGCGCGGGCCGTCAGCGCGGTCCCGCATCCGCCTGTCTCGGCACGGTCAGCCGGTGGAACAGGTACAACGCCAGACAGGACAGCAGCAGCGGCGCCGCCATCGCGCAGAACACGGCCGGCGCCGTGCAGCCCGCATCGAGCATTTCTCCGGCGACCTTCGGACTGAAGGTGTTGCCGATGCGCCCGAAAGCCACGGCGGCGCCGACGCCGGTGGAGCGGATATCAGTGGGATAGAAGCGCACGGCCGGCGGATACAGCAGGAAGAATGCGCCGGAAACCACTACGCCGCACAGGAACGCCGTCGCCATATGCAGCGGCGCAGTCTGGCCCAGCGCAAGGCCAAGCCCCACGGTGGCCAACGCAGCTCCCGCCAGGGTGGCCAGCAGCACCTTGTCATGGTGCCAGCGGCGGCTGCACAGCGGCAGCAGCAATCCGCCGGCGATCGCGCCCGCGGAGTAGCAGTTCATCGCGCCGACCCCGTCGTAACCGGCCTGCGTGGAGATCTTCGTCAGCCAGTTGGTGAAGAAGCTCAGCGGCCAGCCCACGCCAATGAACGTCGCCCACAGCAGTGCGGTACCCCAGGCACGACCCGGGGCGAACAGCTCGACCACGCGCCACCGCTGCACCACCGGCTCGTGTTCGCGTGCGACGGCGCGGGCATCCACGTGCAGGGACCGCAGCACGGCCGCCAGTCGCGCGCCGCGCGGGTCGCGCAGGCCGAGATAGCGCGGGGATTCGGGCAGCAGCATCAGTACCGCCAGCAGGACGCTGCCGCAGATGAGCCCGGTATACAGCACCAGGGCCTGCCACGGGCGAACTTGCGCGAACGGCAGCTTCAACAGCAAACCGGCCACCAGCGCCCCGACCGCCTGCCCGAGGATGACCAGTGCCACGATGCTGGCGCGCACGCGCTGTGGCAGGTACTCCGACACCAGCGCCACGGCGGCAGGCACCACGCCGCCGAAGGCGATTCCGGCAAGCAGCCGGCATGCCAGCAATTGTTCCTTGTTGCTGACCCAGGCGGTGGCCAGTGTTGCCCCTGTCATCAGCGCCATTGCGGCCAGCAGCGCGCCACGCCGTCCGATGCGGTCGGCAAGCCAGCCCACGCCGAGACCACCGCAGATCAGGCCGAACGCCGCGATGGAAAAGATGCTGCCGAGTTCCGCCGACTGCAGCGTCCAGGAGGTGGCGATCCGCGGCGCGAGCAGCGGGATCAGCGTGAGATCGATGCCTTCCACCAGGGTGACCAGCGCGCACAGCAGCAGCACGCGGCGCTGCAGCGGATGAATGCGGCCGCCATCGATCAGGGCTTGCAGCGGCTGCGGCGGGGCGGGGATGGCGCCGGCGGGTTGCTGGTTCACAGCCTGGGATTCGTGATGGGGGTATCGCCCTCGAAAAGGTGCTCGAAGCGCCGGTAGGTGCACAGCCAGCGGCCATCGACGCGCCGGTAGCGGTCGGTGGCCAGCGAAATCGTGATCGGCGGATGCGTAGGCAGCACCTTCACACCGTTCTTCGCGTATAGAAAGAGGTAACTGGTGGCCTCGCAGGCATCCGGCCCCGTGAGCCAGGCGCGCAGGTTCGTGAAGCTATGCACGGCCAGCCGCGGCCCCTGCTGCACTCGCCAGTCGTAGAACTGCTGGATCTTCGCGCGCCCGATATAGGAAGCGAACTGGCCGTGGAATTCGGCGTCCTCGGTGTAGTAGGCGGAGGCATTGCGCCCACCGTTGGTATCGATCTCGTGCCAGTAATCGGCCAGCCGGAGCGCCAGCTCCGCGTTCAGTTGCAGCACCTCTGGGTCCGTCACGGTCGCTCCTCTGATCCCGCCATGCGCAGCGTGGAGGTCATCGTCGGACACAACTTGCCCGCGGCGGAACTCCCCCTTTCCCGCGGGCTGTGCCGGAACGTCCGCACGGCGTTCCCCCGGAACTTTCGTATATGATGCTCCGGCACGATTCCCCACGCACCCACATCGCGCGACCATGGCAAGCAGCGTTCCGTTGTCCGGCAAAGGCCGTGCCTCCCGGCGGATCAAGCGGGGACAGGGCTTCGTCGACGAAGTCTATGAGCTGATCCGCGCCGATATCATGTCGCTGCGCGTTCCGCCGGATACGCGCCTCTCGATCGACAGTCTTGCGCGGCAGCTGGGTGTCTCGCAGACACCGATCCGCGAGGCGCTCAGCCGGCTCGAAGCCACCGGCCTCGTGATCAAGCAGCACTTCGTGGGCTACTGCAGCGCACCGCGGCTCAACCGCCAGCAGCTGGACGAGCTGTACGAGCTGCGCCTGCTGCTGGAACCCTACGCCGCGCGCTGCGCGGCGGAACGCATGACGGATGAGGAACTGCGCGCGGTCACCGAACTCGCCAGGAAGATGGAACCCGATGAATCACGCACTTCCTACGACCGCTTCGCGGTGCAGGATTCGGAATTCCACGATCTAATCGCCATCGGCAGCCGCAACCCGCTGATCCGCGACACGCTGGCGGGGCTGCATACCCACCTGCACATTTTCCGCCTGCGTTTCCACAGCGAGGTCACCAAGGAAGCCTTCGCCGAACACGCCGGGCTGATCGCGGCGCTGGTGGAGCGCCGTCCGGCCGCGGCTGCCGCGGCCATGCGGGCACACATCGAAAAGTCGTACCAGCGGCTGAAGGCCTACACGCAGGATCGATAACCGGCCGGTTATGCCCGTTATCATCGGGCCTTGCATCCTGGGCGGCCCCGGATGATCATATATGAAATCGTATACGATATATGGTCAGGGGGGCTCGTGGAAGTCTGCAGAACGACTGGTCTTGCCACTCGCGGCCGGCTGGCGGCCTGGACTGCGCATTTCTGCGCGCAGTTCGACCATGCCGAAATCGTGCCGGCCAATCTGGAACGCTTCGATGCTGGGCTGCAGACCGGACAGGTCGGCACGCTGCGTTTCGCCCGGCTGTCCTGCCTCGGCAGCGCCATCGACCGGTCGCGACTTTCCGGCACCGCCGCCGCCGCCCACAGCTATTCACTGATCGCGCAGCTGCGCGGTTCCGGCACGCTGAGCCAGTACGGCCAGGTGGCATGCATGGAAGCCGGCGATCTGGCGCTGTGCGACGACGCCACGCCGCATTCGCACTACATGGCGGAATGCTCCGAACTGATCCTGCTGCGCATCCCGTCCGGCGCGCTGCGCGCGCACCTGCCCTCGCCCGAGCAGTTTTGCGGGCGGCGCCTGCCGGGCGACTCCGGCACCACCTCAGCCGCCGCCACGCTGGTGGCCAACCTCTGCCGTCACACCGGCCCGGGCCTGCCACCCACCGTGCAGGACAGCCTCGCGCACCAGCTTCTGGAGCTGATCGCGGTCAGCTATACGCTGGCCTTCGACACGCTGATCGCGCCCTCCTCCGTGGTTGGCGGCCGCTATGCCAAGGCGCGCCGCTTCATCGAGCAGCAGCTGCGCGATCCGGAGCTGGGACCGCAGAAAATCGCCGGCGCGCTCAATGTCTCGTCGCGGTATCTGCGCATGATCTTCGCCGGCGAAAAAGACTCCGTGTCCGCGTACATCCTGCGCCGCAGGCTGGAAGAGGTCGCGCACCAGCTCGCCGACGCGCGCTGGCGCGGCCGGTCCATCAGCGAGATCGCGTTCGCCTGGGGCTTCAACAGCGCACCGCACTTCAGCCGGAGCTTCCGCGAGCGCTACGGCATGTCCCCGCGCGAATATCGCGCGCGGCGTGGCGGCTTCCATGGACAGCTCCGGCGCAATACTCTGGCAACCGCCGGCTGAACGCGTCGCTGCCTGCGAACTGACGAACTTCGCGCGGTTCGTGCAGCACGCCGCCGGGCGCCCGGTACCGGATGCGCCCGAGCAAGCCTATCGCCGGCTGCACGCCTGGTCCGTGCGCGAGCGCGCGGCCTTCTGGAACGCGCTGTGGGATTACGCCGGCGTGATCGGGGAGCGTGGCGCCCATGTGCTGAGCGACGGCGAACGCATGCCAGGCGCGCGCTGGTTCGCGGACGCGCGGCTCAACTTCGCCGAAAATCTGCTGGCCGGCGACGGCGCGTGCATCGCCCTGATCGGCCGTGATGAAAGCGGCACGCGGCGCGTGCTGACCCGCGCGGCGCTGAGCCAGGCGGTGCGCGCGGCGGCCGCGGGTTTCGCCGCCGCCGGCATCGGCGCCGGGGATACCGTTGCGGGATTTCTCGGCAATACGCCGGAAGCTGTCGTCGCAATGCTGGCCGCGGCATATCTCGGGGCGGTCTGGACCGCGACACCACCGGAGTTCGGCGCGTCGGCCGTCATCGAGCGCTTCGTGCAGACCGGCGCGAAGCTGCTGGTAGCCGCCGGCAGCTACCGGTATGGCGGCAGGCATTTCGACTGCAGCGACAAGCTCGCGCAGATCCTGCGCGGCATGCCCGGCCTGCAAGCGCTGGTGCTGGTCGCCACGGAAGAAGTGCCCGCGGGCGCTCCCGCGCATACACGCCAATGGAGCGAGCTGCTCGCGGCGGACATCGCGCCCCCGCCCCGCCGCTTCCCTTTCGACACGCCATTGTTCGTGCTGTACTCCTCCGGCACGACCGGCAGGCCCAAGGCCATCGTGCATGGCGCCGGCGGCACGCTGCTGCAGCATCGCAAGGAACACCTGCTGCACGCCGATATCCGTCCCGGCGAACGCGTCTTCTACTACACCACCACCGGCTGGATGATGTGGAACTGGCTGGTCTCCGCGCTGGCGAGTCGCGCCGTGGTGGTGCTGTACGATGGCTCGCCGACGTTCCCGGACAGCGAGGCGCTGTGGCGCCTGGCGGCCGAGGAACGCCTCGGCACCTTCGGCACCAGCCCGCGCTTCCTGGCGGCGATGGAGAAGGCCGGCGTGCGGCCACGCGACCGGCACGACCTCGGCGCGCTGCGCACCATCCTGTCCACCGGCGCTCCGCTCGCAGCCGGCCAGTTCGACTACGTATACGAGGCCGTCGCTCCGGACGTGCATCTGGCCTCGATATCCGGCGGCACCGACATCATCTCGTGCTTCTGCCTCGGCGTGCCCTGGCTGCCGGTGCGGCGCGGCGAGATACAGGGCGCAGGCCTCGGCATGGCCACCGAGGTTTGGAATGACCCAGGGCCAGCCGCGCCCGGCGAACGTGGCGAGCTGGTGTGCACGGCCCCGTTTCCGTCGATGCCGCTGGGATTCCTCGGCGACACCGGCGGTGAGCGCTACGCCGGGACGTATTTCAATCGCTTCCGCGGCATCTGGCACCACGGCGACTATGCGATGCGCACCGACAGCGGCGGCTTCGTCATCCTCGGCCGCTCGGAC
>DATJXQ010000096.1:0-24234 GCA_035500015.1 Steroidobacteraceae bacterium
ATGTCGACGATCCGCCGCAGCGGCGCCAGCAGCAGCAGCAGCGCCGTGATGTAGCCGGTGAATTCATCCACCGTCACGCCATGCACCACCACCTGCCAGAGCGCGAACACCAGCACCGCCAGCAGCCCCAGCACGCCGACCATCTGCACCACCGGATTGGCGGCTGCGCGCACCCGCGCCAGCCGCTCCTGGCTGTACCGGTTCTGTTCGTTGACGACCTCGAAGCGCGCCAGCTGCGCGGCCTGCGCGCCGCTGGTCTTGATGGAACGCTGGCCCTCGAAGGATTCCTTGGCGATGCGCGTGACATCGCCCATCGACTGCTGGATGCGCGCGCTGTGGCGGCGAAACCGCTGGTTCAGCCGCAGCAGCACCCAGCCGATCACGGGCGTGACCACCAGTGCGAGCAAGGTGAAGCGCCAGGACTTCAGGAACATGTAGGCCAGCAGGCCCAGTATGGTCAGCGAGTCGCGCACCAGCACGATCAGCGAGTTGGTGGCGGCGTCGGCCACCTGCTCGGCGTCATAGGTGAGCCGCGACACCATGCGTCCGGTGGACAGCTGGTCATAGCGCGCGGCCGGCAGGTGCAGGCACTGGTCGAACAGCTCGCGGCGGATGGCCTTCACCACCTGCCGGCCCACGCGCGCCGGATACCAGCTGCCCAGGAAATCGCCCGTGCTGCGCGCCAGGAACAGCAGGAAAGCGCCCGCCGGCACGGCCCAGACTACGCGCGGGTCGGTGCGCACGAAGGCTGCCCTCAGGAAGCGGCTCACGAATCCGGCGGTGCCGGCGCCCGTGGCCGCGTACAGCGCCATGCCCAGGATGCCCAGCAGGAACTGCCAGCGCCAGGGCCACGCGTAGCGCAGCAGCCGGCCGTATACCGCGCGCGATTCCGCCAGCGACGGCAACGCCACGCTACTGGCCTTCGGGCGGCGGAATGGTGGCGATATCCAGCTGCGTGAAACCCATGCGGCCCAGCACGTCCATCGCCGTGACCACCGCCTGGTGCGTGGCGCGCGCATCGGCGCGCAGCACCACGTGCCCGTCGCGCACGGTGCCCGCCACCTGCTGCACGGCGCGCCGCAGCGTGTCGCGGCCGGAGTTGACCAGCTCGTGCTCATTGACGCGGTAGCCGCCCTGCTCGGTCACCGTGACCACGATGGGCTCGGCGCCGCCGGGGCTGCGGGCTTCGCCGTTCGCGGTGGGCAGCCGGATGTTCATGCGGCCCTGCTGGTCGAACGTGGAACAGAGCATGAAGAACACCAGCAGCACCATCAGCACGTCGATCAGCGAGATCAGGTTGATTTCCGGATCGTCGCCGGAGCGGCGTGGACGCAGGTTCAAGGCTGCTCTCCGCGCGCATCGCCTTCGGTGCGGTCGTTCAGCGCCTCGGCGAAGCGCACCGCGTCCTTCTCCATGCGCACCACGATGCCCTCCACGCGGCCGCGCAGGTAGCGGAATGCCACGTACGAGGGAATGGCCACGAACAGGCCGGCGGCGGTGCAGATCAGCGCTTCGGATATGCCGCCGGACAGCAGCCGCGGATCGCCCAGGCCCTCCTCATGGATGGCGCTGAAGGCACGGATGATGCCGGTCACGGTGCCGAGCAGGCCCAGCAGCGGCGTCACGCCGGCGATGGTGCCCAGCGTGTTGAGGTAACGGTCCAGGTCGTAGGCCACGTGCCGGCCGGTATCCTCGATGCGTTCCATCAATACCTCGCGGGAGCGGTGGCGGTTGGCGAGGCCCGTGGCGAGCAGCTTGCCCAGCGGCGAGTTCGCCTCGAGCGCGGCAATGACCTTGTCGTTGACCTGGCCGGCTTCCACCAGCGCCCAGATGCGGCGCGCGAGGTTCGGCGGCATCACGCGCTTCTGCTGCAGCGTCCAGATGCGTTCGCCGATGATGCCCAGCGCAATGATCCAGCAGAGGATGATGGGCCACATGAACAGCCCGCCGGCAAGGACGATTTCCCGCATGGAGCGGCATCATAGCCCAAGAAATGCGGCCCGCAGCCCCAGACCCGCGGCATCGAACACCAGGCGCGCGCTGCCGCCCGCGGGAATGGTGAAGTGCGCGCCCGCCGCGCCTCCCAGCACCATGCGGTGCGCGCCGCGCGCCACGGTCAGCTCGCATGCGCGCGAGTCATCGCTGCTCCGCAGCTCGAAATCCAGGCCGTCCCAGCGCCAGCTCGCCGCCGTGCCGCAGGTGCGCAGTTCCGGCGGCGGCGCAGACGGCGGCGGCAACAGGGCCGCGCCCACCGGCAGTTCCGCCGCGCCCACGCGCAGCGCCGCCTGTGTGTCACGCGTCCATGCGCCCGGCAGCCACAGGTCGATGCGCGCATAACCGGCCGCGCGCAGCAGCGGCAGCACCTGCCGCGCGAAACCGCGACCACCGCTGTGGTAAGTCTCGCCGGTACCCAGCAGCAGCAGATGAGCTTGCGTGCGCAGCAGTACGGTCGCAGCGCCGCCCTGCCCGGTCGCATCGAGCCACAGCTCGCCGGTGGCCGGACGCGGGGCGCGCAGCAGGAACGCTGAGACCAGCAGCGCCAGCGATGCCAGCCGCGTGCGGCGCGCCAGCGGCAGCAGCGCCAGCAGCGCGGCAACCAGGGCCAGCGGATACCAGCTCCATGGCGGCACCGCGCGCCACAGCGCGCCGGGCAGTGCGGCGCACCAGCACAATCCCGGCCACAGCGCCGCGGCGATCCAGCCCGCCAGCCGCAGCAACATGTCGCCGCACCAGCTCGCCACCGCACCGGGCAGCAGACAACACGCCGTGGCGATGAGTATCGGCGGCACCAGCAGCAGCGAGAACACCGGGATGGCCAGCAGGTTCACCAGCAGCCCGACCGCCGGAAAGGTACCGAAGACCGCCACCGTGAACGGCAGCAGCGCGATGCCGACCATCCACTGCAGCTGCAGCAGCTCGGCCAGCGGCGGCGGGGACTGCAGGCGACCGCCGGCCAGCAGCACCAGCACGGCCACGGCGACGAAGGACAGCCAGAAGCCGGCGCCGAGCGGCGCCATCGGATCCAGCAGCAGCACCACCGCCAGCGCCACGCCGATGCTCCAGCCCGGCCGCGTGCGGCGCGCGCATTCGCGCGCCGCAAGCACGGCCGCGAGCATCACCACGGTGCGCTGCGCAGGCACCGATGCGCCGGAAAGCAGCGCATACAGCAATGCCAGCGCGGCGCCCACTGCGGCGGCGCAGGCCGAGCGACGCGGCAGCCGCCGCGTGCCGGCCGCGCACCAGCGCCACAGATGGCGTGCGGCGAACATGGCCAGCACCGCGAAGAAGGTCACGTGCATGCCGGAGATGGCGACCAGGTGGGTAATGCCGGTGGCGTTGAACACCTGCCACTGCCGCGCCGTCACATCCCCGGTGGCTCCCACGGCCAGCGCCGCCACCAGCGCGGCCGCGGATGGATCGGCGACCTGTTCCATGACGCGCCGCGCCAGCCGCTCGCGCAGGCCGTCCAGTCCATGACCGCCGGCGCTGAGGCGGTGGTTCAGCGGACTGGCGACGACCCGCGCATAGCCGCTGAAGTGATCGCGCAGCAATATGCGTCGGCTCGCCGCGCCCGCTGGCTGGCCGAGGCTCGCTGCGTACTGCCAGCAGTCCCCGACCAGGGGACGGCCCACGCCGGCAGGAAGCTGCACCCGCAGCTCGCGCACCGGCCATTGCGGATGCTGCGGGAAGGCCGCGTGGGCGTCGAAGCGCCAGCCATCATCCGCCGGCCCGGGTATCGAACTGACGCAGGCCGCGATGAGCAGGCGATCGCCGCCGCCGGGCAGCGGCGAGAGCAGCTGCCGCGCCAGCACCAGCCCGCGTCCCAGCACCAGCAGGGCCACGCCCAACACCGTCCACAGGCCGCGCGACACCGCCCTCTCCACAACGATGGCCTGCTAAAGTCTGCTCCCCCATGCCGCGCCAGCTGTTCCTCAAATTTCGTCCCATCGCCGAGAAATTGCGCGGCAGCCGGCACTTCCGGGTGCTGGGACCGAAGGTCCTCGATCCGCGGCTGTGGGGCGTCAACCGCCGCGCCATCACCACGGCCTTCGGCACCGCCATCGCCATCTGCTTCATCCCGCTGCCCGCGCATCTGGTGATCGGGCTGGTGGCGGCCATGATCTGGCACCTGAATGTGCCCACCATGGTGGGCACGCTGCTGGTGTTCAATCCGTTCACCGCCGTGCCCATCTACTGGTTCGCCTACCGCGTCGGCGCGCTGCTGCTGCGGCACCAGCCCGGGCCGTTCCACTTCCACCTGAGCTGGCACTGGCTGCAGACCGGACTGGGTGATATCTGGAAACCCTTCCTGCTCGGCTGCCTGGTGTGCAGCATCGTCACCGGCTGGCTGGCCACAAGGCTGCTCGAGCTGCTGTGGCGGATCAACCTGCAGAACCGCAGGCGCGCGCGGCGCGCGGCGGCGCGCGAGCGTTATCCGCCGCTGTAGACTCTAGGCACCTGGAACGAGCCGTCCGTCGCGCAGCACCAGCACCCGGTCCATGCGCGCCGCGAGGCGCTCGTCATGCGTGACCACCACGAGGCTCGTGCCGCGCTCGCGGTTGAGCTCCAGCATGAGTTCGAACACCGCCGCGGCATTGGCGCCGTCCAGGTTGCCGGTGGGCTCATCCGCCAGCACCAGCGCCGGCCCGGTGACCAGCGCGCGCGCCACGGCCGCGCGCTGCCGCTCGCCACCCGACAGCTGGTGGGGGCGGTGCGTGAGACGCTCGCCAAGTCCCACTCTCTCCAGCACCGCACGTGCCTGCCGCTGCGCATCGGCCACGGGCATGCGTCGCACCAGCAGCGGCATGGCCACGTTTTCCAGCGCCGAGAATTCCGGCAGCAGGTGATGGAACTGGTAGACGAAACCGAGCTGGCGGTTACGCAGCTCGCAGCGCGCCCGTTCCGGCAGCGCATGGATGTCCTGGCCCGCGACGGCGACACTGCCGGCATCGGGCCGGTCCAGGCCGCCCAGCAGCTGCAGCAGCGTGGTCTTGCCCGAACCGGACACCCCGACAATGGCCACGCGCTCGCCCACCGCGACCGACAGCTCCACGCCGCGCAGCACCGCCAGCACGCCGCCGCCCTCGCGGAAACTGCGCGTGAGCCCATGCGCCTCCAGCACCGGCGCGCCGGCCACGGGCAATGGTGACATCTCAGTCATGGCGCAACGCCTCGGCCGGCAGCACGCGCGCGGCACGCCATGCCGGATAGATCGTCGCCACCAGGCACAGCAGCAATGCCATCAGCGCCACCTTCAATGCATCGTGCAGCCGCACCTCGGCCGGCAGGTCGCTCATGAAATACACCTTCGCGTCGAGGAAATGAAAGCCCGTGAGGTGCTCGAGACCATGCACCAGCGCCTCGAGGTTCACCGAGAGCAAGGCGCCAGATCCCAGGCCCAGGGCGACACCTGCGAGGCCGATGCATGCTCCCTGTACGCCGAACATGCGCAGCACGTTGACCGGCGCGGCGCCGAAGGTGCGCAGGATGGCGATATCGCCCTCCTTTTCCTTGACCACCATCACCAGCGTGGCCACGATGTTGAAGGCGGCGATCGCCACGATCATCGACAGGATGACGAACAGCATCGACTTGGTCATCTGGATGGAGCGGAAGAAGTTGGCGTGCACGCGCGTCCAGTCGCTGACGTAGTAGCCGTTGCCCAGCTGCAGCGCCAGCTCGCGCACCGCGTGCCGTGCGGCCAGCAGGTCTGTGAACGGATCGGCCAGCTGCAGCCGCACGCCGGTCATCGCGTCGCCATAGTGCAGCAATTTCGCCGCATCGCCGACATTGAGCAGCGCCAGCCCGCGGTCGTATTCGTACATGCCGGAGCGGAACAGCCCGACCACGGTGAAGCTGCGCATGTGCGGCACGATGCCAACGGGCGTCACGGTGCCCTTGGGAACGATCACCACGACGGAATCGCCAACCTTGACACGCAGCTCCGCAGCCAGCGCCTCACCGAGGATCACCCCCCAGCTGCCGGCCGTGAGGTCCTCCAGCCGGCCCACGGTCATCACGCTGGCCAGGCCATTCAGCGCCTTTTCCTGCGCCGGATCCACGCCGCGCAGCTGGCTGCCGGCCAGCCGTTCGCCGGCCGCCAGCATGGCGCGTGTCTCGATGTAGGGCGTGACCGCGATGACGCCGGGCAGCGCCAGGCCGCGGCGCTGCGCCTCCCGCCAGTCCGGCAGGGTTTCTTGCGGACCGGTAAGCGTCGCGTGCGCGGTCACGTTCAGGATGCGCGCGCGCAGTTCCTTCTCGAAGCCGTTCATCACCGACATCACCACCAGCAGCACCGCCACGCCCAGCGCCAGCCCGGCGATGCTGATGCCGGTGATGAAGGACAGGAAGCCGCGGCGGTGCCCCGAGCGCAGGTAGCGCGCACCGATCAGCCATTCGTAGGTGCCGGTGAACGCCATGATTACTCGTAGCGCAGCGCCTCGGCGGGCGAGACGCGCGCGGCGCGCAGCGCCGGATACAGCGTGGCCAGCGCGGTGACCAGCAACGCGCTGCCGGCGACCAGCACCAGGTCCAGGCGATGCACCTCCGATGGCACGCCGGTCAGGTAGTACACGTCCGCATCGAACAGCGTCAGGCCGGTGTAGCGGTTGAGCGCCGCCATGATGGGCCCCACGTGCGTGGCGATGGCCGTGCCGAGCACCAGCCCGGCCGCCACGCCGAGCCAGCCGATGAGCACTCCCTGCGACAGGAACACGCCGGCTACCGCGCGCGGACTGGCGCCGAAGGTGCGCAGGATGGCGATGTCGGTGCGCTTGTCGGTCACCACCATCACCAGCATCGCGAGGATGTTGAAGGCGGCCACCGTGACCACCAGCAGCAGGATCAGCGCCATCATGGTCTTCTCGATGCGGATGGCACGGAAATAGCTGGCATTCTCCTGCGTCCAGTCGCTGGCCACGAGCCCCGGCCAGCGCGCCCGCAGCTGCGGCTGCAGCGCCTGCGCCACGGCCGGTGCCTGCAGCGTGTCGTGCAGCTGGATGGCCAGCCCCTCATCACCGCTGCGCGCCGCGCCGAGCGCGGCCAGCACCGGCAGGCCGGCATAGGCACGCGTGCCATCGTTGTCCTGGATGCCGGTCTCGAACAGGCCGGCCACGGTGAATTCGCGCGGCTGCGCTCCCGGCACCTCGCCGGCCGCCGTGGTGGGCACCCACAGCGTCAGCGTATCGCCGACCGCGACGCCCAGCTGCTCGGCGGCCACGCGGCCCAGCACCAGGCCCGCGCCCCGCGCCAGCGGCGCGAGGTCGCCATCCACCAGCACCCTGGCAAGCTCGGCGCGCGTGCCCGCATCCGCGCCGCGCAGCTGCAACGGCAGCATGTCCGACTGCCGCACGGCCAGCACCTGCATTTCCGCGTAACGCTCCACCGTGGCACCGGGCAGCAGCGCCGCCACGCCCGCGCGCACCGCATCCCAGTCCGGCCGCACATCCGGGGCGGCGGTCACGCGCACCGGCGCGGACAACGCCAGCAGGCGCGCGCGCAGCTCCGTGCCGAAGCCATTCATGACCGACAGGATGACGATCAGCGCGGCCACGCCCACCGCCACGCCGGCCAGCGAAACCCAGGTGATGAAGGACACGAAATAGCGGTGCGCGCGGGCGCGCGCATAACGTAGTCCGACGTAGACTGGCAACGGATGGAACATGCGCAGGCGGCCATTTAAGCATGTGTTTGGCGACGCATTTCACGGAAATGATGTGGATTCAGGCCGCCGGACCATCCTCCTGCACGCCGCGCTGCTATAGTCGATGCCATGAAGACCTGCATCGCACTGCTGTTGGCGCTGGCGACGGCCCCGCTGTATGCGCAGGCGCCGCCGGCCGGCGACCAGGCGCAGGCGCAACCGGCCGTGCCCGACGTGCCCCAGCGCGGCAGCACCATGGCGCAGGTGGAGGCAAAGTACGGCGCGCCGCGCGAAAAGCACGCCGCGGTGGGCAAGCCGCCGATCACACGCTGGGATTACGACACCTTCAGCGTGTATTTCGAACGCGAGTACGTGATCCACAGCGTGGTGCCCGGCTCGCCGCCGGTGATCACCGCGCCAGACGCCGACAGCGGCTGATCACCAGCCGGCCCGTCCCGCGGCCGCATCCGGGCTGCAAGCCGGCGACCGCGCCGCTATGCTGCGCGGCCCGATGAGTTCCATTCCGGCCCTCCCCGCACCCGACTCCGCATCGATGCTGCGCCGCTGGCCGCCACTGGCGGGCAGTGCCCGCGCGCTGGCGCTGGCCACCGCCGCGCGCACCGACCGGCGGCCGTGGGTGGTAATCGCCGACACTGCGCGCGGCCTCGAACAGCTGCGCCGCGAACTGGACTTCTTCGCCGGCGAACTGCCGGTGGTGCAGCTGCCGGACTGGGAGGTGCTGCCTTACGAGCAGTTCTCGCCGCTTGCCGATCTGGTCTCCGAACGCATTGCCACCCTGGCGCGGCTGCCGGCCATGGAACGGGGGCTGCTGCTCGTTGCGGCGGAGACCTTGCTGCAGCGGCTGCCGCCGCCTGATTACATCGCCGGCCGCAGCTTCCACCTCGCGGTCGGCGACACGTTCGCGATGGCGGACGTCGCCGGCCGCCTGGCCCGCGCCGGCTACAGCCTGGTGGCGCAGGTCGGTGCCCCCGGGGAATTCGCGCTGCGCGGCTCGCTGTTCGACGTGTTCCCGATGGGCTACGCGCAGCCGCTGCGCATCGACCTGTTCGACGACGCCATCGACAGCATCCGCCATTTCGATCCGGACACGCAGCGCTCACTCGAGGCACTGCCGCGGCTCACGCTGCTGCCGGCGCGCGAATTCCCGCTGGACGAGGACAGCTGCCGCGATTTCCGGCGGCGCTACCGCACGCGCTTCGAAGGCGATCCGACGCGCTCGGCCATCTACCGCGGCCTGAAACCGGATTCCGCTCCCCCGGGCATCGAGTTCTACCTGCCGCTGTTCTTCGAGAACACCGCCGGCCTGCTCGACTACCTGCCGGCGGGCGCGGTGCTGGCGCTGGACGAACAGCTGCCGGCGCGCCTCGATGAGGTGTGGCGGGGCATTGCCGCGCGCCACGATGACCTGGGACACGACATCGAGCATCCGCTGCTCGCGCCCGCGGAACTGTACTTCACGCCGCCGCAACTGCTCGCAAGCATCGCCGCCGCGCCGCGCGTGGAACTGCGCGCGGACGGCGGCGTGCCGCAACTGCTGCCGCCGCCGGCGCTGGCACTGGATGCGCGCGCGGATGTGCCGCTGGCCCCGCTGGCGCAGCTGCTGCGCACCTATTCCGGCCGCGCGCTGCTCGGCGCCGATTCACCGGGACGCCGCGAGACGCTGCAGGAACTGCTGCGTGGCGCCGGCATCGCCGTCGAGAACGTGGCCGGCTGGCAGGCCTTCCTGGATTCCCGCGCGCCGGTGGCGCTGACCACGGCTCCCGATGTCGGCGGGCTCAGCTGCACCGATCCGCCGCTGCTGCTGCTGGCCGACGGCGAGCTGTTCGGCCACCGCGCACAGCAGGAACGCCGGCGGCGCCACAGCCAGCTCGATCCGGCCGCCATCCTGCGGGATCTTACTGCGCTCGCCGCGGGCGCGCCCGTGGTGCACGAGCAGTACGGCGTCGGCCGTTACGTGGGACTGGTCGCCATGCAGGTGGCGGAGCAGGACAGCGAATTCCTGGTCATCGAATACGCCGGTGGCGACCGCATCTACGTGCCCGTCAACGCCCTGCATCTGGTCAGCCGCTACACCGGCGCAGCGCCGGACGCCGCGCCGCTGCACAAGCTGGGCACGGACCAGTGGGCGAAGGCGCGCAAGCGCGCGGGCGAACAGCTGCGCGATGTCGCGGCCGAACTGCTGGACCTGTATGCGCAGCGCCAGGCGCGCAAGGGCACCCCGCTGCAGGCCGACGAGCGCGAGTACCGCGCCTTCGCCGCCGCCTTTCCCTTCGAGGAAACCGCCGACCAGCGCGAGGCCATCGAAGCCGTGCGGCGGGACATGGCCGGCGAACGCCCGATGGACCGCGTGGTGTGCGGCGATGTCGGCTTCGGCAAGACCGAGGTGGCGATGCGCGCCGCATTCGTGGCCGTGCAGGCCGGCAGGCAGGTGGCGGTGCTGGTTCCGACCACGCTGCTGGCCGAGCAGCATGCCACCAACTTCCGCGACCGCTTCGCCGACCTGCCGGTGCGCATCGAGTCCCTGTCGCGCTTCCGGGCGGCGAAGGAATCGCGCGCGCTGCTGGAGCAGCTGGCCGCCGGGCGCATCGACATCCTCATCGCCACGCACCGGCTGCTGCATGCCGACGCGCGTTTCAGGGATCTCGGGCTCATCATCATCGACGAGGAACACCGCTTCGGCGTGCGCGACAAGGAGAAGCTGAAGGCGCTGCGCGCGCAGGTACACATGCTGACGCTGACGGCCACGCCGATCCCGCGCACGCTGAACATGGCGCTTGGCGGCCTGCGCGACCTGTCGCTGATCACCACGCCGCCGGCGGGGCGCGTCGCCATCCGTACCACCGTCGGGGAGTGGCAGGCGCCGGCGATACGCGAGGCCGCGCTGCGCGAACTGCGCCGCGGCGGACAGATCTACTTCGTGCACAACGAGGTGCAGACCATCGGCGGGATCGCCGAAGACCTGCGGCGCATCGTGCCCGAGGCGTCGCTGCGCGTCGGCCACGGCCAGATGCGCGAGCGCGAGCTGGAGCAGCTGATGGTGGATTTCTACCACCGGCGCTTCGACCTGTTGCTGTGCACGACCATCATCGAGAGCGGCATCGACGTGCCCACCGCCAACACCATCATGATCAACAACGCCGACCGGCTGGGCCTCGCGCAGCTGCACCAGCTGCGCGGCCGCGTCGGCCGCTCGCATCACCGCGCCTTCGCGCACCTGATCGTGCCCTCGCGCAAGGGGCTCACCGAGGACGCGCGGCGCCGGCTGGAGGCGATCGAGTCGCTGGAGGAACTGGGCGCGGGCTTCGTGCTCGCCACCCATGACCTGGAAATCCGCGGCGCCGGCGAATTCCTCGGCGAGGCGCAGAGCGGCGAGCTCACCGAGGTCGGGCTCACCATGTACCTGGACATGCTGGACGCCACCGTGCGCGCGCTGCAGGCCGGCGAGGATCCCGCCACCGTGCGGCCGCTGGCGGCGGCCACCGAGGTGAACCTGCACGTGCCGGCGCTGCTGCCGGCCGACTACATCGGCGACGTGCAGACGCGCCTGGCGCTGTACAAGCGCATCGCCGCGGCTGCCGATGGCGCGGGGCTCGAGGAGCTGCGCACCGAGATCGGCGACCGCTTCGGCGCGCTGCCCGCGGCCGCGCAGAACCTGCTGCAGGTGGCGCGCCTCACCCAGCGCTGCCGCGCCGCCGGCATCCGCCGGCTGGATGTCGGGGAGGAGACCAGCCACGTGGTATTCGAGGAACAGAACCACATCGATCCGGCGGCGGTGATCCGGCTGATCCAGCGCGACCGCGATTTCCGGCTGGAAGGCTCGCTGCGGCTGCGGATCGCGCGCGGCGCGCAGCCCGCGGCGCGTTTTTCGCTGGCCAGCGCGCTGCTGGACCAGTTGCTCGGCGGCACGGTCGTTTCATGACAGCGCAGGAATGCTTGCCTAGAATGAGGGCCATGAAACCGCATTCCCGCATCGTCAGGCGCCTCGCCTGCGGCGCGCTGCTGGCGTTATGCGCCGCGACGGCACTGCCGCAGGCGCCAGCGCCGCTTTACGCGGTTGAAATCGTGGTGTTCCGCAATGGCGGCACCATCGGTGCCCTGCCGGACGACGCGCCGGCACCGACGGACGCCGCGGACGACGTCGATGCCACGCCGATCGCCACCGGCAAGCTCAACGCGGCCGCCGCGAAACTGCGCAAGGGTGGCTTCGAGGTGCTGGCGCACAAGGCCTGGACGCAGGCCGCCACGGCCTGGGATTCCGGTCACGGGGTATCGACGAGGCTCCTCGGCCTGGGCGATGCGATTGACGGGAAGATTTCCGTCGAGCGCGGCGAGAAGCTGAACCTGCGGCTCGACCTCACCGTGCGGGACGGCGGCCGCCGCTATCGCATCAACGAAGTGCGCCGCAACCTGAAGACCGGCCAGATCCAGTACTTCGATCATCCCGCGGTCGGAGTGCTGGCCATCGTCACCCCTGCCGGCGCCACCCCCACGGGTTGAAGTCAATCCGGCGCCACCTGCAGCGCGCCGCGCATACCTTCCCTGGCCTCGCGCAGCGCGGCCTCGGCGCGCTCGACCAGGCGCTCCGGCTGCTCCTCCGCGCGCGTCGGCGTGACCGTCGCCAGCCCGGCGGTCACGGTCACGAACTTCTGCAATGGCGCGCGCGGGTGGTGGATGTGCATTTCAGCCACGCGCTGCACGGTCGCGGTGGCGTGCCGGATCACGCCAGGCACGCCCTCGCCGTCGCGATGCACGGCCAGCACCGCGATGCAGCCCCCGCGCCAGGCGCCGACCACGTCGGCGCCGCGGCGGAACACCGCGGCGATGCCGCGCGCAATGCGTCGCAGGCAGGCATCGCCCGCCGGCCGGCCGAAGGTGGCGTTGTAACTGGCCAGCGCATCCATGTCGAACAGCGCCAGCGTCAGCGGCCGCTCGTCGCGCCGCGCGGCGCGCCATTCGCGCAGCAGCAGCTCGTCGAACCAGGCGCGCGAACACAGTCCGGTGACGCGATCCTCGCGCAGCTGTCCCGGCAGGCTGTCCGGGGTTTTTTCCGGCTGCCGCAGCCGGCCGGAGGCATCGCGGTAAAAGGCCACGAAGTGCGTCAGCGCGCCGGCCGCGTCGCGCAGCGGCTGCAGCGCCACCTCGTTCCACAGCAGCTCGCCGCTCCTGCGGTAATTGCGCACCATCACGCGGCAGGCCTCCCCGCGCGCCACAGCCTCGCGCAACCGGCGGATGCCTTCCTGGTCGCGGTCCTCGCCCTGCAGCAGGCGCAGGTTCGCGCCCAGCAGCTCGGCCGCCGCGTAGCCCGTCAACTGCTCGAAGGCCGGGTTGACGTAAATGACCGGCAGCGCGGGCTGCGTCGCATCGCAGATGGCGATGCCTTCCGGAGCGCAATCCAGTATCCGTTGCACGAAGGCCGAGTCCAGCTGCTGCATGTGATCCCCCGGGGCCGCCTCAGCTCAGCACCAGCTCCGGCGGCCGTTCGCAGCGCGCCAGGCACTCGCGGGCCTGCTGGTATTTCTTCGATGCCATCAGTTCCTGGCGCCCCGGCGCCTCCTTGCCGCGCATGCGCAGCAGGCGCATCTGGCTGGCAGGGCCGGGCTGCGATTTCAGCCCATCCAGCAGCGCGATGACGCTGTCGCGGCGGTTGCACACCGGCAGCACGTCGCAGCCCGCGGCCAGCGCGGCCTCGGCCCGCGCCACCACGCCACCCATGGCGACGGCGCCCTCCATTGTGAGGTCGTCGGCGAACACCACGCCGCGGAAATCCAGCTCGCCGCGCAGGATGTCCCCGACCCAGCGGCGCGAGAAGCTGGCCGGCACGCGGTCCACCGCCGGGAACAGCACATGGGCCATCATCACGGCCGCCAGCTCGTTGGGTATGAGCTGCCGGTACGGGGCGAGATCGGCGGCCATGTCGGCCAGTTCGCGCCGGTCGACCGGCAGTGCCAGGTGCGAATCGGCAACCACCGCGCCGTGCCCGGGAAAGTGCTTGGCCGTGGCCGCCATGCCCGCCTCGCGCATGCCGCCCATCGTGGCCAGCGCCAGCCTGGCGACGATGGCCGCGTCGGCATGATAGGCGCGGTCGCCGATGATCGTGGACGCACCGTAGTCCAGGTCCACGCAGGGCGCGAAGGAAAAATCCACGCCGGCGGCGCGCAGTTCGGCCGCCATCAGCCACGCGAGCAGCCGCGCCATGGCCAACCCCTGCCGCGCGTCCAGGTCGTATTCCTGCCCGATGCGCCGCGCCGGCGGCAGCACCGAAAAACCGGCGCGGAAGCGCTGCACACGGCCACCCTCGTGGTCCACCGCAACCAGCAGCGGCGGCGCGCGCAGCGAACGGATGTCGGCCACCAGCGCGGCGAGCTGCTCCGGATCGCGGTAGTTGCGCGTAAACAGGATCACGCTGCCGACCAGTGGATGGCAGAGCACCTGCCTATCCTCCGGCGTCAGGCTGGTACCGGCCACATCCACCATCAAGGGTCCGAGGCTCATGCGCGTTCAGGCTCCCCTTTCGAGCACGGCGACCGATTCCACGTGGCCGGTGTGCGGAAACATATCGGCTATGCCGGCCGCCCGCAGCGTGAACCCAAGCCGCGACACCAGAATACCCAGATCGCGCGCCAGGCTGCCGGGATGGCAGGAGACATATACCAGTCGCCGCGGCGCAATGCGCGCCAGCGCCGGCAGCACGTCCAGCGCGCCGGTGCGCGGCGGGTCGATGAGCACCTGCGAGTAACCCTCTGCCCCCGCCAGCGCGAGACAGCTTTGCACGGCCTGCTCACCCGCGAGGTTTGCGGCATGGAAGCGCACATTGGCCAGGCCGTTGCGGCGCGCGTTGGCCGCAGCGCGGGCAACCAGCCCGGCCTCGCCTTCGATACCCACCACGCGGGCGGCGCGGCGCGCCAGCGGCAACGTGAAGTTGCCGAGGCCACAGTACAGATCAAGCACCACGGATTCCGGCGTGGGCTCGAGCAGCGCCAGCACGCGGTCCACCAGCAGTCGGTTCATCGCGCCGTTGACCTGGACGAAATCGGCCGGCTCGAACGCGAGCCGCAGGTCGTAAGCCGGCAGGTCGTACCACAATTCCGGTCCATCGCCGGACAGTGCCTCCAGGCGATCCGGGCCGCCGGCCTGCAACAGCAGGCGGATGCCGTGCCGCCGTTCGAACGCGGCGAGCAGTGCGCGATCGCCCGCCGATGGCGGCGCCAGCACCCGCAGCACCAGCACCACCGCGCCGTCGCCCACGGCGGCCTCGATCTGCGGCAGGCGCTCGCGGATGGACAGCCCGCTCACCAGCCGCCCGAGCTCGCCGACCAGCCGGCCCACCTCGGGCCGCAGCACCTCGCAGTGCTCGACGTCGGCAACGTGGCTGCTCATCTTCTCGCGAAAGCCCACCAGTGAGCGGCCCTTGGCGTGCACGAAGCGCGCGCCGAGGCGGGCGCGCCGGCGATAGCCCCAGGGATCCCCCGCCAGCGGCGGCAGCCACTGCGCCGGCTCCACCTTGCCGATGCGCCGCAGGGTCTCGCGCAGCTCGGCGTCCTTGACGGCAAGCTGGGACTGCGGCGCCAGGTGCTGCAGCGCGCAGCCGCCGCAGACGCCGAAATGCGCGCAGCGCGGCGCCACGCGGTCGGCGGCGGGTTCCAGCACCGCGACCAGCTCGGCCTGGTCATGGCCGCGCTGCCGCCGGCGCACGCGATATTCAACCAACTCTCCGGGCAGCGCGCCGGCCACGAATACGGCCTTGCCGCCAGCCCCGCGCACCACGCCCCAGCCCTCGCTGTTCAGCGCGTCCACGCGGCCGGCGACGGCCTCGATCAGGGCGCCGCCGCGGGCCATTGCCGCAGGAACTCCTGGTGATGCGGCTCGTGCGACGCGGCCAGCAGCTCGCGCACGCGTTGCACCTCGGCCGCGTGCGCCGGCGCTTCCAGCCGGCCACGCATGCGCTCGAAGGCCAGCAGGATCAGATAGGTATTGAGCACGTCGGTCTCGCAGTAGCGGCGGATGCCGGCGATGTCACCGGCCTTCCATGCGTCCCACACCTGCGCGCCGGAAAACCCGAGCTTGCCCGGCAGGCCCAGCAGCGCCGCGACGTCCGCCAGTGCCGCTGCACCGCGCGGCTGGTAGGCCGCCAGCACGTCCATGAGATCGAGGTGGCGCCAGTGGAAGCGGTTGAGGTAGTTGTTGTAGCGGAAGGCGCTGTCCGCATCGCCGGCCTCCCAGTAGCGCGCCGCGCGCACCCCGTGCAGCAGGCAGCGGTAGTGCATCACCGGCAGGTCGAAGCCGCCGCCATTCCAGGACACCAGGTCCGGTGTGTAACGCTCGAGGCCGTCGAAGAATCGTTCCAGCAGCTCGCGTTCGCCGCTGTCCGGATCGCCGAGGCTCCAGACCTTCAGCGAATCGCCGCGCCGCAGCGCGCAGGCGATGGCCACGACGCGGTGCTGCGGCAGCGGCAGGAACTCCCCGCCGCTTTTCGCGCGGCGCAGCGCGAACATCGCGCTGGCCACGTCCGCATCGGCAAGGCCGGGCAGGCCCAGCGTGCGCCGTCCGTAATCCACGTCGGGAATGGTCTCGATGTCGAAGACCAGGTAATTCACAGGCGCGCGGCCAACATCAGTGCCTTCATCTCGCGCACCGCGGCGGCCAGGCCCGTGAACAGCGCGCGGCCCACGATGGCGTGGCCGATGTTCAGTTCCACCACTTCGGGGATGGCCGCCACCGGCTGCACATTGTGGTAGTCGAGCCCATGGCCGGCATGCACCGTGAGGCCCAGTTGCGCCGCCTGCCGCGCGGCCGCGCGCAGCCGCTCCAGTTCGCGCGCGCACGTGGCGCCCTGGCTGTCGGCGTAAGTGCCCGTGTGCAGTTCCACCACCGGCGCGCCAATCGCGCGCGCCGCCGCCACCTGCGCGGCATCCGGATCGATGAACAGCGACACGCGGATGCCCGCGGCGGCCAGCGCCGCCACCGTCTCGCGCAGCTGCGGCTGCTGCCCGGCGACGTCCAGCCCGCCCTCGGTGGTCACCTCGGCGCGCTTCTCGGGAACCAGGCAGCAGTCCGGCGGCCGCAGGCGCTGCGCGATGGCCAGCATTTCCGGGGTCGCCGCCATCTCCAGGTTCAGGCGCGTGCGCATCAGCGTGACGAAAGTGGCCGGATCGCGGTCGATGATGTGGCGCCGGTCCTCGCGCAGGTGCATGGTGATGCTGTCGGCGCCGGCCTGCTCGGCCAGCAGCGCCGCGTGCACCGGATCGGGATGGCGCGCGCGGCGCGCATTGCGCACCGTCGCCACGTGGTCCACGTTCACTCCGAGCGCGATCTGCGCCAGTCCCCGCGTCTGCATCTATGCTCCGGCGCCGCCGCGCGCCCGCGCGAATTCCCGCAGCGAGACCGCCACGGCACGCGTGCGCAGCGGACGGCCTTCCAGGCAGCGCGCCATGCCGGCGCGCAGCACCGGCCGCAGCTTTGCCAGTTCGGCCGGATCCGCGAAGCGCGCCTCGTCGAGTTCCGCCACGCCATAGCCCAGTACGTCGAGCAGCCGTTTCTCGAACAGCCGCAGCGTGCGCTCGTGGCCCGCATCCTGGCGCAGTCCGGCCAGCGCCGCGGCATAGTGCGCGAACAGTTCCGGCTGCGGATCATGCCGCGCGGTCAGGGACAGCACCAGTTCCGACAGGTACCAGGCCGACATCAGCCGCCCGTGCGGCAGCGGCGCTGCGGGCTGGCGCGCGCGATCGAACTCCGCGCCGGTGAGCCGCGGCGCCTCGCCGCGTCCGGCCCAGGAAACCAGCAGCGGCACGAAAGGCTGCAGCACGGCGGCGAGCCGCGCCTGGGTCCCGCGCACGCCACGCGCGAACACCGACAGCCGCCCGTGCTCGCGGGAAAACAGCTCCACCACGCGGCCGGAATCGCCCCATGGCCGCTGGTGCAGCATGAAGGCCGGCGTGTGTTCGACCCGCTGCATCGTCATTCCATGCCCAGTTGCCGCAGCGCCTGCGCGCTGTCGGCCCAGTCCTCGCGCACTTTCACCCACAGGTTCAGGTGCAGGCGCCGGCCGAGCAGCGCGTTCAGCTCGCGGCGCGCCAGCGCGCCAACACGCTTGAGACGCTCGCCGCCGGCACCGATCACGATGGGCTTCTGGCCCGCCCGGTCCACCCAGATCACCGCGGAGACCACCAGCTGGCCGTCCTGCTCCTCGCCGGTGCCTTCCACTTCCACGGCGATGCCATAGGGAAGCTCCTCGTGCAGCTCCAGCGTCAGTTTCTCGCGGATGATCTCGGCGATGCGGAAATTCTCGCCGCGGTCGGTCAGCTGGTCCGGCGGGAACAGCGGCGGGGATTCAGGCAGGTGCCGCGCGATCACCTGCGCCAGGTGCCTCACGTCGCGTTCCTGCAGCGCGGAAACCGGCACGATTTCCGCGAATGGATGGCGCCCGGCCAGCTGCGCGAGGAATGGCAGCAGCCGCTCGCGCGGCTTCACCAGGTCCACCTTGCTGACCACTGCCACGATGGGCCGGCGCGCCTCGGTGGCGCGCAGCAGCGCCAGCTCGTCCTCGTCGCCGAAGCGCAGCGCCTCCACCACGTAGACGATCACGTCGGCGTCCAGCGCCGCCGCCGCCGCGGTGCGATTCATCGCGCGATTCAGTGCACGCCCCTGCTGCCGGTGCAGGCCCGGCGTGTCGACGAAGGCGATCTGTGCCTCCGGCAGGTTCGCAAGGCCGAGCACGCGGTGCCGCGTGGTCTGCGGCTTGGGACTGACGATGGACACCTTGTGCCCGACCAGGGCGTTCAGCAGCGTGGACTTGCCCACGTTGGGCCGGCCCAGCAGCGCCGCGAAACCGCAGCGGTGCGCGCTCATGCGCGCCAACCCCTCGGGTAAGCGCTCATGCGCGCCAACCCCTCGGGTAAGCGCTCACGCGCGCCACCGTACCTGCAGCTGCGCAAGCACTGCGGCGGCGGCCTGCTGTTCGGCGCGACGCCGGCTCGAGCCGGTGCCTTCAGCCCGCAGCTCGCCGCCGGCAGCCAGATGCACCTCGCAGCGCACCGCGAAGACCTGTTCGTGCGGCTCGCCGGTCGCCCCCTCCAGCATATACATCGGCAGCGCCTCGGCGCGGCCCTGCAGCAGCTCCTGCAGACGGGTCTTGGCGTCCTTCAGTTCAGCCTCGGGCCGCAGCTCATCCAGTTGCCGCGCATAAAGGCCCAGGATCAGCCCGCGGGCCGCCTCCAGCCCGCCATCCAGATAGGCCGCGCCGAACAGCGCCTCGGTGGCGTCGGCGAGAATGGACTCGCGGCGGAAACCGCCAGAACGCAGCTCACCGCTCCCCAGGCGCAGCATCGGTCCGATACCGATGGCCGCGCCAATGCCCGCCAGCGGCCCGGTGCTCACCAGCCGCGCGCGCAGCCGGCTCAGCGTGCCCTCGCTGGCGGCGGGAAAGCGCCGGAACAGCTCCTCCGCCACTACCATGCCGAGCACGGCGTCGCCGAGGAATTCCAGCCGCTCATTGTGTTCATGCCGGGCGCTGCGATGCGTCAGCGCCACGCGGTACAGCTCGGGATGCGCCGGCACGTGGCGCAGCAACCCGCGCAGCCATGCAGCAAACGCCGCGTCGGACGCGCCGTCATCGACCTCAGGTGCGGCCATGACCGATGCTGCGGATTCCCGCGGGCTTACTGCAGCACCACACGCTTGCTGAAATGCACCAGCAACGAAAGGTTGCCGAACAGCGTCGCTTCGCGGTCGTACTGGGCGGTCATCACCCAGACATCGCCCTCGCGCGCGATCTCGACGTCCTGCGGGTTCGGCGTTTCGATGCTTTCGATGTCGAAACGCTTTTCCAGCTCGTTGTGCATGACCTGCGGCGACGGGTTGGAGTCGCCGCGATTGGCGGCGGCCGTTTCTTCCATGGCCTTCGCCACCTTGAACTGGTTCATGTACAGCGGCAATACCTTGAGGACCGCCAGCATGACCACGGCCAGCGGCACCAGCAGCACCACCCAGCCGATGAACGTAATGCCGCGCTGACGACTGCGCATATGACGCTTCTCCCGATCGGGCCTCAGTCAATCTTCCTGCCGATGCGGCTCCAGTCGATCAACGGGTGGCGCTTGAAGTCGAAATTGAACCACACGCGCCGTGCGCTGCCGACCAGGTTGGCCTCCGGCACGAAGCCCCAGTACCTGCCATCCTCACTGTTGTCGCGATTATCGCCGATCATGAGGTAGTTGCCAGCGGGCACGGTGACCTCGGCGGCGTCGCCGCGGTCGGTCACGCCCCCCGCCAGCGGCGGATCGGTTTCCGAGCAGACGTAGCCGCGGTCGATCTTGCGGTTGCAGCCGGGCAGCGGCGGCCCGGCAAGGAAATCGGGCGTCAGGCAGGAAAGTGTGTGATGCACATGGTTGCCGGTCTGCACCTCGGACAGGCGCATGTTCTGGTAGCAGCCATCCGAGTAGTGCCCCAGCAGCTTGTTCGGCAGCGGCACGCCGTTGACGTAGACATGGTCGGAGACCACCTTGACCCTGTCCCCCGGCAACCCGACCACCCGCTTGATGTAGTTGATGCCCGGATCCGGAGGATAGCGGAACACCACCACGTCGCCGCGCTGCGGTTCGCCAATGCCGAGGATGCGGGTGTTCAGCACCGGCAGGCGCAGGCCGTATGCGAACTTGTTCACCAGGATGAAATCCCCGTCCTGCAGCGTGGGCATCATGGAATCCGACGGGATGCGGAACGGCTCGAACAGGAACGAGCGCAGCACCAGCACCAGCACCACCACCGGCACCATGCTGCGCGCGTAATCGACCACTCCCGGCTCCGGCACGGCCAGCGGATCCTTGCCCTGCGCGCGCGCCGCACGGTCGCGCTGCGGCCGCAGCACCCATGCGTCCAGCGCCCACACCACGCCGCCCACGGCTGAAATCACCACCAGCGCCAGCGCGAAATCCAGCCGCTCGGAGCGGATCACCCGCAGGGCCCCGGCCACCAGCAGCAGCAGCAGCGAGTTGTACAGCCAGACCAGCCATTCCGGATCGGCCGCCCGCGCCGGCAGCGCGGCCAGGCGCCGGCGCGGGCGCAGGAACCAGTCATCCACGATGACGATCACCAGCACCGGCAACAGCAGCCAGGAAAAAATGCGCAGAATCTCGTCGAACACTTCCCTTACCTCGCCTTGCCGCAATCGACGGGTTACTTCTTGCCCACTTTCAGCACCGCCAGGAAGGCCTCCTGCGGTATCTCCACCGTACCCACCTGCTTCATGCGCTTCTTGCCTTCCTTCTGCTTCTCCAGCAGCTTGCGCTTGCGCGACACGTCGCCACCATAGCACTTTGCCAGCACGTTCTTGCGCAGTGCCTTCACCGTGGCGCGGGCGATCACGTGGGCCCCGATGGTGGCCTGCACCGCCACCTCGAACATCTGCCGCGGAATCAGTTCCTGCATCTTGTCCACCAGCTCGCGGCCACGCTGGTAGGCCGCGTCGCGGTGCACGATGATGGACAGCGCGTCCACCCGGTCGCCGTTGATCAGGATATCCAGTTTCACCAGCGGCGCGGCCTGGAAATGGCTGAACTCATAGTCGAAGGAGGCATAGCCGCGGGAAGCGCTCTTCAGCCGGTCGAAGAAATCCAGCACCACCTCGGCCAGCGGCAGCTGGTACTGCAGCGACACCTGCGTGCCCAGGTACAGCATCTTCTGCTGCACGCCGCGCTTCTCGCTGCACAGCTGCAGCACGGCGCCGACATGCTCCGGCGGCACGAGGATGCTGGCGGTGATGATGGGTTCGCGCAGCTCGGCAATGAGGTTCTGCGCGGGCAGGCGCGCCGGGTTGTCCACGTTCTCGGTACTGCCGTCGGTCTTTGCCACCTCGTAGACCACGGTGGGAGCACTGGTGATGAGCTCGAGGTTGTATTCGCGCTCCAGGCGCTCCTGCACGATGTCCATGTGCAGCAGGCCCAGGAACCCCACGCGGAAGCCGAAACCCAGCGCGGTGGACACCTCCGGCTCGTAATGCAGCGCCGAGTCGTTCAGCCGCAGCTTGGCGAGCGCGTCGCGAAAGGCCTCGTAGTCCTCGGTGTTGACCGGGAAGACGCCGGCGAACACCCGCGGCTGCACCTTCTTGAAACCGGGCAGCGGCGCGGCTGCCGGCCGCGACTCGCCGGTGATGGTATCGCCCACCGGCGCGCCATCGATCTCCTTGATGCCGGCGACGATGAAGCCCACCTCGCCCGCGGCCAGCTGCGGCAGCACCGCGGATTTCGGCGTGAAGCGGCCGAGCCTGTCGACCAAGTGCGCGCGGCCCGTGGACATCACCCGTATCTTGTCGCCGGTCTTCAGCGTGCCATTGACCACGCGCACCAGCGACACCACGCCCACGTAGTTGTCGAACCAGGAGTCGATGATCAGCGCCTGCACCGGCGCGTCGCGGTCGCCCTTTGGCGGTGGAATGCGCGCCACCAGCGTCTCGAGCAGCTCGGGCACGTTCTCGCCGGTCTTGGCCGAAACGCGGATCGCGTCGTGCGCGCCGATGCCGATGATCTCCTCGATCTCGCGGATGACCTTGTCCGGATCGGCCGACGGCAGGTCGATCTTGTTCAGCACCGGCACCACTTCCAGCCCCTGCTCCAGCGCCGTGTAGCAGTTGGCCACGCTCTGCGCCTCGACGCCCTGCGCGGCGTCGACCACCAGCAGCGCGCCCTCGCAGGCCGCAAGGCTGCGCGACACCTCGTAGGAGAAATCCACGTGGCCCGGCGTGTCGATCAGGTTCAGCTGGTAGCGCCGGCCATCGCGCGCGCCGTAGAACAGCGTGACGCTCTGCGCCTTGATGGTGATGCCGCGCTCGCGCTCCAGCGCCATGTTGTCCAGCACCTGCGACTGCATCTCGCGCTCGGCCAGGCCGCCGCAGATCTGGATCAGCCGGTCGGCCAGCGTGGACTTGCCATGGTCCACGTGGGCGATGATGGAAAAGTTGCGGATGCCGCTGATATCGCTGGCATGGCTGGGCTCTGGCGGCTGCTCTGGCATCGGCACGGGGACGGGGAGTAAAGGGGCCGGATTCTACCCCAGCCACCCCGCCGGCGCCCGCCGCACAGTCAGCGCGGGCGCAGCAGGCGCCGCAGCTCCTGCCGGTCCAGCACGTGCTGGCACACCTTCACGCCGTCGAGCAGCAGCACGGGAATGTCGAGGCCGTGGCGGCGCGCGAGCTCCGGATCGCTGTCCACGTCGAGCTGCTGGCAGGCAGGCAGGGGCAGTTCAGCCGCAAAACGGGCCAGCTCGCGCGCGAATTCCTCGCACAGCCCGCAATCCGGGCGTGAAAGCAGCACCAGGCGCGCGCCGTCACTCAGGACGCACCGCCTCCGCTATGGCCTTGACCGTCGCCGGCGGTACCTCGCCGACCACGGTGACATTGAAGCCATCCAGGCTCGCGACATAGACGGCGGTGGAACCCATCACCACGACGCCGTCAGGACGCAGGCCGGGTGCCTCCGGCGCCTGGCCCGCATGCCCCGGCATCTGCCTTGCGGCGGCTGGCCCGCCCTTCTCGACATACACCGACACCCAGTCGATGCCGTCGGAAACGATGAAGCGCGTGCGCGGTCCAGGTGCCTTGGCCTCCTGCTCCGGGCTGCCCAGCAGGATCACGCGGAAACCCGCCGGCAGCAGCTCGGCGCGCGGCACCGGCGGCGATTTCAGGCCGGGCGTGTACATCGGCTCCTCGCCGCGCACCCAGTGGAACCCCGTGGTGTCGAACTGCGGCTTGAGCTGCTCGTCCTCGATGTGCTCCGGCAGCGACATGCTGAGGAAGGTGATCTCCTCGATGACCTCGCCGGAACGCGACACCAGCTGCGTCTTCAGCGGCAGCGCGGTCCTGGCGTCGAGCCAGAAGCGGAATCCGTAACGCAGCGCATCGCGCGGCTCCAGCGAGATGCGCCGCGCGGTCCACGCGTCGAGCATGACGTTGCCGTCGTCGGTCATCGCGTAATAGCGGCCGGTCTGCTGGCCGAGGCCGTTGAGCGCGATCAGGAAGCCATAGCTGCGGTTGCGCGTCTGCACGCGCGCGACGCGCTGCTGCGGATCGTATTCGATCCACTCGCTGCCATTGCGCACGAACTCGCGCCCCGGCCCCGGCCCGGCCGGCGATTCGACCGTCACGCGCTCTTCCATGTGGCCGTCCTGCACGCGATGCACGATGCGCAGCACCGAACGATGCTGGCCGACCTGATGGACCAGCACGCCGTCGTAGTTGCGCGTGGCGAGCGCCTTGTTCATGCGCATGATCCAGGCGCCGGGCCCCTCGTCGCCGCCGGCGCGGGCCAGCGTGCACAGCGCCAGCAGCGCGACGCCCGTGCGCCAGCCCCGCGAGGAAATCAATCCTTCCGGCATGTTTGGTCGGACGCTATCTGCGTAGCGCCTCTATCTCGTCCTCGGTCATGTCGACGGCCCCCTGGGTCAGATCGTAACTGAACCCGATGGACGACGCCGCCTGTTCGCTGTGCGCAACCACGTAGTGCGCCAGCGGCTGCTGGTCGACGAGAGGATTGGCGGCCCGGGAATTGGCGCCCGGCGTGGTATAGGCGCGCGGCGCGGACTCC
>DATJXQ010000097.1:0-7609 GCA_035500015.1 Steroidobacteraceae bacterium
GCGTGACCGACGAGATGAACCCCACCTCGCCCAGGCCGTCGTCAAAGGCATAGCGGCGCGCCACCTCGCCGGCGTATTCGGGCTTCACCACGTGCATGGGCCAGCGCTCGATGATGCGCGCCATCAGGTCGCGCGACGGTACCACCAGTTCCTGGCGCCAGTCGTTGCGGTTGCCGACGTCCATGTACTCGATGAAGCGCACCGTGACGGCGCTGCCGCGGAAGCGTTCCACCAGCGGCAGCACGCTGTCCTCGTTGACCCCGCGCTGGACCACGGTGTTGATCTTGATGGGACCGAGGCCTGCCGCCTGCGCGTGTTCGATGCCGTCGAGCACGTCGCCGACCTTGCCGAGCCCGCCGTTCATGCGCGCGAAGACTTCCTGGTCCAGGCTGTCCAGGCTGATGGTCACGCGCGACAGGCCCGCGGCCTTCAGCTCGTAGGCGTACTTGCCGAGCAGCACGCCGTTGGTGGTGAGCGCGATGTCCTCCACGCCCGGGATCACGTTCAGGTCGGCGATCAGGTCCGGCAGGTTCGCCCGCAGCAGCGGCTCGCCGCCGGTGATGCGCAGCTTCTTCACGCCCAGCGGCACGAACAGCCGCGTGAGGCGCACGATTTCCTCGAAGGACAGCCGCTCGGTGGTCTTCAGGAAGGCGTAGTGCTCATGGAAGCGCTCGCGCGGCATGCAGTACGGGCAGCGGAAGTTGCAGCGGTCCATCACCGACAACCGCAGGTCGCGCAGCGGCCGGCCGAGCCGGTCGTGCGGACCGCGATCCAGTTGGGTGACGGTATTCATGCGCGACTACCAGCGATACAGGCGGGTGACGAAACCCTTGGGGTAAGTATTGGGGCCGGGCGGCAATTCTACAAATCCATGCGTGCCCGCGAGCGCCGCGAAATCCCCCGAGCCGTTGTGGCTCACCGTCCGGGCCCAGGGACGGCCCCAGTCGTCGGTTTCCGTTGTCACCGGCAGGAATCCGGCCAGCGACGGGCCATGGTTGACCGGACCGGCCAGCGCGATTTTCTCGCCGGCCTGCGGGTCGCGCACGCCCATGGCGCGGTCAATGGCCGGAATGACATAGCGCGCCAGGCACACCAGCGTGGAGACCGGATTGCCGGGCAGCGCGAACACGGCATTGCCGCCGGGCGCCATGCCGAACCAGAAGGGTTTGCCCGGCCGCTGCGCCACCTTGTGGAACACCTGCTTCACGCCGCAGGCTTCCAGCGCCATTGGCACCAGGTCGAACTTGCCCATCGACACCCCGCCGGACAGGATCAATACCTCGTAGCTGCGCAGGTGCTCGCGCAGCCGCGCCATCAGTACGCCGGCATCGTCGGGCAGGTGGTCGTCGGCCACGCGCAGGAATCCCCGGCGCCGCAGCGCCGCGACCAGGCCGTAGGCATTGGAGCGGCGCAGCTGCCAGCTTTCTATGGGATCACCGGGCTCCACCAGTTCGTTGCCGGTGGAGATCACCATGAAGGCCGGCTGCTGGCTCACGCGCAGGCGCGCCATGCCGGCGCCTGCCGCGGTGGCGACATCCGGCGCCTCGAGCCGGGTGCCCGCCGACAGCAGCAAGGTGCCCTGGCGCAGGTCGCTGGCGCGCGCGTGCACATTCATGCCCGGACTGACCGCGACGTCTTCCAGCAGTTGCGCGCTGCCTTCCGCCACACGGATCCTTTCCACCGGCACCACCGCATCGCAACCGGCCGGCAGCATCGCGCCGGTCATCACCTCGATGCAGTGCGTGGCGGTGGCCAGCGTGAGCGGCGGATCGCCGGCTGCCTGCGTGGCCTGGATGCGCAGCACGCGCTGGCCGGCGGCGCCGGCGCAATCCAGCGCGATGCCGTCCATCGCGACCCGGTCGAAGGGCGGATGGTCGCGCTCGGCGTAGACGTTTTCGCGCAGCACCCCGCCCGCGCACTGGCCGACGGGCAGGGATTCGATTGGCAGGCAGGGCAGGTGGTGCGCGATCTGCTCCTCAGCCTCGGCCGGGGTCAGCATCGCGCTCATGCCGGGTGGCAGGCCCGGCGGGGCCGCCTACTTGCAGCCGTCGGGACGCGCCTTGCAGATACGCAGCTGCTCATTGAAGGCGTCGGCTACCTGCTGCGCCTGGTCGACCGCGGAATCGTTCTTGGTCTCCCACAGGTCGGTGATCTTCTTCTTTTCCTTGTCCTTGTCCTTGTCGGATTTCGACGGGTCGATCTTGGCGACGTCGGCGTCGTACTGTTCCTTCAGGCACTTCAGATAGCCGTTCACATCCGCCTGGTACTGGTTCTGTACCTTCATGGCAGCAAGCATTTCCGCGTGGGTGGCGCGGGTGCCGCTCGGAGCCTTGGCGGGCTTGGGGGGATAGGTGCAGGCCGCCCACGCGGAAACAGGCAGGACGGCGGTCAATGCGACCAGACAGGCGACTTTCTTCATGCTTTTCACCCCAATGCTTGCCCGGTGGCCCCGGGTCGATGGCCGCCATACTACTGGCTTTCGGGCCGATCATGCCATCATCCCCTGCTTTCGGCACGCGCCCGTAGCTCAGTTGGATAGAGTAGCTGGCTTCGAACCAGCTGGTCGGGGGTTCGAATCCCTCCGGGCGCGCCAACCGCGAAGCGGAACGGGACAAGCCAGCTGTCGAGGCCGTCTGGAGTCGCCATGCGAAGCTCATCAGGTCTGCTCCCTTGCATCGGACTGGCGCTGCTGCTTGCCGCCTGCGGAGGCGCACCGCCGACGAGCGGCAAGGCCACCGCCGCCGCGGCGCCGATCATTGGCATCGACCTGGCCGGCATCGACAAGAGCATCGCGCCGGGTGACGATTTCGACGCCTACGCCAATGGCCTGTGGCGCAAGGTCACCGGGATTCCGCCCGACCGCGCCAGTACCGGCATGTTCCTGCAGGTATTCAACCTGGCCGAGCAGCGCCAGAAGGAACTGGTGCAGGACATCGGGGCCGGCAAGCCCGCCGGTGGTACCGACGCGGCGCGCATCGCCGACTATTACACCGCGTTCATGGATGCCTCCGGCGTCGAGGCACGGGGCCTGGCGCCGCTGCAGCCGCAGCTGGCCGCCATCGCCGCCATTGCCGACCGCACCGCGCTGGCAGCGCAGCTGGGTGCGGGAGTGCGCGCGGACGTGGACCCGCTCAACAACACCAGCTTTGCCACCGAGAACCTGTTCGGCCTGTTCGTCACGCAGGGTCTGGAGGATGCCTCGCGCAACATCGGCTACCTGCTGCAGGGCGGGCTGGGGCTGCCCGACCGCGACTACTACCTGTCCGCCGACAAGTCGATGGTGGAGCTGCGCGGCAAGTACCGGGCCTACATCGCCGCGTTGCTGAAGCTGGCCGCCGTGCCCGATGCCGAAACCCAGGCCGCGGCGGTGTATGAGCTGGAGAAGAAGATCGCCGCGGCGCACGCGTCCATCACCGATTCGCAGGACATCCACAAGGCCAACAACCTGTGGTCCCTGGCGGATTTTCCGCGCAAGGCGCCGGGCATGGACTGGAACGCCTTCTTCAAGGCGGCGGGACTCGACGGACAATCGGTGCTGGACGCCTGGCAGCCGCGGGCGGTAACCGGTCTGTCCGGACTGGTGGCCAGCCAGCCGCTGGCATCCTGGAAGAGCTGGCTGGTGTTCCACCTGATCAACCAGAACGTCGCCTTCCTGCCCCGGGCCTTCTATGACCTGAGCTTCGGTTTCTATGGCACCGCGCTGCAGGGCACCCCGCAGCAGCGCGAGCGCTGGAAGCGCGCGCTGGCGCTGCTGGACGCCGACCTGGGCGATGCGCTGGGCAAGGCCTACGTGGCCAAGTATTTCCCCGCCGCGGCGCGCGAACACATCCGCCAGCTGGTGGCCAACCTGATCGCGGTGTTTCCCGAGCGCATCGACCGGCTCGACTGGATGAGCCCGCAGACCAGGGAAAAGGCCAAGGCCAAGGTCGCGACCATCCGCGTCGGCGTGGGCTATCCGGACACCTGGCGCGACTATGCGCAGCTGGCGATCCGTGCCGACGATCCGCTGGGCAACCACCGGCGCGCGCAGCTGGCCGAGTACCGGCACCAGCTGGCCAAGCTCGGTACGATTCCGGACCGCGATGAATGGTGGATCGCGCCGCAGACGGTCAACGCGCTGAACCTGCCGCTGCAGAATGCGCTGAACTTCCCGGCGGCCATCCTCGAGCCGCCGTTCTTCGACCCGCAGGCCGACGACGCGGCGAACTATGGCTCGATCGGCGCGGTGATCGGCCACGAGATCAGCCACAGCTTCGACAACCTGGGCGCCGAGTTCGACGCGCAGGGACGGCTGCGCAACTGGTGGACGCCGGCCGACGCGGCCCACTTCAAGGCGGCCGGCAAGGCACTGATCGCGCAGTACGACGCCTACGAGGCGCTGCCGGGCCTGCACCTGAAGGGCGCGCAGGAACTGGGCGAGAACATCGCCGATCTGGCCGGTCTCGCGGTGGCCTATGACGCCTACCACAAGTCGCTGGGCGGCGCGCCGGCGCCGGTGCTCGGCGGGCTCACCGGTGACCAGCGCTTCTTTCTGGCCTTCGCGCAGAGCTGGCGCGACAAGACCCGCGAGGCCGCGCTGCGCGCGCGCGTCGCCACCGACGTGCACGCGCCCGACCGCTTCCGCGCGCAGACGGTGCGCAACAACGACGCCTGGTACGCGGCCTTCGGCGTGCAGCCGGCCCGCAAGCTCTATCTCGCGCCCGCGCAGCGCGTGAAGATCTGGTAGCGTCCGGCGCGTGGAAATCCTGCTCGACCGCCTGCGGCTGCACCGCGGCGGCCGCGTCATCCTCGACGATATTTGCTGGCGCATCGGAGCGGGCGAGCGCTGGCTGGTGATCGGCGCCACCGGCGCCGGCAAGACACAGCTGCTGAAGATCGTGGCCGGGGATGTATGGCCCGATGACACGCAGCCGGCGCCGCGCCGCTACCTTTTCCGCGGCGAATGGCACGAGGCGCCGGCCGCGGTGCGCGATGAGCTGGCCTGGCTGGGACCGGAACGCCAGGACCGCTACGAACGCTACGGCTGGAACTATCCGGCCGTCGACATCGTGGGCACGGGGCTGCAGCGTGCCGACATTCCCCAGCGACCGCTGTCGGCCAGTGCGCGGGCGCGTTGCCTCACGCTGCTGCGCCGTGCCGGCATTGCGCGCCTGGCGCCGCGCCGCTTCCTCACGCTTTCCTATGGCGAGCGGCGTCTGGTGCTGCTGGCCCGCGCGCTGGCGTGGCGCGCGCAGGTGCTGTTGCTCGATGAGGTGGCCACCGGACTGGACGCTGCCAACCGCACCCGGCTGTATCGCCTGCTGGATGCTCGCGCGCTGCGGGGCAGCACCTGGATCTGCTCGGCGCATCGCGCGGAAGACCTGCCGCGCGGTGCCACGCGGCTGCTGTGGCTGGAGGCGGGCCGCGTGCGCTACGCCGGTCCGGCGAACCCGGCGCAGCTGCGCGCGGCGCTGGCTGCGGCACGGGTGCGGGCTGCGCCAGTCCGCAGGGCGCGCTCACAAACCGCAGTTCATCGCACACGAACAGCCGCCGGGCGCGCTCCGGGCCGCACACATGCGGCGCGTCCCCTCATCACGCTGGCGGCTGCCAGTGTCTACGCCGGCACGACACGCCTGTTGCGCGATATCGACCTGACCATACGGCGCGGCGAGTGCTGGGTGGTGCACGGCGCCAATGGCGCCGGCAAGACCACGCTGCTGCGCACGCTGTATGGCGATCATGGCGTGGCGAGCGGCGGCCGCATCGCGCGTGCCGGCATTGGTCCGGGTGTGCCACTGGATGATTTCCGCGCGCGCACCGGGCTGATCGCCCCGCACCTGCAGACCGACTACCCGCGCCACTACACGGTGCTCGACACCGTGGTATCCGGCCTGCATTCGAGCATCGGACTGAATTTCCGCGCCACGCCTGCCGAAGCGCGCCGCGCGCGCCGCGCGCTGGCCGCGCTCGGCATGGAGCAGTTCGCCGCGCGGCCGCTGGCGGAACTCTCGTATGGCCAGGTGCGCCGCGTGCTGTTCGCGCGTGCGCTGGTGCTGCGTCCGCGACTGCTGCTTTTGGATGAGCCGTTCACGGGACTGAATCCGCCGCTGCGCGCCGAACTGCTGGCCTGGCTGGAAGGGCGCATCGCCAGCGGCGTTACCGTGGTGATGGCCACGCACTATCGCGCCGAGTGGCCGCGCAATGCCTCACATGAGCTGCATCTGTCGCGCGGCGCAGTGGTGCATGCAGGTAAGCTGCGCGCATGAGGCGCTCACTGCTTGCCGCCGCCGCGCTGCTGGCCGTGCTCGTGGCCATGCGCCTTGCCGGCGGCATGGCGTACTGGGAGCGCTACGCCGCGGCGCTCGCGGAGGTCGGTGCCGGCGGACGGGTGCGCCTCACCGAACCGCGCATCCGCGTGGCGGGACAGCCCGCGGGCGTGCCGCGCGCCACGCCCGCGGCCGAGAACCTGCTGCCCGCCGCGCTGGAAGACGCGCGCCGCCAGGCGCTGCGGCAGGGACTGCGGGCGCTGGTCGTGCAGCGGCACGGCCATCGCGTGTTCGATTACTTTGCAGCCGGCCGCAACGGCGCTGACGAGGTCACCGGCGGCGAGCTGGCGGCGCTGCCCTTCGCGCTGGCCGTGGGCGTGCTGGCCGACAACCATCGCGTATCCTTCGGGCGCGCGCTGGAGGCGGTGCGGGGCATCGCGGCGGCGCCGGCGGGCTGGCGCAATCCCTGGTCGCAGGCCGCGCACGAACGCTTCACGTTGCACCCGGCCCCCGCGCTGCTGCGGCAGGACGCCGATGGGGATGTGGCCGCAACGCTGTCGCAACGGGTCTGGCAGCCACTGGGCGCGGGCGATGCGTGGCTGTGGGGCCGCGACGATCGCGCGCTGCGCGTGGATTGCTGCATGGTGGCGCGCCTGGATGACTGGATGCGGCTGGGCGACCTGCTGCTCGGGACGGGCACCCGGGAGGGCGAGCGCATCGTTTCGCCTGACTGGATCCGCTTGCTGCTGGCGCGCGATGCGGATGGCCATGCGCATCCCGTATGGCTTGCGCGGCAGGCGCCGTGGCGCGGTGACGAGCCGCCGGCGGAACGCAGCACGTACTGGCTCGACCTCGGCCCCGACCTCAGGCTGTGGCTGGCGCCGCGCCGCGGTCTTGCCGTACTGGTGTGGGCGAGCGGCGGGAAGGCGCAGGACACGCTGATACCGAATATCATCCTGCGCGGGCTCAATGACCAGGCGCCGCCCACCGGCGGCGGCCTGGATGATCTGGTACCGGGGCACTGAACGATGATCTACAGCTATGGCGAGCGCCGGCTCGAAACCGAAGGCCGCTGCTTCATCGCGCCGAGCGCGGATGTGATCGGCTCGGTGCGCCTGGGAGACGAGGCCAGCATCTGGTTCGGCGCGGTGCTCCGCGGCGACAACGACTGGATACACATCGGCGCCGGCACCAATGTGCAGGACGGCAGCATCGTGCACGTGGATCCCGGCATGCCCGTGACGCTCGGCACCCGCGTGACCATCGGCCACGGCGTGCTGCTGCATGGCTGCGCCATCGGCGACGGCGCGGTGATCGGCAACCGTGCCATGGTGCTGGACGGCGCGCGCGTCGGCGCGGGCAGC
>DATJXQ010000098.1:0-5463 GCA_035500015.1 Steroidobacteraceae bacterium
GTGATGGGCTTCGAGCTGTGGGTGAAGGCCGTGCAGAAGGCCGGCACCACCGACGTCGACAAGGTCATCGATGCCCTGCCGGGACTGGAAGTACCCAACCTGACCGGCATCGGCATGGCCAAGGTACTGCCGAACCACCACCTGACCAAGCCGGTGCTGATCGGCGAAATCCGCGCGGATGGCCAGTTCGACGTGGTCTGGAAGACGCCGACCGCAGTGCCCGGCGACGCCTGGACCGACTACCTGCCGGGCAGCAAGGACACGGAGGCCGACTGGGTGACGCTCAAGTGCGGCAACTACAACAAGGTCACGAAGAAGTGTTCGGGGCAGAACTACCAGTAGGCGGGTAGCGAGTCATAGACACTTCGTGTGATCAACCTCTCCGGCCCCCCGCGGGGCCGGAGAGGCCATTCGACGGGACCGCATGATCAAGCGACTGCTGCTGTCCGCCGTGCTCGGCCTGCTGGCCATCCAGGCACCCGCGCAGCAACCCAATCCTGCCGCCACCGCGGCAACCGCTGCGCCGGTAACGCTGGACGCCATCCTGGCGCAGCTGCCCGACGCCGATTTCGACGCCAAGCACGACCTGGTCACCGCGCTGGCCGCTGATGGCAGCCCCACCGCACGCCGCGTGCTCGCGGCCATGCTCGACGGCCGCCTCTTCTACCGGCTGGCCGACAAGCAGATCGTCAGCGTCGCCGACGCCGACGCCGATCCACTTGCCATCACGGATATCCGCAGCAACAAGCCGCTCGGCCAGGCCGCGGCCGGCGACTTCGACCGCGTCACCACCAACAACGGGCTGCGCAAGGAACTGCGCGGCGCGCTGGCCGGCCTGGAACTCAACGATCCGGATCGCGCAGTACGCCTGGCCGCCGTGAAGGAGATGCTGCGCTCCATCGACGCGGACAGCGCCGAGCTGCTGCGCCCCCGCCTCGACAAGGAAAAGGACGCGGGGGTTCTGCGTGAAATCCGCCAGGCCGTCGCCATGGTGGACCTGACCAGCGACAGCGCGGATTCCCGCCTGGCCGCCGTAACGACCCTGAAAGGCAGCCTCAACCCCGATGTCTTCAACCTGCTGCAGGCCATTGCCACGCCCAATGCGGATGGCAGCTACACCGAAAAGGACCCGCGCGTGCTCGCCGCCGCGCAGCAGGCCGTGCGTCGCATCGAGACCCGGCGCCACTTCTATTCCACCATCGAGACGCTGTTCTTCGGCCTGTCGCTGGGCTCGGTGCTGGTGCTGGCCGGCTTTGGTCTGGCCATCACCTTCGGCGTGATGGGCGTGATCAACATGGCCCACGGCGAGCTGATGATGCTGGGCGCCTACTGCGTGTACGTGGTGCAGCAGCTGATGCCGCATGCCATGGGCGCGTCGATCCTGGTGGCCATTCCGGTGGCCTTCGTGGTCTCGGGCCTGGTCGGCATATTGATAGAACGCGGCATCGTGCGCTTCCTGTACGGCCGGCCGCTGGAAACACTGCTGGCCACCTTCGGCGTCAGCCTCATCCTGCAGCAGGTGGTGCGCGATGTGTTCAGCCCGAACAACCGCCCGGTGGAAACTCCGGCGTGGATGGCCGGCTCGCTGCAGGTCAACGACCTGCTGCAGATCACGCTGGTGCGCATCTACATCGTGCTGTTCGCGGTGCTGGTATTCATCGCGCTGCAGCTGGTGCTCAAGCGCACCAGCCTCGGCCTGCACGTGCGCGCGGTGTCGCAGAACCGCGCGATGGCGCGCGCCATGGGCATCCGCACCGACTGGGTCGACGCGCTGACCTTCGGCCTCGGCGCCGGCATCGCTGGCGTCGCCGGCGTCGCACTGTCCCAGCTCACCAATGTCGGCCCGAACCTCGGCCAGAACTACATCGTGGATTCCTTCATGGTGGTGGTGTTCGGCGGCGTGGGCAACCTGTGGGGCACGATGATCAGCGGCCTGTCGCTGGGAGTCGCCAACAAGCTGCTGGAGCCGCTGGCCGGCGCCGTGCTTGCCAAGATCTTCGTGCTGGTGGCGCTGATCCTGTTCATCCAGCGGCGTCCGCGCGGATTGTTCCCGCAGAAGGGCCGCTCGGCGGAAACATGAGACAGACGCACGGCAGATGTCGGCAGCCGGCCGCGGAGTACTGATGGGCAGCAACCCTCCTTCCCTGCTCGGCGCCTGGCTGCGCAACGACAAGTCCGGCGGCGTGCTGCTCGCGGTGCTGGCGGCCACCTGCCTGCTGGTGCCCCTCCTGCACCTGGCGGTGCCGGAAGCCTCGCCGCTGCACATGTCCAGCTACGCGGTGACGCTGATCGGCAAGTACCTCTGCTATGCGCTGCTGGCGCTGGCCGTGGACCTGGTGTGGGGCTTCTGCGGCATCCTGTCGCTGGGCCACGCGGCGTTCTTCGCACTGGGCGGCTATGCCATGGGCATGTACCTGATGCGGCAGATCGGCTCGCGCGGCGTGTACGGCGACCCCATCCTGCCGGACTTCATGGTGTTCCTGAACTGGAAGCAGCTGCCCTGGTTCTGGCACGGCATGAACATGTTCTGGCTGGCGATGCTGATGGTGGCGCTGGTGCCCGGCCTGCTGGCGCTGGTGTTCGGCTGGCTGGCGTTCCGCTCGCGCGTCACCGGCGTGTACCTGTCCATCATCACGCAGGCCATGACCTACGCGCTGATGCTGGCCTTCTTCCGCAACGACATGGGATTCGGCGGCAACAACGGCTTCACGGATTTCAAGGACATCCTGGGCTTCGACCTGCACAAGCCCGTGGTGCACGTGGTGCTGCTGGTCATCAGCGCAGTCGCGCTCGGCGGCAGCTACCTGCTGTGCCGCTGGATCGTGCGCTCGCGCACCGGACGGGTGGTCACGGCGATCCGCGACGCGGAAAGCCGCGTGCGCTTCATCGGCTACCGCGTGGAATCCTACAAACTGTGGGTGTTCGTGTTCTCCGCGGTGCTGGCCGGCATCGCCGGTGCGCTGTACGTGCCGCAGATCGGCATCATCAATCCCAGCGAGTTCCAGCCGCTGAACTCCATCGAGGTGGTGATCTGGGTGGCCATCGGCGGCCGCGGCACGCTGTACGGCGCAATCGCGGGCGCAGTGCTGGTCAACTACGCCAAGACCTGGTTCACCACGGCGCTGCCCAGCGCCTGGCTGTACCTGCTCGGCGCGCTGTTCGTCGTGACCACGCTGCTGCTGCCGCAGGGACTGGCCGGGTTGCTGGCGCGGCGCAAACCCGCGGCACCCGCCACGGGAGCATCCGTCACGTGAACGCCCGCCTGTCGTGGCAGAAACTGGTCGGCCGCTCGCGCAGCACCTCGCCGCCGCCGCGCCATGGCGCGCTGGTGTCGGGCGATCCGGTGGAGGCCGGGCCCGACGCCTCCCACGGATACATCCTGTATCTCGAGGACCTGACGGTCTCCTTCGACGGCTTCAAGGCGCTCAACGCGCTGACGCTGTACGTGGGCACCGGCGAGCTGCTGTGCATCATCGGCCCCAATGGCGCCGGCAAGACCACGATGATGGACGTGATCACCGGCAAGACGCGGCCCGACCACGGCTCGGCCTGGTTCGGGCAGACGCTGGACCTGCTGGCGCTCACCGAGCCGGAGATCGCGCAGGCCGGCATCGGTCGCAAGTTCCAGAAGCCCACGGTGTTCGAGAAGCACACCGCCTTCGAGAACCTGGAACTGGCGCTGGCCGGCAGCCGCTCGGTGTGGCGCAACCTGGCGGCGGAGCTGTCGGGCGAGCAGCGCGACCGCATCGCGGCGGTGCTGGCGCAGATCGGCCTGGCCGCCCAGTCGGCAACGCCGGCCAGGCGGCTCTCGCATGGCCAGAAGCAGTGGCTGGAGATCGGCATGCTGCTGATGCAGAACCCGCGGCTGCTGCTGGTGGACGAGCCGGTGGCCGGCATGACGCCGCAGGAAGTGGAAAAGACCGCCGAGCTGCTGCTGTCGCTGGCCGGCGAGCATTCGGTGGTCGTGGTCGAGCACGACATGGAATTCGTGCGCCGCATCGCGCGCCGCGTGACGGTGCTGCACCAGGGCAGCGTGCTGGCCGAGGGCACCATGGACGAGGTGCAGGCCAACCCGAAGGTGGTCGAAGTCTACCTGGGCGAACAATGATCGAAATCGCGGACCTCAACCAGTTCTACGGCGGCAGCCACATCCTGTGGGACATCACCATGTCCGTGCCGACGGGTTCGTGCACCGTGCTGATGGGCCGCAACGGCATGGGCAAGACCACGCTGCTGCGCTGCCTGATGGGCCTGACGCCCATCGCCGGCGGCTCGATCCGCCATGACGGGGAGGAGCTCAGCTCCCAGCCGGCCACGCGTCGCGCCCGCGCCGGCATCGGTTACGTACCGCAGGGGCGCGAGATCTTCTCGCAGCTCACCGTGGAGGAAAACCTGCGCACGGGCCTGGCGGCGCGCGCCGATGGGCGCCGCGAGATCCCCGAGGAGATCTACCAGCTGTTCCCGGTGCTCAAGAGCATGGCGCGGCGGCGCGGCGGCGATCTTTCCGGCGGCCAGCAGCAGCAGCTGGCCATCGGTCGCGCGCTGGTCATCGAGCCCAGGGTGTTGATCCTGGACGAGCCCACCGAGGGCATCCAGCCGAACATCGTGCGCGAGATCGGCGATGTCATCGTGCGGCTGAACAAGGAGAAAGGCCTGACGGTGCTGCTGGTGGAGCAGAAGCTGCCCTTCGCGCGCCGCATCGGCAGCCACTTGCGGATCCTCGACAAAGGCCGCATGGTGCTGTCCGGCTCCATCTCCGACCTGACCGATGAGGTGGTGCATGAACATCTCACGGTATGAATACAGGCAAATCCTGGCAGGCGCGGCTGGAGCTCGGTTTCCGCCGCGAAGGCGGACGCACGATCCTCGCCCACCGGCGGCACATGGGGCCGCTGGTGGTGCAGCGTCCCTTCCATCCGGAGGGGCCGGTCTGCCACGTGTACCTGGTGCACCCGCCGGGCGGCATCGTGGGGGGCGACAGCATCACGCTGCAGGTGGATGTCGAAACGCATGCCCACGCGCTGCTGACCACGCCGGCAGCCACGCGCTTCTACCGCGCCGGACCGCATCCCCGCGCCACGGTGCACCAGCTCCTGGCAGTGCGCGGCGCGCTGGAGTGGCTGCCGCAGGAGACCATTGTGTTCGAGGGCGCGCGCGCCCATGCGACCACGCGCGTGGAACTGGCCGGCGATGAGGCGCGGTTCCTCGGCTGGGAGGTCGCCTGCCTGGGGCGTCCCGCCTGCGGCGAGGGTTTCCGCGAGGGCGAGCTGCTGCAGGATTTCCTGCTGTACCGCGACGGGCAGCCGCTGTTGCTGGACCGCACGCGCCTCGCCGGCGATTCCCCGGCGCTGTCCGCCGGCTGGGGCCTTGCTGGCAGCCGCGCCATGGGCACCTTGCTGATGTATCCGGCCGGCGGCGTGGACCTGGCACCGCTGCGCCGGCTGCAGGGCGGCGACGCGCGCC
>DATJXQ010000099.1:0-3626 GCA_035500015.1 Steroidobacteraceae bacterium
CCGCTGATGCAGGAGCAGGGCACCGACTACGAGCAGGCGGCGCTGTCGCTGGGCGCCAGCGGCTGGCAGACCTTCTGGCGCGTGACGCTGCCCTCGATCAAGTGGGCGCTGCTCTACGGGGTGCTGCTGTGCAATGCCCGCGCGATGGGCGAGTTCGGCGCGGTCAGCGTGGTCTCCGGCCACATCCGCGGCCAGACCGACACCATGCCGCTGCACATCCAGATCCTCTACGATGAATACCGGTTTTCCGGCGCGTTCGCGGTGGCCTCGCTGCTGGCGCTGCTGGGACTGGTCACGCTGGCCGTGAAGAGCTACCTGGAGTGGCGGCACGGCGATGAACTGGCCGCCACCCGCAGACACTGACTGGAACCGCAAAGCCGTGCAGATCGAAATCCGCGACATCCGCAAGGAGTTCGGCAAATTCCCCGCGCTGCAGCAGGTCGACCTGACGATCCATTCCGGCGAGCTGATCGCATTGTTGGGACCTTCCGGTTCGGGCAAGACCACGCTGCTGCGGCTGATCGCCGGGCTGGATTATCCGGCGCGCGGCAGTATCCTGTTCGGCCACGAGGACATCGCCAACCATCCCATCCGCGAACGCCGCGTGGGCTTCGTGTTCCAGCACTATGCGCTGTTCCGGCACCTGACGGTGTTCGAGAACATCGCCTTCGGGCTGCGCGTGCGCAGGCGCCGCGACCGGCCCGGCGAGGCGGCCATCCGCGCCAGGGTGCTGGAACTGCTGGAGCTGGTGCAGCTGGCCGGGCTGGAGCAGCGCTATCCGGCGCAGCTTTCCGGCGGCCAGCGGCAGCGCGTGGCGCTGGCGCGTGCGCTGGCCATCGAGCCGCGCGTGCTGCTGCTCGACGAACCATTCGGCGCGCTCGACGCCAAGGTGCGCAAGGAGCTGCGGCGCTGGCTGCGCGAACTGCACGACCGCACCGGCTACACCACCGTGTTCGTCACGCACGACCAGGAGGAGGCGCTGGAGCTGGCCGACCGCGTGGTGATCATGAACAAGGGGCGGGTCGAGCAGGTGGGCACTCCGGAAGAGGTATACGAGCGGCCCGCCTCGCCGTACGTGTTCCACTTTCTCGGCAATGTGAACGTGCTGCCCTGCCAGCTGGCGCAGGGCGCGGTACGCATCGGTGCCGCCAGCCTGCCATTGTGCGAGACGCCGGGACTGCCGCCCGGGGCCGTGGATGTCTATGTGCGGCCGCATGACGTGCAGGTGGTCGCCGGCGACGTGCCGGGCCTCGACGTGACGGTGCGGGAGATCCGCCGCACCGGCGCCACCGTGCACCTGAGGACCGTGCTGGACGGCAGCGACTCACCCTTCGACATCGAGCTGCCGCACCTGGATCCGGCTGCCGTCGGCCGCGCAGCGGGCGACCGCCTGCGGGTCGCGCTGGCTGCCTGGCGGCTGTTCCCCAGGACCTGAGAGGCGGCGCCGGGCTCGGGTATAATCCGCGCCCCTATGGCCCTGAGTTTCCTGGATTTCGAGCAACCCATCGCCGAGCTGGAGGCGAAGATCGAGGAGCTGGGCCACGTCGGTTCCGATTCCCAGGTCAACATCGCCGAGGAAATCGCCCGGCTGCAGAAGAAGAGCCGCCAGCTCACCACCACCATCTTCGCCTCGCTGACGCCCTGGCAGATCACGCAGCTGGCGCGCCATCCGCTGCGCCCCTACACGCTGGACTACCTGCGGCTGATCTGCGATGAGTTCACCGAGCTGCATGGCGACCGCATGTACGGCGACGACATGGCCATCGTCGGCGGCCTCGCGCGCATCGACGGGCGGCCGCTGATGATCATCGGCCACCAGAAGGGGCGCGACACCAAGGAGCGCGTGCGGCGCAATCATGGCATGGCGAAGCCGGAAGGTTATCGCAAGGCGCTGCGGCTGCTGAAGACCGCCGAACGGTTCGGGCTGCCGGTGCTCACGCTGATCGACACCATGGGTGCCTACCCCGGCGTTTCCAGCGAGGAGCGCGGGCAGAGCGAGGCCATCGCGCGCAACCTGTTCGAGATGTCCAAGCTGGAAGTGCCCATCGTCAGCGTGGTGATCGGCGAGGGCGGGTCGGGCGGTGCGCTGGCCATCGGCGTGTGCGATCGGCTGCTGATGCTGCAGTACGCGGTGTATTCGGTGATTTCGCCCGAGGGCTGTGCCTCCATCCTGTGGAAGAGCGACGAGAAGAAGCAGGTGGCGGCCGAGGCCATGGGGCTCACCGCGGACCGGTTGCAGGCGCTGCAACTGGTCGATGCGGTGCTGCCGGAGCCGCTGGGCGGCGCGCATCGCGACCACGAAACGATGGCCGCCACATTGAAGGGGGCGGTGCTGCATCACCTGGATGCGCTCTCGCACCTGTCGGTGCCCACGCTGCTGGCGCAGCGCGCCCAGCGGCTGGCTTCCTTCGGCATATTCTCGGAGAGCAAGGCCTGAGGCGCGGCGCCGGCGCGGACGGCACAGTCACGCCGGCCGCGGTCCTGGCACGGCTGCGCCTGTTCGGCGGCGCCGGCAAGCTGCGCTGCGTGGTCGCCTGGTCGGGTGGCCTGGATTCCACGGTGCTGCTGCATCTGCTGCGGCGTGCCCGCCGCCTGCCGCGTGCCCGCCTGGAACTGCGCGCCATCCACGTGGATCATGGCCTGCAACCGGCCGCAGCCGGCTTCCGCGCTTTCTGCGCGCGCATGGCCAGGCAGTGGAAGCTGCCGCTCGAACTGGTCGAGGCCAGGGTCGAGCGAGCCAGGGGCGCATCGCTCGAGGAGGCGGCACGGGAGGCGCGGCGTGCTGCGCTGGCCGCCGCGCTCGCGCCCGGAGAACTGCTGGTTACGGCGCAGCATGCCGACGACCAGCTGGAGACGCTGCTGCTGGCGCTGCTGCGCGGCGCCGGTCCCGCCGGCCTTGCCGCCATGCCTGCTGCCATGCCGTTCGCCGGCACGCGCCTGCTGCGGCCGTTGCTGGATTTCGCGCGCGACGAGCTCGCCGCTTACGCGCGCGCGCAGCGGCTGGCCTGGATCGATGATCCCACCAACGATGAGCCGCGATTCGATCGCAACTACCTGCGCGCGCGGGTGCTGCCGTTGCTGCGCAGCCGCTGGCCGGCCATCGCGCGCACCGCGGCACGCAGCGCGCGTCACTGCGCCGTGGCGGCGCAGGCGCTGCAGGCCGCCGGCGCGCGCGACGTCGCACTGGCCGCCGATGGCGCCGACCTGGAGATCGCGGTGCTGCGGCGCTGGAGCCCGGCGCGCCGCGCCGCGGCGCTGCGCGCCTGGATCCAGGCCGCCGGCGCCCGCGCACCCAACGAGCGCCATGTGCGCGAGATCGAGGCGATGCTGGCGGCGCGCGCCGACGCGCATCCGCAGTTGCGGCTGCCCGGCGCCACGCTGCGGCGCCACGGTGGCCGGCTGCAGATCGAGGTCGCAGCCGCATCACCCGCCGCCGCGGTGGCGGGTCGCGCCCCGATTTGCTAGCCTGCCGGTCCGTCGTCGCCGAAAGCGGATCATCCGTGCCGGCAGCCCTGCAACCAACGGCGGTAACTCCCATGACCCGTTTCGTATTCGTCACCGGCGGCGTGGTTTCCTCGCTGGGCAAGGGCATCGCGGCCGCGTCGCTGGGCGCCATCCTCGAATCC
>DATJXQ010000100.1:0-24787 GCA_035500015.1 Steroidobacteraceae bacterium
TGCGACGCACCGAAGCCGAAGCCGCCGAGCGAGGAGATCATGTTCCACTCGGAGAACTGCGTGGAATAGTCGGGGATGCGGCGCGGCATGCCGGCAAGGCCAAGGAAGTGCTGCGGGAAGAACAGCACGTTCACGAAGATCGCCGACAGCCAGAAGTGCCACTTGCCGAGCTTCTCGTTGTACATGTGGCCGGTCCACTTGGGCAGCCAGTAGTACGTGCCGCCCATCAGGCCGAACACCGCGCCGGGCACCAGCACATAGTGGAAGTGCGCCACCACGAAGTAGGTGTCCTGGTACTGGAAGTCCGCCGGCACCATGGCGAGCATCAGGCCGGAGAAGCCGCCGATGGTGAACAGGAACAGGAAGGCGATGGCGAACAGCATCGGGGTCTCGAAGGTGATCGAGCCCTTCCACAGCGTGGCCGACCAGTTGAACACCTTCACGCCCGTGGGCACGGCGATCAGCATGGTGGTCAGCATGAAAAACATCTGGCCGGCCAGCGGCATGCCCACCGTGAACATGTGGTGCGCCCACACGATGAACGACAGGAAGCCGATCGAGGCCGTGGCGTACACCATCGATTCATAGCCGAACAGCGGCTTGCGCGCGAACGTCGGGATGATCTCGGAGACCACGCCGAACGCCGGCAGGATCATGATGTACACCTCGGGATGCCCGAAGAACCAGAACACGTGCTGGTACAGCACCGGATCGCCGCCGCCGGCGGCGCTGAAGAAGGTGGTGCCGAAGAAGTGGTCGGTGAGCAGCATGGTCACCGCGCCGGCCAGCACCGGCATCACCAGGATCAGCAGGTACGCGGTGATCAGCCAGGTCCACACGAACAGCGGCATGCGCAGCAGCGTCACGCCCGGGGCGCGCATGTTCATGATGGTCACGATGACGTTGATGGCACCCATGATGGAGCTGATGCCCATCATGTGGATGGCGAAGATGGCCATCGGGAAACCGTCGCCCTGCTGGATGGTCAGCGGCGGATACAGCGACCAGCCGCCGGCCGGCGAACCGCCCGGCACGAAGAAGGTGGACAGCAGCAGCAGGAAGGCGAACGGCAGGATCCAGAAACTGAAGTTGTTCATGCGCGGCAGCGCCATGTCCGGCGCCCCGATCTGCATGGGGATCATCCAGTTGGCCATGCCCACCCAGCCCGGCATCACCGCGCCGAACACCATCAGCAGCGCGTGCGCGGTGGTCAGCTGGTTGAAGAAGCCCGGATCGAAGAACTGCAGGCCGGGCTTGAACAGCTCCGCACGGATGCCCATGGCCATCAGGCCGCCCAGCAGGAACATGGTGAGCGAGAACACCAGGTACATCGTGCCGATGTCCTTGTGGTTCGTGGTCATCACCCAGCGGCGGATGAAGCCCCTGGGCTTCTCGTCATGCGCGTGCGCGGCGTGATCGGCGTGGTCGGCGTGTGTTGCTTGGGCCATGTTCGTCACTCGTTCGATGAAACTCGGGGTGGGCGCTTCAGCCGGCGGGCGCCGCGGCAGGCGCGGGCGCGGCATCTGTAGCAGCGGCGGCAGCGGCGGCGGCGGCAGCAGCAGCAGCGGCGGCTTTCTTCGCGGCCAGCCAGGCCGCGAAATCCTCCGGCGATTTCGCCTCGACGACTATCGGCATGAAGCCGTGGTCGCGGCCGCACAGCTCGGCGCACTGGCCGCGGTACGTGCCGGTCCTGCCGGGTTCGATCTGGAACCAGGCCTCGTTCACGACACCGGGAATGGCGTCCTTCTTCACCGCGAAGGCCGGCACCCACCAGGAGTGGATCACGTCCTGCCCGGTAATCAGCAGCCGCACCTTCTTGCCCACGGGGACCACCAGCGGGTTGTCCACGGACAGCAGGTAGTTGGGCACGGTGGCGGGATCAATGCCGGAATTGAGCTGGCGTGCTGCATCGCTGTCGCGCGACAGCGTCGAGAAGAAGCTCACGCCGGAATCCAGGTACTCGTACTGCCACTTCCACTGGTAGCCGGTGATCTTGATGGTGAGGTCGGAATTGGTGGCATCCTCGATCTGGATCAGCGCGCGCGCGGCCGGCACCGCCGTCACGACCAGGATCAGCACCGGGATCAGCGTCCAGATGATCTCCGCCTTGGTGCTGTGGACCATCTTCGTGTCGGCCACCGCGCCCTGCGATTTGCGGAACTTCACCAGCGAGAAAATCATCCAGCCGAACACGAACACGGCGATGACCGCGCACACCCAGAACATCATCATGTGCACGGCCTGGATCCTGCCGGACAGGGTCGTCACGCCGGTGGTCATGTTCAGACCCGACCAGGCAGCGTGCGCGGGTGCGGCAACAGCGGCGGAGAGCGCCGTCGCGGCACCCATGTTCAGGAATTTGCGAAGCATCGATGGCCCTTGGATGAAGCTTTCTCGTGACGTGAAGGTCCGGCCGGAACCGGGTCTTCACTGACCCGGCAGTATAACCCGCGGCGTTCGCCACAGCAGCGGCACGGACAGCCGCTCCACCAGGGAATCGACATAGCGCCCGGCATCATCGAAATGCGGATCGACGGGATTTGCGATCCAGCCGGCGAAGACAAGCCCGCTGCGCTGGATTGCTGCCGCGGTCAACAGCGCGTGATTCAGGCAGCCCAGGCGGATGCCGACGACCAGGACCACCGGCAAGCCCATGGCCATGGCCACATCCTGCATGGTGCCGCCATCCTTGCCGGGGGCGATGGGCGCCAGCCAGCCGCCGGCACCTTCGACGATGATGACTTCAGATCGGCTCCTGATTCGATCAAATGCCGCCAGGATGAGTGGAATCCGGATTTCCAGGCCGGCCTCGAGCGCCGCCAGGTGTGGCGCGGTGGGGCGTGGCAGGCAGCAGGGATTCAGCCAGTCATAGGGCAGCGCCACGTTGCCGGCGGCGGCCAGTTCCAGTGCGTCGTCGTTGCGCCAGCCGTGGGAGGTCATCACGGCGCCCGCGGCCACCGGCTTCATCCCCGCGGTGCGCAGCCCGGTCCGCGACAGGGCCTGAAGCAGCGCCACGCTCACCACGGTCTTGCCCACGCCGGTGTCGGTGCCGGCGATGAACAGGCTCCGGCGCAGTGCCGGATGCAGCTCCGCGTCGTTCATTTCGACCTGCCCGCCAGACGCGCGCGCACTGCCGCGAGATCGATATGTGTTTCGCCGGCGTGATGCACGGTGCCGGACTCAGCCGCAGCCCAGGCCACCACATAGGCCACCTGCCAGGTCGCCGGCAATCCCGCCGGCACGCGCAGCGATTCATAGGCCGCGTTCATGCGCGCGAACGCACCGCGGCCGGTAAGCCCGCGCGCGCGGCGCGCATCCACATTGTGCGCGCCGAGGGCCTTCAGTTCGCGCATCAGCGCACGCGCGTCGGCGTAGTGGCGCACGTGGCGATCCACGTCGAGCACGGGCTCGGCGAAACCGGCACGGGCCAATGCGCCGCCGAGATCGTGCACGTCGATGAATCCGTTCACGTGCACACCGGAATCGGCGGCCTGCCAGGCGGCGCGCAATTCGCGCAGCGTCTCGGGCCCGAAGCTGCTGAGAAGCAGCAGGCCGCCGGGTTGCAGCACGCGCCGCATTTCGGCCAGCGCCGCGTCGGGGGGGGCCAGCCACTGCAGCATCAGGTTGCTGAACACCAGGTCGAAGCTGGCGTCCTCGAAGGGCAAGGCCCGCGCATCGGCCTGCACGCAGCGCAGCGGACGCCAGAAGCGGCTGTGGCGCCGCGCCACCGCGAGCATGGGCGCGGCGATGTCGGCCACGGTGACGGCCGCGCGAGGAAAGCGGCGCTTGATCGCCACTGCTGCAAGGCCGGTGCCGGCACCCAGATCCAGCACCGCCCTGGGCGGCGCGCGCAGCACATCGAACCGCGACAGCAGCTCCGCGCGCGCCAGGCCCTGCAGCTGCGCGGCCGCGTCATAGCTGCGGCTGGCAGCGCCAAAGCTGCGCGCCACGTCGCGCGGATCCAGCATGTCGTGTGCCTCGCTCACCGGCCGCTCCCGGTCGCGGCGTCCACGGCGGACCGCGGCAGCTGCTGCAGCAGAAAGCCGCGTACGGCCGCGGCGACCTCGGCGTGATGCGACACCATCGGTGCATGTCCCGCGCGCGGCACCTCGACCAGGCTGGCGTCGCGCAGCGCCCGCGCCAGCCAGCGCGCCGCCGCGGGCGGCGTGACACGGTCGTTCTGGCCGGCAATGAGCAGCACGGGCTGCGTGATGCGCGGCGCCAGCGCGCGCAGGTCGATGCTGTCCAGCAGCGCCATGCCGGCCAGCAACGCCTCGCGCCGCGGCGCGCCCTGCGTGGCCAGCGCCGTTTCGATCAGCACGCGCGATTCCTCCGCATTGCGGCTGCCGCGCAGCTGCAGCGCGATGAAATCCTGCAGCGTGCGCTGCCAGTCCTGCGCCAGCACGGCGTCGAAGGCGCGCAGGGCCTGCGTTGCCATGCCATGCGGCCAGTCGGCGCCCTGCGCGAATTTCGGCGCGGCCGCGATCAATACCAGCGCCGCGACCCGATGCGGCTGCGCGGCAGCGATGGCCAGTGCCAGCTTGGCGCCGAAGGACCAGCCCAGCAACACGCAGCGCGGCGGCAGCACCTCGAGCACCGCGCGTTGCTGCACCTCGAATTCCGCCGCGGCGCCCCACCAGGGACTGCGGCCATGTCCCGGCAGGTCAATGGCCCAGGTCTCGAACTCCGCGAGGTCGGCGCGCAGCAGGTCGAAGACGCGCAGGTTCATGCCCCAGCCGTGCAGCATCACCACGGGTGGCAGATGCGGATCGGGCGCGCCGCCACGGGCCTGCGTGGTTCCCCGCTCGACATGCAGTGCCAGGGCCGGACTCACGTCGCGCCCGCCGGTGGCAGCACTTCCGCCAGCGCATCCAGCAACGCGTCGACCTGCTCTTCGCCGTGCCCGGCCGATAGCGTCACGCGCAGCCGCTCGGTACCGGCCGGCACGGTGGGATGGCGGATGGCGCTGACCCAGAAGCCGCGCTCCATCAGGCCGCGGCTCGCGGCGAGGCAATGCGCGGCACCCGGCACCGGCACGGGCTGGATGGGCGTGCCGGAGGCAGCCAGCGGCAACCCGCGCCTTGCAGCGCCGGCGCGGAAACGCGCGATGTGCTGGCCGAGCCGCGCGCGCCGCCAGCCCTCCTCGCGCAGGATCATCAGGCTTGCGCGCGTGGCCGCCGCCACGGCCGGCGGCAGCGCGGTGGTATAGATGTAGCTGCGCGCGCGCTGCAGCACCAGGTCGATCACCTCGCGGTTGCCGGCCACGAAGGCGCCGAAAGTGCCGCAGGCCTTGCCCAGCGTGCCCACCAGCAGCGGCACCTCGTCCGCGGACAACCCCGCGACTTGCAGAGAACCACCACCGCTTGCACCCAGCACGCCGAAGCCATGGGCATCGTCCACCAGCAGCCACGCATCGTGTTGCCTGGCCGTCGCGGCGAGCCGGCGCAGCGGCGCCACGTCGCCATCCATGCTGAACACGCCATCGGTGGCGATCAGGGTCAGTGCCGCCGCGTGCTCATCGGCCAGGCGCGCCGCCGCGGCCGCATCCGCATGCGCGTAGCGCAGCAGCCGCGCGCCGGACAGGCGCGCGCCATCGATGAGCGAGGCGTGGTTCAGCCGATCCTGCAGCACCAGCTCGCCATGCCCGGCCAACGCGGCGATCACGCCGACATTGGCCATGTAGCCGGTGGAGAACAGCAGCGCCGCCTCGCGGCCGGTGAAAGCCGCGAGTTCTTCCTCCAGCGCGTGATGCTCGGCCGTGTGGCCGGTGACCAGGTGCGCCGCGCCACTGCCCGTGCCCCAGCGCTGCGCCGCAGCCTGCAGCGCCGTGTTCACGCGCGGATCGCCCGCGAGGCCGAGATAATCGTTGCTGCAGAAGTTCACCAGCCGGCGTCCATCGACCACCGGCGCGAGGATCGTGCCGCCGGTGGCGAGGGATTCGACCACGCGGCGCGCGCGGCGCTGCGAGCGTTGCGCCAGGGCCGCAAGCTCGCCGGCGACCGCGGTGGCGCTGCGTTTCATCGCGCGGGACGCGCCTCTCAGCAGCAGCCGCGCGCGTCGGTCTGCTGCTGCGTCTCGGCGGAGATCTGCAGGCGCTGCAACAGCGCGCGGTCGCGCGCCACGTCCGGATTGCCCGTGGTCAGCAGCTTCTCGCCGTAGAAGATGGAGTTGGCGCCGGCCATGAAGGCCAGCGCCTGCAGCTCGTCGCTCATCGCTTCGCGGCCGGCCGACAGGCGCACCTGCGCCTGCGGCATCAGGATGCGCGCCACGGCAATGGTGCGCACGAACTCGAAGCCATCCACGCCGCGGCCGGTTTCGGCCGTGCCTTCCAGCGGCGTGCCCTTCACCTGCACGAGCTGGTTGATGGGCACGCTCTGCGGCTGTTCCGGCAGGTTCGCCAGCGTGGCCAGCATGCCGGCACGGTCGGCGCGCGTCTCGCCCATGCCGATGATGCCGCCGCTGCACACCTTGAGGCTGGCCTTGCGCACGGCCTCCAGCGTGTCGAGCCGGTGCTGGTAGGTGCGCGTGGAAATGATCTGCGCATAGAACTCCGGCGAGCTGTCGACGTTGTGGTTGTAGTAGTCCAGGCCCGCGTCCTTGAGCTCGCGCGCCTGCTCCGGTGTCAGCATGCCCAGCGTCGCGCAGGTCTCAAGGCCCAGCGCATTCACCTCGCGGATCATCGCGGCGACGCGCTCGATGTCCTTCTGCTTCGGCGAGCGGAACGCCGCGCCCATGCAGAAGCGCGTGGCGCCGGCGGCCTGCGCCCTGCGCGCGGCCTCGACCACCGCCGCCACCGGCAGCATGTCCTCGCGCGCCACGCCGGTGTCGTAGTGGATGCTCTGCGGGCAGTAGGCGCAGTCCTCCGGGCAGCCGCCGGTCTTGATGGACAGCAGCGTGCTCATCTGCACGCGGTTGGGCGCATGGAAAGCCCGGTGCACCTGCTGGGCGCGGAACAGCAGGTCCATGAAGGGCAGTTCGAACAGGGCCTGCACTTCCGCCAGGCGCCACTCGCGGCGCACGGCGGTGGAAGCCGCGAATTCCAGTCCGGTAGCTGTCATGATCGGCCTGCTGTTGAAATTACAGGATGCCGCGAAGACGGCGTTTCGCAAATGATGGTCGGGGGGTCGTCGCCGGTTGTCAACCAAGACCGCCCCGCGTGGTTGACAATCAGGGGGGCCATGTTGCGCACCAGCTTCCGGATCATCCTCGCGCTGCTCGCGGCGTTGACCGCCATGCGGCCGGCCGTCGCGGCCAGCCCCGCCGGCTACACCAACCCGGTGCTGTATGCCGATTACTCCGATCCCGACGTGATCCAGGTCGGCGGCAACTTCTACATGGTGGCCTCGACGTTCCACTTCTCGCCGGGCATCCCGGTGCTGCAATCGCCGGACCTGGTGCACTGGAAGATCATGGGTCACGTGCTGCCGCGGCTGCCCTTCGCGGCCGAGTACGACATGATCCCGCCGTTCACGCTGACCGATGCCACGCTGCGGCCCGTTGGTCCCGGTCTGCGCTACGCGGGCGGCGTGTGGGCGCCGGCGATCCGTTTCCACGACGGCCTCTTCTATGTGTACTGGCCCACGCCCGACGAGGGCATCTTCATGTCCACGGCGCGGGATCCGGCCGGTCCGTGGACGCCGCCGGTGGCGGTGATCGGCGAACCGAAGCTGGAAGATCCCTGCCCCTTCTGGGACGACGACGGCAGCGCCTGGCTGGTCCATTCGCGCGTCGGCGCCGGACCGCTGATCCTGCACCGCATGAGCAAGGATGGCCGGCGCGTGCTGGATGCCGGCACCGTGATCGCGCAGGATCCGGTGAAGCTGCCGGTGCTGGAAGGCCCGAAGCTCTACAAGCGCCGTGGCTGGTACTACATCTTCGCGCCCATCGGCGGCGTGGAAGGCGGCGAGCAGGCGGTGGGCCGCGCGCGCCGCATCGCAGGGCCCTACGAGTGGCGCATCGTGCTGGCGCAGGGCGGCACGCAGATCCACGGCCCGCACCAGGGCGGCTATGTGGAAACACCGGCGGGCGAGGGCTGGTTCCTGCACTTCAACAGTACCGGCGCCTTCGGCCGCATCGATTACCTCGAACCGGTGCACTGGCACGATGACTGGCCGCTGATCGGCGAGCCGGTCAATGGCGAGACCTTCGGCCAGCCGGTGGCCGGCGCGCCATTGCCGGTGAGCGTGCCGACCACGCGCTGGCCACGGCTGCAGGATGCGGATGAATTCACCGCGCCCGTGCTCGGCGCGCAGTGGGAATGGAACCACAACCCGCTGGATGAGGCGTGGAGTCTCACCGCACGCCCGGGCTGGCTGCGGCTGCGCGCGCTGCCGGCGGCCGATCTGGTCACGGCGCGCAACACGCTCACGCAGGTGCTGCAGGGGCCGTCGATGACGGCCACAGCGCGCCTCGACGTCGCGGCGCTGAGCGAGGCGCAGCGGGCGGGCCTGGCCATGTTCGGCACGCGGCCGGCATGGATCGGCGCGGTGCGCGAGGACGGCGCAACACACGTGGTGTTTGCCAACGCCGGCGAAGAATCGGCGGTGGCTCCGGTCGCCGGCACGATCGTGCAGCTGCGCGTACAGGTCGGCGCCGACCAGCAGGCGCGCTTCGCCTACAGCCTGGACGACGGCGCGCACTTCACCGAGGCGGGCGTGCCGGTGATGCTGCGCTTCTCATGGTGGAAGGGCGCGCGGCCGGCGCTGTTCACCTATGTGCGCTCGCCGCCGGCCACGGCGGCCGGCAGCGGCCACGTCGACATCGACTGGTTCCACGTGGACACCGGCACTCCCTGAACCCGCGGCGCACGCGCGCATTTGTCGGCATTGCCGTGACATTCGCGATGCCCGCCGCGCATCGCGGTCTGCCAGAGTCGCCGCATGAGATCGCGGCGCCAGCGCATGTGCCGGTCCGCGTGGCGGGGCACCGCCCGCGTGCTGGCCCATGTGCTGGCGCCGCCCTGCTGCGCGCTGTGCGGCGGGCCGGGCCAGTGGCTGGATGAACCCTGGGGCCTGGACCTGTGCGTGCACTGCGAGGCCGCGTGCCCGCGCTGGCAGCCGGAGCCGCTGCCGTTCGACGCGACGCTATGCCTGTTCCGCTACGGGCATCCGGTGGACGAGATGATCACGCGACTGAAGTTCCACGAGGACCTGGTGTTCGCACGGGTGCTGGGAACACTGCTGGCGCGGGAGGTGAACACACGGCGCGCGGAGTTGCCCGAATGCCTCGTGCCGCTGCCGCTGCATCGCTCGCGTTACCAGGAGCGCGGCTTCTGCCAGACCACCGAGATCGCGCGGCACGCCTCGCGGCGCCTGCGCATGCCGGATGGGCGCCAGCTGCCGGTGCGCGCGGGGCTGCTGTGCCGCGTGCGCGCCACGCGGGCGCAGAGCGGCCTCGGCGCCGCGCAGCGGGCGGCCAACCTGCGCGGGGCCTTTGCAGTGCGCGCCCGCGGCGCGCTGCCGCGGCACGTGGCGCTGCTCGATGACGTGCTGACCACCGGCCATACGGCGCTGGCGGCCGTGGCCGCGCTGCGCGCCGCCGGCATCGCGCGCATCGAGCTGTGGTGCTGCGCGCGCGCACCACGCCACGACGCGCCGCAGGCCTGCATCCCCGAGGCTTGAACAGGCTCCCGGGAAGCCGGAGTGGGCCTCAGTGCGTGTAGAAGATCGGCGAGGTCCAGGCACGTTCCTGCAGCCAGTAATCGCGCGCCTTGGTGAGCGGCAGGTCGTACTGCACGGAAAGGTAGGTGGTCCAGCGCGGCGTCGGAATCTCGATCACGCGCGCGTAGTAGGCCGCCGATGCCGCCGGATCGAAATCCGGATCCACCCACTCGCCCGACAGCTGCGCGGTGCCGATGGTGTTGGTGTAGCTGGCCTTCTTCGGATCCACGGTGTTGCCCACCGCCGGCACCTTGCCGGTCTTCGCATCGCGCTTGCGGTTGCCCGACCAGGCGACGTCGAACACCTTCTCGTGGTCCTGCCCCGCCTTGCGCCACACCTTGATGATCTGGATGCGGTCGAGGTTGGCGCCATTCGGATCCTTCAGCGCCTGCACCACGAAGCGCGGCGCGTGTTTGCCCGCCGGCACGGCCGGCAGGTCGCCGCCCATCGGCACGCCTTTCGCGTAGGCGGTGGTCAGCCAGTGCGACTGGTTCACGAGGCCGGTGGGGTAGTCCCACCCGCCAAACATGCGCACCTGGATGCGCGTGCCGGAAGTGGCATAAACCTCACGGCGCTGCAACGCCGCGAAGATGGCCTCGCGCGTGTTCTGTTCGGCCCACACGCCGGTGATGCCGCTGGCCGAAAGCACCGCGGTGGGCTGGTGCAGCACCGCGTTCAGGTCGTTCAGCAGGTGCGGCGCATTTTCCTTCGTGTGCAGGTCGTTGTCGCCCAGCGCGCCGGGAAAGTTGTCCTCCTCGGTGGCCTCCGCGGCGCCATGGAAGTCGCTGCCGCCCTCGAAACCCAGCCGGTAGGGATTCACGCCGGTACGCTCGGCGATCTGGAAGCCGCGCGTCAGCGCCTGGCGCGCATAGCTGCCATCGAGCTTGCCCTTGCGGTCACCGACGAAGTGGTCGATGACCTCGAAGCCGGCGAACTCGTCATCCGGCGACAGCTCCGGCCGTGTCTCGCTGGTGCCCTTGATCTGCGTGATCTCCACCAGCGGCTCGTTGCGCGCCTTGGCGGCCGCGTAATCGCGCGTCATCGGATTGCCGTCGTAGCCATTCAGCGAGAACTGCAGGCCGTCGCTGAGGTTGGGATTGTGCGGGATGAGTACCGAGTCGATGCCGTTGGCGCGATTGGCATCGGCGTAGCGCCACAGGTCCGCCGGATTGCGCGATTCCAGCGCGCTGAACGGCAGCTGCGGATAGTCCGGGCCGCGGAACACCACCACGCGGTGGTCATGGGAGCCACCCGGCGTATCCGACCACTCGAAGGCGGCGAACGCGGTGAACTTGCCAGGCTGGTTGAACTGGTTGGCGGTGTCGATCACGCGCTGCCAGTTGTCGTGCCGGATCGAGTCGGTGTTCAGCTCGGCGATGACGCCGCCGCGGCCGCTGAAGCCCGAGCCCATGATGCGCGTGATGCCGGACTTGGTGGCGTCCGTCAGGCTCTTGTACCAGTCCGTGCCGTCGAAGCGCGGGTCCTTGTTGAGGATCTGCATCACCACGCCCATGTACTCGGCATGATCGGACACGGCGAGGAAATCCAGCGGCACGTTGCGCTTGATCTGCCTGCCCATGTACTGGATCGGAAACCCCTCGGCGTAGCGGTAGGCGTCGGCGGGCGTGGTGCGCACACCAGCCCATGCCGCGTCGAAGGAATTGGACGTGTGCAGGTGCATGTCGCCGAAATACGCCTGCCGCAGCGGGTCCACCGGCACCGCGGGGTCGAGGTCCTGGTGAGGCTCCGCAGCGGGCACGCCCCGTATGGCGAACAGCAGGCCGGCGGCGAACAGCGCGTGAATCGCCGGCGCGCGGCGTAGCGAAGCGGTACCAGGCATGTGAGACCCCGACGAGTTGTATGCTTGGGACATCAAGAATACCTTTCGCGCGCCCGGGCGCGCACGGAATTGACGACATCCCAGCAGCCAGCACAGATCGGCGGTCCGCGGGCGGGTATCCTGCGCCGGCTCGCGCGCGAGCCGCTGCTGCAGTTCCTGGTGCTGGGCTGCGCGCTGTTCGCGGCGTCGCAGGGCATCGCCCACTGGCGCGACAGCCGGCAGAGCCGCATCGTCATCGATCCGCAGCTGGTGACCTGGCAGCGCAACCTGTACCACGCGCAGTTCGGCACCTGGCCGGATAGCGAAGCCCTGGAAGCGCTGATCCAGCGCCATATCCGCGACGAGGCGCTGTATCGCGAGGCCGTGCGCCTCGGGCTGGGCGCCGACGACGAAGTGATCCGCCAGCGGCTCATCCAGAAGATGGAATTCGTGCTCACCGACGCCGCGCAGCCGCCCGAGCCGGACGATGCGACGCTGCAGCGCTTTCTCGAGCGGCACGCGGAGCAGTACGCAGTGCCCGGCAAGGTGAGTTTCCAGCTGCTGTATTTCGCCGACCAGCCCGACATGGATGCGGGCAGGGCGCGCGCCGTCGCGGCGTTGCGCCGGCTGCAGGCGGGCGCCGGCAATGTGCACGGCGACGCCTTCGCGCTCGGCGAGGACTGGCCGGGAGTCGACACCGATGAGCTGCTGCGTCGCTTCGGCGAATCGGAGATGGCCACGGCACCGCTGCACGCGCCGCTTGCGCAATGGTCCGGTCCGTACCGCTCCGGCTATGGCTGGCACCTGCTGCGCGTGACCGCGCGCGCCGCCTCCGCCGCGCCGTCGCTGGCGGCCGTGCGCGAGCGCGTGCGTACCGACTGGCTGGCGGATTTCCGCGACCGCGACCGCGATGCGCGCATTGCGCAGCTGGTCGCCGGACACCAGGTGGTGCGGGCTGACCACGGAACAGCGCGGTGAGAAAGCCTGGCGTGTGGAGGTGCTGTCTCGTCTTCCTGCTGTGCGCGGCCGGCACGGCCGCGGCGCACGAGGTGCGGCCCGCGTCGCTGGAAATCACCGAGCTGCCCGGCGCCACGCAGATCCTGTGGCGCCAGCCGCTGCTCGGCGGCTATTCGCTGGCGCTCACGCCGCGCCTTTCCTCCGGCTGGCTCGATGCGCCGGCCACGCAGCAGACCATCACGGCGCAATCCCTGACGCGCGGCTGGCGCATCGCGCCGCCGCAACCACTGGCCGGCCAGACGCTGCGCATCGAGGGGCTGGACAGCACGCTGACGGATGTGTTCGTGCGCGTGCACTGGCGCAATGGCGATGAGACCGTGGCGCTGCTGAAGCCGCTGGACAACAGCATCGTGCTGAAACCGCAGAACGGCTCGGGCGCAGCCCTCGGCGAATACTTCCACCTCGGCATCGAGCACATCTGGACCGGTTACGACCACCTGCTGTACCTGCTGGGCCTGATGCTGCTGGCGGGCAGCCTGCGCGCGCTGCTCGGCGTGATCACGGCGTTCACCGCCGCGCACAGCCTGACGCTGGCGCTGTCGGTGCTCGGCATCGTGAAGCTGCCGCCGGCGCCGGTGGACGCGTCGATCGCGCTGTCCATCCTGTTCGTGGCGGTGGAGCTGCGCCGCGGGCAGCTAGGCCGACCGGGCTATGCGCACGCGCATCCCTGGGTGGTGGCCTTCGCGTTCGGGCTGCTGCACGGCTTCGGCTTCGCCACCGTGCTGCGCAGCGTCGGGCTGCCCGACGGGCAGATCGCCGCGCCGCTGCTGCTGTTCAACCTCGGCATCGAGGCCGGCCAGATCGCATTCGTCGCCAGTGCCGGCGCGCTGTTCTGGCTGCTGGTGCGGCGCGCGCCCGCGGCCGGGCCGGCGCTGCGGCGCGCGCTGCCGCTGGCCATCGGCTCGCTGGCCGGCTGGTGGTTCATCGAACGGGCCATTGCGCTGGGGTAGGCGCGCCGATCTGCTAAGCTTTTGCGCCCGCCGTCCGCGGCATGCGTGCCTGCCCTTTCCGACCTACCGCAGTGGCCACTTCCGACGACATCCTCACCGCCCCCGCCGCCAGCCGCTGGCGGCTGTACTACGCGCTGACCAAGCCGCGCGTGGTGGCGCTCATCGTGCTGACGGCCGTGGTGGGTTCGCTGCTGGCCACGCCGGGCCTGCCGCGGCTGGACCTGCTGCTGCTGGGCAACCTCGGCATCGGCCTCGCGGCGGCCTGCGCCGCGACGCTGAACCAGGTGCTGGACCAGCGCATCGACGCGCGCATGGCGCGCACGCGCACCCGGCCGCTGCCCACCGGCGGGCTCACCGAGGCCGCGGCGCTGTGGTTCGCGGCGGCGCTGGGCGTCGCCTCGATGCTGCTGCTGTGGCTGCTGGTGAATCCGCTCACCGCGGTGCTCACCTTCGCCTCGCTGATCGGCTACGCGGTGGTCTACACGCTGTGGCTGAAGCGCGCCACGCCGCAGAACATCGTCATCGGCGGTGCCGCCGGCGCCGCGCCGCCGGTGCTCGGCTGGGCCGCGGTCACCGGCAGCATCGCGCCGCATGCGCTGCTGCTGTTCCTGATCATCTTCACGTGGACGCCGCCGCACTTCTGGGCGCTGGCCATCGCACGGCGCGAGGATTACGCCAGGGTGGACATCCCCATGCTGCCGGTGACGCATGGCGTGGCGTTCACGCGGCTGCACGTGCTGCTGTACACCATCATCCTCGCGCTGGTGACGCTGCTGCCCTGGCTCACCGGCATGAGCGGCCTCGTCTACCTGGTTGCCGCGCTGGGCCTGAACGCGGCCTTCCTCCGCTACGCGATCCGGCTGAAGCGCTCGGAGGCGAAGGAGCTGCCGATGCGCGTGTTCCGCTTCTCCATCCGCTATCTGATGTGGCTGTTCCTCGCGCTGCTGGTGGACCACTACCTGCAGCTGCACCTGCTGTGAACCACGGAGTTTCCATGCCCGCACGCCGCCTGCTGTTCCTCGCGCTGTTGCTCGCCTGCATGCCCGCGCTGGCGCAGCTGCGCTGGCAGCAGGGCGTGGACTACCAGCTGCTGCCCGGCGGGCAGCGCGCCGGCTCGCCGGCGGACAAGATCGAGGTGGCCGAGGTGTTTTCCTACGGCTGCCCGTACTGCTACAAGGCGAAGGACCCGATCGCGAAACTCGCGGCCACGCTGCCCGCCGACGCGGTGATGACCTACGTGCATGCCTCGTTCCAGCCCGCCGAGGACTGGCCGATGCTGCAGCGTGCCTACTACACGGCGAAGAAACTCGGCATCGCCGCGGCCAGCCACGAGGCCATGTTCGACGCCATCTGGAAGACCGGCGAGATCCCGCTGGTGGATACCGCCACCGGCCAGCTGCGCCGGCCGCTGCCCACCATCGAGGCCGCGGCGAAGTTCTATGCGCGTGTCGGCAAGGTGACGGTGACAGACTTCGTGAATGCGTCCAATTCGCCGCAAGTCGACGCCGCAATACAACGCGCCGAGGAGCTGATCAAGCTGTGGCACATCCCCGGCACGCCATCGCTGGTGGTGAATGGCCGCTACCTCGTCAGCAACGACCTGCCATTCGCGGAACAGGCACAGATCGTGCAGTACCTGATCGGCCTCGAGCGCGCGCGGCTGAAGCAGAAATAGCGGCCCTCATGCACGTCGAGCGCATCTGGCCGGACACCGAGCTGCGCAACTACCACTACCTGGTGGTGTGCGAGGAAAGCGGCGAGGCGCTGGCGGTGGACCCGTGGAACGCGGAGCTGATGCTGGACACCGCGCGGCGGCATGGCTGGAGCGTCACGCAGATATTCAACACGCATCATCATCCCGACCACTGCGCCGGCAACGCGCGGCTGCGCGCGGCCACCGGCGCGCGCGTGCTGGCCCATGCCGGCGCCGCCGCGCTGATCGGCGACGTGGACACCGGGCTCGCCGGCGGCGAGGTGATCCGCGTCGGCCGCAGCATCGAGCTGGAGTGCCTGGACACGCCGGGCCACACGCTGTCGCACATCTGCCTGTTCGCGCATGCCGCGCAGCCGGCGCTGTTCTCGGGCGACACGCTGTTCAACGCCGGCGTCGGCAACTGCCTCAACGGCGGGGATCCGGTGCTGCTGTACGAGACCTTCGCGAACCGCGTCACGCGGCTGCCGGAGGCCACGCGCATTTATCCCGGGCACGAGTACCTCGTCAACAACCTGAACTTCACACTGGCCCGCGAACCGGGCAACGCCGCCGCGCTGCAGATGAAGAACCAGCTCGCCGGAACCGCGCCGCCGGCGATGCCGGTGACCACGCTGGCCGAGGAACGGCGCTTCAACACCTTCCTGCGGCTCGACAGCGCCGAGGTCATCGACGGACTGCGCCGCGAATTCCCGCAGCTGCCGCGGCAGCCCGCGCCGCGCGAGGTGTTCGTGCGGCTGCGCGAACTGCGCAACAGCTGGTGAGGGAGCATGCCCTACGGAACTGACAGCAGGATGCTGCGCCGCTGGTTCGCGGTGGCGGTGGTCGCGCTGGTGGTGCTGGCCATCTGGCTGGTGCTGCGCCCCTTCATCCTGCCCATCGCGTGGGCGGGCATCCTCGCCTTCCTGATGCTGCCGTTGCAGACGGCGCTGACGCGGCGCTTCAGGGGCCGCGCCACCCTTGCCGCCGCGCTGCTCACCGCACTCACGCCGATCGCCATCGTCACGCCGCTGTCGCTGCTGGCGCTGGCCTTCGGCAGGCAGCTCACCAGCCTTGGCGCAGCGCTGCAGCACAATCCGGACCTGTTCGACCTGAACCGCTGGCTGGATCCCGCGCAGCATCCGCGGGTGGCGTCGTACGCCGCATGGCTTGCGGCGCGCTTCGACGTGCAGCCCGGGGACATCCAGCAGTATCTGCACGACGGCGTGCAGCAATGGGCCGGCCGGCTGGCGCGCTCCGGCGGCGTGGTATTCCTCAGCGCCGCCGGCATGGTGCTGCGGTTCTTCCTGATGCTGTTCGTGCTGTTCTTCGCGCTGCGCGACGGCAGCCGGTGGTTCGCCCGCATCATCGCGCTGCTGCCGCTCAGCCCGGGCCGGCGCGAGGCGCTGTTCACGCGGCTCGGCAAGGTGCTGCGCGCGGTGGTCTACGGCTGCGGCCTGACGGCGCTGGCGCAGGGATTGCTGGTGACCATCGGCTTCGCGATCGCGGGTCTTTCCGGTCCCATCGTGTTCGGCGTGCTGGCCAGCCTGCTGGCGCTGCTGCCCTTCGGCGGCGCCGCGCTGGTATGGGTGCCCGGCGTGCTGTACCTGTTCGCGACGGGCAGCATAGGCCTCGCGATCTTCCTGCTCGCCTGGGGCGGGGTGGTATCGACCGCCGACAACTTCATCCGGCCGCTGATCATCTCGCGCTACACGCCGGTGCCCACGCTGCTGGTGTTCCTCGGCGTGATCGGCGGCGTCGCGGCATTCGGCCCGATCGGCTTCATCGGCGGGCCGGTGATCCTGGTGCTGGCCACCGAGCTGCTGCGGTACGCCGAAGGGTCGGTGGCGCGCGTAGAATAAGCGCGCTCCATGGACGTCTCTCCGATCCTCAACCCGCTGAACGACGAACAGCGCGCCGCGGTCACCGCGCCGGCCGGCCCGACGCTGGTGCTGGCCGGCGCCGGCAGCGGCAAGACGCGCGTGCTGACGCACCGCGTGGCATGGAGCATCGCGGCGCTGGGCGCCTCACCGCACAACATCCTCGCGGTCACCTTCACCAACAAGGCGGCGGCCGAGATGCGCCATCGCATCGAGAAGTTGCTGGGCGTGCCGGGCGGCGCCATGTGGGTGGGCACTTTCCACGGCATCGCGCACCGGCTGCTGCGGCTCCACCATGCGCTCGCCGGTTTGCCGCCGGGCTTCCAGATCCTCGACAGCGAGGACCAGCAACGGCTGATCAAGAAGGTGATCCGCCAGCAGGAACTCGACGAGACGCGCTTCGTGCCGCGCGACGTGCAGTACTGGATCAACAAGCTCAAGGACGACGGCATCCGTCCCGGCCAGGTGCGGCCCGGGCACGACCCCATGCAGCAGATGCTGGTGAAGCTGTACGAGGTGTACGAGGAGGCCTGCCGCCGCAGCGGCGTGGTGGATTTCGCCGAGCTGCTGCTGCGCGCCTTCGAGCTGCTGCGGGGCAATGCCTTACTGCTGGCGCATTACCGCGCGCGCTTCACGCAGGTGCTGGTGGATGAATTCCAGGACACCAATGCCATCCAGTACGAATGGGTGAAGCTGATGGCCGGGCCCGGGGGCAGCCCGTTCGTGGTGGGCGACGATGATCAATCGATCTACCGCTGGCGCGGCGCGCGCGTCGAGAACCTGAAGCAGTTCACACGCGACTACCCGAACGCGCAGCTGTTCCGGCTGGAGCAGAACTACCGCTCCACCGGCAACATCCTCGGCGCGGCCAATGCGCTGATCGAGCACAACTCCGGGCGGCTGGGCAAGAACCTGTGGACCAGCGGCGGCAAGGGCGAGCGCATCCGGCTGTACGCGGCGTTCAACGAGCGCGACGAGGCGGATTTCGCCGTGCAGCGCATCAACGAGTGGGCGCGCCACGGGGGCTTGCGGCGCGAGGTGGCCATCCTGTACCGCTCGAACGCGCAGTCGCGCGCCTTCGAGGAAGCCTTCCTGACCGCACGCATCCCATACCGCGTCTATGGCGGCCTGCGTTTTTACGAGCGCGCCGAGATCAAGGATGCGCTGGCGTATCTCAGGCTCATCAGCAACCGCGACGATGACGCCTCGTTCGAGCGCGTGGTGAACCTGCCCACGCGCGGCATCGGCGCGAAATCAGTGGATGGCCTGCGCGCCGCCGCGCGCGCCGCCGCCGGCTCCATGTGGCAGACCGCGGCGGCGATGCTGTCGGGCACGCCGGGCTCGCCCTCGCCGGCCGAGCTCGGCAGCCGCGGCGCAAGCGCGCTGCTGGGCTTCCTGAAGCTCATCGACCAGCTGCAGCAGGACACCCGCGGCCTGCCGCTGCATGAGCAGATCGACCACGTGATCCAGAACTCGGGCCTGGTCGAACACTACAGCAAGGACAAGCAGGACAAGGGCGAGGCGCGCCTCGAGAACCTGGAGGAACTGGTCAGCGCCGCGCGCGGCTTCGATGCCGACGCGGTGAGCCCCGGCGCCGAGGGCGAGAAATTGCCGCCGCTCGCGGCATTCCTCGCGCACGCGGCACTGGAATCCGGCGAGGGCCAGGCGGAGGAATGGGAGGATTGCGTGCAGATGATGACGCTGCACACCGCCAAGGGCCTGGAATTCCCCATTGTCTTCCTCGCCGGCATGGAAGACGGCCTGTTCCCGCACCAGCGTTCCATCGATGACCTCGAGGGCCTCCAGGAGGAACGCCGGCTGTGCTACGTGGGCATCACGCGCGCGATGAAGCAGCTGTACATCAGCTATGCCGAGCAGCGCCGGCTGCACGGCATGGACAGTTTCGGCACGCCGTCGCGCTTCATCGCCGAGATCCCCGGAGAGCTGATCGAGGAGGTGCGGCCGCGCATCCAGCTGGCGCGCCCGGTCATCGGCGCGGCCTACCGGCCGGCGCAGCCCGCCACGCCGTTCCGCACACCGCGCGAGGAAACAGCGGCGCCGGGCATCAGGCTCGGCGCGCGCGTGCGCCACGGCCGCTTCGGCGACGGCGTGATCCTGAACCTGGAGGGCCAGGGGCCGCAGGCGCGCGTACAGGTGAATTTCGAGCGGCAGGGCGCCAAATGGCTGATGCTCTCCTACGCCAACCTGGAAGTGGTGCGATGAAAGTACTGATACTCGGCGCGGGCCAGGTAGGCCGCGCGGCCGCCTACCTGCTGGCGCGCGAACCGGACAACGAAGTCACCGTGGTGGACGCGAACGAGGAAGTGCTGCGCGAGCTGCAGGGCCGCGTGGACGTGCGCACCGTGGCCGGCAACGCCTCCTTCCCGCCCGTGCTCGAGGCGGCCGGCATCGCCAGCACCGACCTGCTGGTGGCGCTGACCAGCTCCGACGAGGTGAACATGGTGGCCTGCGAGATCGCGCATGCGCTGTATCGCACGCCCACCAAGATCGCGCGCATCCGCGCGCCCGAGTACACCAGCCACGGCCGGCTGTTCAGCGAGGGCATGCTGGCCGTGGACGTGTGGATCAATCCCGAGCAGCTGGTCACCGAATACATCGAGCGGGTGATCCGCAACCCCGGCGCGCTGTACGTGGCGGATTTCGCCGACGGCCGCGTGCGGCTGGTGGGCATGCTCGCCAGGCGCGGGGGCCTGCTGGTCGGCCAGCAGCTGCGCACGCTGAAGGACCACATGCCCAACGCCGACGCGCGCATCGCGGTGATCTACCGCGACGGCCGCTTCCTCGAGCCCGCCGGCGACACCGTGGTGCAGGAGGGCGACGAGATCGTGTTCGTGGCCGCTCGCGACCACATCCACCGCATGATGAACGAGATCACGCGCGCCGAAGGGCGGATCCGCAAGGTCATCATCGCCGGCGGCGGCCACATCGGCTTCCGCCTCGCGCGGCTGCTCGAGAAGGACATGCAGGTGAAGCTGATCGAGCGCAGCCCGGAGCGGGCGCGCCGCGTATCCGAGCAGCTGGAAAACACCACCGTGCTGGGCGGCGACGCGCAGGACGAGGAGCTGCTGATCGAGGAGAACGTGGACGACGCGGACGTGTTCGCCGCGGTGACCAACTCCGAGGAAGCCAACGTGCTGTCGGCGATGCTCGCCAAGCGGCTGGGCGCGCGCAAGGTGCTGGCCATCATCAGCCGCCCCTCCTATGGCGAGCTGATGGAGAACCGCAGCCTCGACATCACCGTTTCGCCGCAGACCGTGACCATCGGCTCGCTGCTGGCGCACGTGCGCCGCGGCGACGTGGTGCGCGTGCATTCGCTGCGGCGGGGCACGGCCGAGGCGCTGGAAACCGTGGTGCACGGCGGCGAGGGCCGCTCGCGCGTGGTGGGGCGGCGCGTCGGGGAGATCGACATGCCCAACGGTGCCTCGATCGTGGCGCTGGTGCGCGGCGAGAAGGTGGTGATCGCCCACCACGACACGCCGGTGGAGGCCGAGGACCACGTCATCGTGTTCCTGGCCGACCGGCGGCAGATCGACGCCGTGCAGCGGCTGTTCCAGTCCGACTGATGCGCTCGCTGCTGGCGATCCTCAATGTACTGGGCGCGCTGCTGGCGCTGTTCGCCTGCTATTACCTGCTGCCGGTGGCCACCGCGCTGATCTACGGCGAGAACGAGGCGCTGGAGGTGTTCCTGCGGTGCGCGGGTGTGACGCTGGCGGCGGGCGCGCTGCTGCTGCTGGCCACGCGCCGTTTCCGCGCCGAGCTGAAGCCCCGCGACGGCTACCTGCTGGTCAGCCTGTCGTGGATCGCGGTGACCGCGGACGCGGCGGTGCCGATGATGCTGGGCGCGCCGCATCTGTCGTTCACCGACGCGTTCTTCGAGAGCATGTCCGGATTTTCCACCACCGGTTCCACCGTCATCAACGGGCTGGACAGCCTGCCGCATGCCATCAACCTGTGGCGCTGCGCGCTGCACTGGCTGGGCGGCATGGGCATCATCGTGCTGGCGGTGGCGGTGCTGCCGCTGCTGGGCGTCGGCGGCATGCAGATGTACCGCGCCGAGGCGCCGGGGCCGGTGAAGGACGCCAAGCTGACCCCGCGCATCACCGAGACGGCCAAGGCGCTGTGGCTCTCCTACGCCGGCATCTCCGTGGCCTGCATCCTGGCCTTGTGGGGCGCCGGCATGTCGCTGTTCGACGCGATCTGCCATGGCTTCTCGGTGATGTCGCTGGGCGGCTTCTCCACGCACGATGCCAGCATCGCCTGGTTCCATTCGCCGCTGATCGAGTTCGTGATGATCGTGTTCATGCTGCTGGCCGCGGTGAATTTCAGCACGCACTACGCGGCGCTGCGCCGGGCCGACCCCGGCGCCTACCGCCGCGACCCGGAGGCGCGCTGGATGCTGCTGTGGCTGGGCTCGAGCCTCGCCGGCATCACGCTGCTGGTCCGGCTGGCCGGCCTGTACCCGGACCTGGCCACCACTTTCCGCCACACCGCCTTCAGCGTGGTGGCGCTGGCCACGACCTCGGGCTTCGTCACCGAGGACTATTCCCGCTGGCCGATCTTCGCGCCGATGTGGATGCTGTTCCTGACCTGCGTGATCCCCAGCACCGGTTCCACCGGCGGCGGCATCAAGCTGTTCCGCGCGCTGATCATGATCAAGCAGGCGCGGCGCGAGATGTTCGTGCTGGTGCACCCGGCGGCGGTGGCGCCGCTGAAGATCGCCGGGCAGGTGGTGCCCAACCGCGTGATCTACTCGGTGCTGGCCTTCGTGTTCGTGTACTTCATGACGGTGCTGCTGCTGACCTTCGCGCTGCTGGCCGCAGGCATGGATTTCATCAGCGCCTTCACCGCCATCATCGCCTCGGTCAACAACGCCGGCCCCGGACTCGGCGTGGTGGGCCCGGCCACCAACTATGCGGCGCTCAGCGACCTGCAGACGTGGATCTGCACGCTGGCCATGTTCCTCGGGCGGCTGGAGATCTTCACCTTCCTGATCCTGTTCACGCGCAGCTTCTGGCGCAAGTAGATTGGAATCAAGCCCCCACGGGCAGCAAGTTCACGACTTTCGGTAGTCGTCGATTTTGTTTCAGCGGTGGACCTCAAAACGAGTACCTGCTGATGTCCAACGCTCCGTGGAAAATGCCAAGAACGTCGACGTTGCCATCATCCTTGACCAGATAGGCAATCCGATAGTGCCCATAGAGCAGTATTCGCACATGGCACTCCGATGCCCAATAGCGCGAGCCGCACTCGGGGAACATCTTCAGGACCTGAACCCTGTCGTAGATACCATGAATGGTATCCTCGGCCGCAGCAGGATTGTCGGCGGCAATGTACTCGTAGATATCCGATAGCCAGCGCTCGGCCTCAAGCGTCCAGGCTATTTGTGCCATGAACGGATACGACGCTCCATGTCGGCGTTCGACAATGTCCGGCACGCATCGGAATCAGCCAGGCCGCGCTCGACCATGACGTGAAATGCCAATTCCCGAACGATTTCCTCCCGCGTACTGTCAGCGGGCTGGGAGTCAACGAGACGGGCGATTTCTTCCTTGGCCGTAGACATGGCGATTTCCTCCACCCTCATACCTTGACACCATACTTGGCAAATGTAACCCGAACATCGTTATCCGACGCGAATGCGCCACGATCCGCAGCGGCGATTCCGGCCTCGACTGCCCTGCGGAATCCGGCCTCTTCGATGACGTCTTCCCAGGTGGCATCCTCGGGAAGTTGTTCAGCCAGTTCGTGAACCTTCTGCTGAATACCCTTGGCGTTCGCGCTCATGACACGCTCCTTGGGAAAATTCCGGGAACCTCGCTGGCAATTATAGGCCGCAATAGGGGCAATTCTTCGTTTCAGCATCGCTCATCTCGGACCCTTCCCTGCCGACAGCGCAGATGTTCTTGTAGCAGGAATAGCCCAGCCGAAACCGCCAACGACTTCACATAAGCGGCTACGGGTCGAACTTCGCCCCACACCCTCTAATGCTGCAATAGCCGTTCGGATTCTCGTGCAGATACTGCTGGTGGGACGCCGGGCGGCGATTGGAAACGCCACGGAAGATGCAGAGTTAGATCACCGATGTTCGTGGTCCGGTCGATTTTCGGTAGACCTCGATGAGGTTCCCGCGGTGGACCAGACTCGATCTACCTATCCGCGAGTCGACTAAGCGGCTCCTCATACCTTGAAATTAGGACGGGCAACGGGTCCTCGCCTCCAAACAGTACGCGAGAGTCGTATCCCTTCTCTGCCGTGAGACCAGTGGCCGCGCGTATCTTTTTCAGGTCTCCGTCGCTGACCTGCTTGGTCCATCCCGGAAATCCGACGTTCGCAATCTTCTCGCGCTTGATGTGCGGATTTTTCCGAAGCCCAAACAACCCTCGATCCTCCTTGATACGCACCAAGTCTATGTAGTTGCGATCCGGATTCACCAGTTCAAATCCGTACTTCTTCAGTATTTGGTTCAACACGTGGAACGTCACCGTATACCGCCGCTTGTCGATCACACGTGTGTTTTGCTTCAAGAAGTGGTGGATAAAGTGAACCTCTGGATCTGGACCATCTTTCTTCAAATCAACATAGCGACGGTACCTATCAAGTTTATTGTCGGCGACTTCAACAATGAAGTCCTCAAACTCCTTCTGAGAAACGGTAGGAACTCGTTTTATCGGATTCGCTTCAAGCTGATACAGGCAGGTCAGAAATGCAGTGCGCTTATTGGCATCATGAAACGGGTGATCCTTGACTAGTCCAAACAGCAGCGTCGCGCATTTCTGTAACGGCTCCGCCCACTTGTCTCTCATACCAAACGCCACGTATTGGCGTGAAACGGCAGAGTGCAGAAGGTTAATATCCCTTGGACCAACACCACCGATCCCATACTCCGAACCCATGAAGTGGTCGACGATGAAGAAATGAGCACGCAGGACGTCGTGCAACCCCACACCGCCACTTGAAAACGGGTCTGGACCGACCTTTTCTACGCACCGGGCGTACTCGTCAGCGACGGATTGGTTGAGGAAGTTCACGACGCAAAGTTTTCTTGAGGCCGATGCATGTTGCTGTACTACAGACTACAGCACAGTATTCCCGAAAATGACTTGCCGAGTGCGGTTGAGCGCTGCTGCCCTGCTCAATGAAACTGGACTCCACCGCGACTCCCTTCATAACGAACTCCCCCAGCCGATAGAGTTCCGGTCGACTTCCCGTAGACATCAGCCCCGGCCCGCCCGCGATTCCGCAGAATCAAAGCGGACTCCACACCTTCCCAACCCGCAATACCCACCCGGATTCTTGTGCAGATATTGCTGGTTGGACGCCGGCCGACGACTGGAAACACTGCGGAACATGCGGAGTTACATCACCGATGATCGTCGCTCGGTCGACTTCCGGTAGACGTTAATCAGATTTCAGAGGTAGTCCTACTCGGGGAAATAAAAGCGACGGCACCACGCGTAATCGACAACGGTTCTCAAGACAGTAAAAGCAACAATAAGAATGCTGAGTCTTATTGGCTCAAATGTAGCTAGAGGATAGAGGCCATTCCACGCCAAGAAGCACACACCAATCACTGAAAACACGAGGTTAATAACCCCCCATTTCCCTTCCGCCGCATTTGGCGAACGTGAGGACGATGCGAAGTAGGTAAACAATGCCCAAATCACATCTATGGCAAGGACACAAAGCAACACCCATGCAAACTGCAGGGGCTTCACAATCAGCAATGCAAGAAAGACAAACGCGAGGGCGTG
>DATJXQ010000101.1:0-7399 GCA_035500015.1 Steroidobacteraceae bacterium
GGGATCAGCATCTCGATCACCGGTTCGCGGGACATGCCGGCGCTGCGCGCGTCCAGATACGCCCGGTCCATGTACTGCAGCGTGGGCGCGAGCAGGATGCCGGAGCGGTGGATGTCGCTGCCGCCGGCGCCGCTGGCATCCAGGCGCGGCAGTTCGGCGAGCGCCACATTCATGCGGAAGCTGGCCGAGCCCGCGCGCCAGCGCTGCATGCGCGCGCGGATTTCGGCGGGAACCTCGCCACTGCCGAGCAGCTGCAGATAGAGCATGCGTGGATTGACGTTGGCGGCCACGCGATGCGCGCGCACCACGCGGCCATCCTCCAGCTCCAGCCCCGCGGCGCGGCCTTTTTCCACCAGCACGCGCCGCACGGGCGCATCGGCCTGGATGCGCGCGCCATGCGCCGCGGCTTCGCGTGCCATCGCCTGCGTGATGGCGCCCATGCCGCCGAGGGCGTGTCCCCACTGTCCGGGCTTGCCGTTGACCTCGCCGAAGGCATGGTGGAGCAGCACGTAGGCGCTGCCCGGTGTGTAGGGACTGGCGTAGTTGCCGACGATGGAATCAAAGCCGTATGCGGCCTTCAATCCTTCGTCCTCGAACCAGCCGTCCAGCAGGTCGCCGGCGCTGCGCGTGAAGAGTTCGTGCACCACGCGCTGCGATTCCAGCGGCAGCGCGCGCCAGGCGCGGCCGATGCGCAGCGCCGACCACAGGTCCGTGCAGCGCTTCAGGTCCGTCGGCGGCGTGCGCAGCAGCAGGTCCTTCAGCAGCGCAATGCCGGTGGCCAGCTGCGCCTGGTATGCGCCATGGCGTTCGGCGTCGCGCGGCGAGCGCGTGGCCAAGTGGCGCAGGGTGTCCTCGCCCCTGGGCCCGATGCGCAGGCCGCGGCCTTCTGCCTCCACCACGTAGTTGAGCAGCGGGCGCTCGACGATGGTGAGGCCATGCTCGCGCAGGCGCAGCTCGCGGATCACCCGCGGATGCAGCAGGCTCACCGTGTAGCTGGCCGTGGAGTTGCGGAAGCCGGGATGGAATTGCTCGGTGACGGCGGTGCCCCCGATGATGCCGCGGCGCTCGAAGAGAGCCACCGACAGGCCGGCCTGGGCGAGGTAGGCGCCGCAGGTCAGGCCGTTGTGGCCTGCACCAATGATGGCGACGTCGAGGATTTTTTCACGCCGATTCATGCTGTTGCGGCGTTTGCGTCAGGATATTTGCCAAATACTGGCCGCAGCTGTATAAAACCACAGTACACTGTACACATTCACAGCCGGGAAGCCTCGCATGACTGATTCCGACCTCACGCCACGCCAGACCGAAATACTGCGGCTCATCCAGCGTACGGTACAGGAAACCGGCATGCCGCCGACCCGCAAGGAGATCGCCGGCGAGCTGGGCTTCAGGTCGGCGAACGCCGCCGAGGAGCACCTGCGCGCGCTGGAGCGCAAGGGTGTCATCACGCTGCTGCCCGGCGCCTCGCGCGGCATCCAGCTGAAGGATTCCCTGCGCGAGCAGATGGGCCTGCCACTGATCGGCCGCGTGGCCGCGGGCAGTCCCATCCTCGCCGAGCAGAACATCGAGGATCACCTGCAGATCGATCCTTCCGTGTTCCATCCACAGCCGCACTACCTGTTGAAGGTGGTGGGCATGAGCATGAAGAACGCCGGCATCCTCGATGGCGACCTGGTCGCCGTGCATCGCACGCCCCATGTGCGCAACCGGCAGATCATCGTGGCGCGGCTCGAGAACGATGTCACCGTGAAGCGCTACCGCCAGGAAGGCCCGGTGGTGTGGCTGCTGCCCGAGAACGAGGATTTCGAGCCCATCAAGGTCGATCTCAAGCAGCAGGCCATGCTGATCGAGGGCGTGGTGGTCGGCGTGGTCCGCCGCGGCAAGGGCCTTGGCCTTTGAGATGGCGGCATGTCCGGTCAGGCCCATCAGGCGCAGCTTGAAGCGCTGCTAAGGCATCCCTCCCTGTGGCGGGGGCGCGGCGCGGCGGCGCTTGAGAGCTTCTCCACTGGTTTCGCCGCGCTCGATGCCGCGCTGCCTGGCGGCGGCTGGCCGCGCCAGGGATTGATCGAGATCATCACCACCGGCAGTGGTCACGGCGAGCTCACGCTGTGGAACCCGTTGATCCGCTACCTCACCCATGGCGAGTCGCCGCGCTGCTGCGCCTTCATCGCGCCGCCCTTCGAACTGTTCGCGCCGGCCTGGCGCGCGGCGGGCGTGCGGCTCGACCGGCTGCTGGTGGCGCGCGCGGCCGAGCCATTGTGGGCGCTGGAGCAGGCGCTGCAGTCGGGAGTCTGCGCCATGGCTTTCGCGTGGCCGGAAAGAGCCGGCATGACCGCGCTGCGGCGCCTGGCGCTTGCCGCGGCACGGGGCGCGGCGCTGGGCGTATTGATCCGTCCGCTGCGCGCGCTGGCCACGCCCACGGCGGCCACGCTGCGCCTGCTGGCACGGCGCACGGCCACGCATCTGCGGCTGGAACTGCTGAAGGGCCGCGGCATCGCGCCGCGCAGCATCGAGCTGGCGCTGCCATGAATTCCCTGCAGTCACTGCTGTTCGATCCGCCGGCGCCGGCCGTGCCGGCACGCGCACGCCGGGCCGCGCCCCCAACCGCATTGCCTGAGCCGCGGGAAGCGCGCGAACTGTGGCTCGCGGTGCAGCTCGGCGGCGCGGCCGGCGCAGTGGATGATCTGCCGGGCGAGGCGTTCCCGGCGGCGCTGGCGGTGCTGGTGAAACGTGGCCAGGCCTTCACTCCGCGCGTGGCGGTGGAATCCTCCGACGCGGTGCTGCTGGAACTGGCCGGCAGCCGCCGCCTCTTCGGCGGCCTCGAACAACTGCTGCGCGCATTGCGCGCCGCGTTCCCGCGGCCGCTGCAGCTGGCGCTCGCGCCCACGCCACTGGCGGCGGTGCTGCTGGCGCGCGCCGGCCGCAACTGCTGCATCACGAGCCCCGCGCGGCTCATGGGGCGGCTCGCGCCGCTGCCGCTCGTGCACCTGCGCTGGCCGGAAGAGGAACTGGCGCGGCTCGGCGGCATGGGCATCGTCACGCTGGGCGAGCTGCTGCGCCTGCCGCGCGCCGGGCTCGCGCGCCGCATCGGGCCGGAGCGGCTGGACGAGCTCGACCGGCTCACCGGCGGCAGGCCCGATCCGCGCGTACGGTTCGCGCCGGCGCCGCGGTTCCATGAATGCATCGATCCGGATCACGAGACCATCGACCGCGAGCGCCTGCTCGCGCTGCTCGGGCCGGCGCTCGCGCGGCTGGAGGAATTCCTGCGCGAGCGCCAGCGCGGCGTGGTGGCGCTGCGGCTGCGGCTGCATCACCGCCGCGCCATGCCGGTTTGCTGCATCCTGCGCTGCGTGGTGCCCGAGTATCGCGCCGCGCGTTTCGCCGCGTTGCTGGCCGCGCGGCTGGAATCCCTGGCTTTGGCCGGGCCCGTGCGCCGCATGGAGCTTGCGGCCGGGCGGTTGCGGCGTTTCCTCGCGGCCAGTGCGCCGCTGTGGGCGCCGGGCGAGCATGGCGGTGGTGCGATGGCGGCGCAGGCGCCGGAATTCCTGCAGACATTGATGGCGCGGCTGGGCGAGCGCGCGGTGCACGGCGTGGCGCAAGTCGACGAGCATCGGCCGGAACGCGAATCCCGCGAGGTATGGTTTCCGCTGTCGGTCGCGGCGGCGCGCGTTGTTCCACCCGCATCGCCGGCCGGCGCTGCCCGGCCGCTTGGCCTGCTGGCCGTGCCGCGGCCGCTGGCAGTCATCCGTGATGGCGCGGGCCGGGTATCGCGCCTGCTGCTCCAGGGACAGGAACTCACGCTGCTCAGCGGCCCGGAACGCATCGAATCCGGCTGGTGGGATGGCGGGGAGGTCGTGCGCGACTACTACCTCGCGCGCACGGCCGATGGTGCGCGCTGGTGGATCTTCCGCGAAGGCGCGGCCACGCGGGGCTGGTTCGTGCATGGCTGCTTTGCCTGAATACGCCGAGCTGCATGCGCTGAGCAATTTCAGTTTCCTGCGCGGCGCCTCGCACGCCGCCGAGCTGGTCGGCCACGCGCACGAGCTGGGCTATCGCGCGCTGGCGCTGACCGACGAATGCTCGGTGGCCGGCGTGGTGCGCGCGCACGCGGCGGCGAAGGAAGCGGGCCTGCCGTTCATCGTTGGCGCGGAGTTCACGCTGGAGTGCGGACTGCAGCTCGTGGTGCTGGCCGCCACGCGCCGCGGCTACGGCCAGCTCTGCCAGCTGATCACGCGCGGCCGGCGCGCGGCTCCCAAGGGTGCCTATCGCCTCACGCGCGCGGACCTGGCCGGGTGCATCGCGCCGCCCGCCGCGGATGGCACGGCGGATTGCCTGTTGCTGTGGCGTCCCGGCGAGCTGCTGCTGGATGCCGCCGCCGACGGCCTGGCGCAGGGTGAATGGCTCGCCGCCCGTCATGGCGGCGCGTTGTGGCTGGGCGTTGCGTTGCTGCGCAGCGGCCGCGATGCCGCGCTGCTGGCCGCAGCGCTGGCGGTTGCCGCCCGGCTCGGCATCCGCTGCGTGGCCTGCGGCGACGTGCACATGCACGAGGCGGCGCGCCGGCCGCTGCAGGATGCGCTTGCGGCGATCCGCCACCGCGTCACGCTGCGCGAAGCCGGCCGGCGGCTGTTCGCCAATGGCGAGCGGCACCTGCGGCCGCGCGCGGAGCTGGCCCGCCTGTATCCGCCGGAGCTATTGGCCGAGACGGCGGCGATCGCCGCGCGCTGCCGCTTTTCACTGGATGAGCTGCGCTATGAATATCCGCGCGAGCTGGTGCCGGAGGGTCACACGCCGGCCAGCTGGCTGCGGCAGCTGGTGGAGGAGGGCGCGACCGTGCGCTGGCCGGAAGGCCCGCCGCCACGCGCACGCACGCTGATCGAAAAGGAGCTCGATCTCATTGCCGCGCTGCGTTACGAGCCTTTCTTTCTCACGGTGCACGACGTGGTGCGCTTCGCCCGCGGGCGGGGCATCCTGTGCCAGGGCCGCGGCTCGGCCGCCAATTCCGTCGTGTGCTACTGCCTGGGCGTCACCGCCACCGGCCCCGACAGGCTGGAGATGCTGTTCGAGCGTTTCATTTCCAAGGAGCGCGACGAGCCGCCGGACATCGACGTGGATTTCGAGCACGAGCGGCGCGAGGAGGTCATCCAGTATATCTACGGCAAGTACGGCCGCGACCGCGCGGCATTGGCGGCCACCGTCATCACCTACGGCGCGCGCAGCGCGCTGCGCGACCTGGTCCGCGCGCTGGACATCGACCCGGCGGCGGCGCGTGCGCTGGTGCATGCCACGCGCGGCTGGCGCGGTCATTCGCTGCGTACGGTGCGCTGGGACGAGGCGGGCATCGATACCGGGGAACCCGCCATGGCGCGGCTGCTGGAACTGGCGGAGCTGCTGGTGAACGTCCCGCGCCACCTGTCGCAGCACGTGGGCGGCTTCGTGATCTCCGAGGGCCCGCTGGCGGAACTGGTGCCGGTGGAGAACGCCGCGATGGCCGATCGCACCGTGATCCAGTGGGACAAGGACGACCTGGAAGACCTGCGGCTGCTGAAGGTGGACGTGCTGGGACTCGGCATGCTCACTGCGATCCGCAAGTGCTTCGGCCTGGTCGCGGATTTCCACCGTGAGGAGCCGCTGACCATCGCCACCGTGCCGGCGGAAGACCCGGCCGTCTACCGGATGATCAGCCGCGCCGATACCATCGGCGTGTTCCAGATCGAATCGCGCGCGCAGATGTCGATGCTGCCGCGCCTGAAGCCGGAGAAGTATTACGATCTGGTGATCGAGGTGGCCATCGTGCGGCCCGGACCCATCCAGGGCGACATGGTGCATCCCTACCTGCGCCGCCGCGCGGGCATCGAGGACGTGACCTATCCCAGCGATGCGGTGCGTGGCGTGCTCGGGCGCACGCTGGGCGTGCCGATCTTCCAGGAACAGGTGATGAAACTGGCGGAGGTGGCTGCCGGCTTCACGCCCGGCGAGGCCGACCAGCTGCGCCGCGCGATGGCCGCGTGGAAGCGCCGCGGCGGCATCGAGCGCTTCGAGCAGAAGCTGCTGGCCGGCATGCGCGAACGCAATTACACGGAAGAGTTCGCGCAGCGCATCCTGGCGCAGATCCGCGGCTTCTCGGATTACGGTTTTCCCGAGGCGCATGCGGCGAGTTTCGCGCTGCTGGCCTGGGTTTCCGCGTGGCTCAAGCACCATCATCCGGCGGCGTTCACCGCCGCGTTGCTCAACAGCCAGCCCATGGGCTTCTACCAGCCGGCGCAGCTGCTGCGCGATGTGCGCGCGCATGGCGTGGCCGTGCTGCCGGTGGACGTGCGCGCCAGCGACGTGGATTGCACGCTCGAGGCCGGCGAGGGCGGCGGCCCCGCGCTGCGGCTGGGACTGCGCTGCGTGCATTCCCTTACGGCAGCCGCCGGCGAACGCATCGTCGCGGCGCGGCGCGCGGCGCCCTTCGACAGCTTCCGCGACCTGGGCAACCGTGCCCGACTCGCCCGGCGCGACCTGGAAGTGCTGGCCGCGGCCGGCGCACTGGCCGGCTTCGACGAGCACCGGCACCTGGCTTTCTGGAGCGTGGCCGGCTACCTGCCGCCCTTGCCGGCGGCGCCCGATGCCGCGCAGGAGGCAGCCCGGCCGCTGCTGCGGGTGCCCACCGAGGCCGAGGATGTGTTCGCCGATTACCGCGCGCTGGGATTCACGCTGGGGCGTCACCCGCTGGCGCTGCTGCGCGGGCGGCTTGCTGCCGCGCGCATCCTGGCTGCGGGGCAACTGGATGCGATGGCCAGCGGCAGCCAGGTGCGCGTGGCGGGCCTGGTCACCGCCCGGCAGCGCCCGGCCACTTCCAGCGGCGTCACCTTCGTGACGCTGGAGGATGAATCCGGCCAGGTCAATGTGCTGGTATGGCGCCGGCTCGGCGAGAAACGCAACGACGTGCTGGTCAATGCCCGGCTGATGGAGGTGCGCGGCGAGCTGCAGCGCGAATCGGATGTCACGCACGTGATCGCGCGCGACATCGCCGACCGCACGCCGCTGATCGGCGCGCTGCATTTCGGCGGCCACGACTTCCACTAGCACCCGGCGCGCCGGGGCACCTGCCCCTTACAGGCGGATGCTCAGGCGCTTGCCGCCATGCCTGGGTTCGTCGAGGTCGTAGTCGTCGAAGTCCGAGGTAAGCTCGGCGGTGCGCTTCTGCTCGGCCAGCAGCTCCAGCTTGCGCCATGCCGGCACGCCCTGCTTCGCGCCGCGCCGCCTCGCCAGGTCCATGTCCCTGGAAAGGCGCGCGAGGTCGACCTCCTCGTCACCGCCGTCGAGGGCGTTGTCATCCTCGTCTTCGTCGAACTCGTCCGCTTCCTGTTTCTCGATCATGGCCTTGAGCCGCTCATGAAGAAGAACAAACCGCTGT